>NZ_JBYTBS010000061.1:0-44714 GCF_058789495.1 Paenibacillus sp. FW126-R14 | reverse complement strand
GCGAGATTATTCATCTCATTTATAGTCGATTGCTCGACTGTGCTTACTCACTCGTTGTTCAGTTTTCAAAGATCAATTTCTTTCGTTCACTGCCGCGTCACCGAAGCAGCGAGGAGTAATATACCATGTATAAAATTCAATTGCAAGTGTTTTTTTATCTTTTTTTAAACGACCATCCGAACGGCTCCATGTCGTTTATTTAAGATGTCCATCCAAAGAATGCATTCGCGTTAATTGGTGGATTTGCAATATACCATGGATTGAAAAGTATTACAACCTTTTATCAGAAACAATATTGGCCGCATCTACTTCCAATCTCCAATCGTTACATTGCATAAAGTTTCCTGGAGGGTACTCAAATTCGCAATTGCTCATCAATTGAAAGCCAATCTTTTGGCAAACTGCGTTGGACGCCGGGTTGTCTATGGACGGGAATGCATGAATATACTTGTGCTTTCTCTCAGCCTTTGCATCTGCAACAGCTTCTACGACGGCTGCGGTCGCAATTCCTCTGCCTTGAAATGACGGTAAGACACTCCAGCCAATCTCGTACACGCTCTCGCCTTTCCACATGCTATCCCAGTAACCGATACTGCCGACGGTTTCGTTTCCAGGCAGCAGCACAATACTAAACATGCGGCCGGTCCCTTTTCCGTCGATCTCCAGATACCGTTTGTGCCGATTTACGATTTGCTCTTCCGTTTCCGAACCTCCGAGATGTTCCATCATTTCAGGAGCATTGATCAGACGAAGTAAATCAAGGTTATCATCCGACCAAATGTTTAGCTTTACATGAGGTGCTTTCATTTGTTCCAACATTCCCCTCGTCTCAGAATTGCTTCCATGCTTTAAAACAATACCAGAACACACGTTCCCAGTCAAGTTTCGCATGACCTGTCAGCAGTCAAGTCCGCTCTAGCAGGCGGGCTTAGTTCCAACGATGACGGTAGCGTCCAGCTCCTCGAATCTGGCAACCGACGGGATTAGCCCGCTCCGGGCAAAAATCTCGACAGCCTGCGGCGCCTGCCGTTCGCTGACCTCGACCAGCAGGTGGCCGCCCGGCGCCAGCCAGAGCGGTGCGGCCAGCGCCACCCTTCGCTGCACATCAAGCCCGTCCGTCCCCCCGTCAAGCGCAATCCGAGCTTCATGAATACGGGCTTCACCCGAGAGAAGCTCGATAGACGCGGTTGGTACGTAGGGGACGTTGGCGAGCAGGATGTCGATACGGTTAAGCAATGCCGCAGGCAGCGCCTCGAAAAGATCGCCTTCGTACACGCGCCCCCCGGCAGCTGCAAGATTGCGGCGTGCACACCGAACTGCCGCCGGGTCAATGTCCACTGCATGCAGCTCAATCCGTTCCAATGTCGCAGCCAGCGCAGCGCCCAACGCGCCCGAACCGCAGCATAGATCAACGACGACGGCTCCTGACCTGGCAATTTGGGCAGCCTGACGAACGAGAAACTCCGTACGGTGGCGAGGAATGAAGACTCCCGGGTCCACCGCGATCCGCAGACCGCAAAATTCCGCCCAACCAATAACGTGCTCAATCGGAAAGCCCTGTGCGCGCCGACCTACCATAGCATCAAGCTCATCCGGCGTTTCCGCCGCTGAAATAAGCATCCGGGCCTCATCCTCGGCAAAAACACACCCGGCAGCCCGAAGTCTGGTGATAATTTGATCAAAATGGATATCCTTCATGAATAAGTCCCCACAATTCTTATTGTATATCAATCATTTTATCCTCCGTTCAGATGTCCGGACAGTGACTAATTGATTATAAGAAACTATCCTGTCAAGCGAGTGGCGGGTGAGCAGGCGATGCCTTGGTCGTCAAAAAAAGAAGCCGCCATATAGCAAGCTCCTCCTAATCCCATCATGAATTTGTCCTGCAATTTAATCAATGTCTGAATTTATCCTTCAATGTAATCAATGCCTACTTTCATTAAAGCTCACTAAAGCCTCAACGCCCAGGGCAAGCGCTCCGCACAAGCCGGCATTATTCCCTAAACCTGGAGCTACGATATAGCCATTAATATCCTCCAGTAAAACGGGGGTGTTAATATAGCCGTTCAAATTCCTTTGAACATAAGAACGAATCATTGGATACAATTGCTTTTGGTGCATGACGCCACCGCCCAAAATGACGATTTTCGGCGACAGCATTAAGATGGTAGAACTTATGGATTGGGCAATATAATAAGCTTCTAAATCCCACGCAGGATGATCCGCAGGCAGCTCGTTTCCTTTCAAATGCCACCGCTTCTCAATAGCCGGACCCGCAGCCAGCCCCTCAAAACAATCCCCATGATACGTGCATATTCCCTCGAAAGCGTCTTCTTTATGACGTCTGACCAACACATGACCGCCTTCCGGATGCACAAGTCCATGCACCAAGCGCCCCTCCATGTATACGCCTACTCCGATTCCGGTACCAATCGTATAATAAACACAGCTGTCAAGCCCTTTGGCCGCTCCCCATTTCGCTTCTCCAAAAGCCGCAGCATTGACATCCGTGTCCCATCCGAAGGGCACATCGAAAACTTGCTTCAATGTACCTAGAAAATCATAATTAGCCCAACCCGGCTTAGGCGTCGTAGTAACATAGCCATAGGTAGGACTTTTAGGGTCGACATTAATAGGTCCAAACGATCCTATGCCAATTGCCGCCACATTTTTATCCGTAAAATAGTTGATCACTTTTTCTAAAGTCTGTTCCGGACGTTCCGTTGGAAAACTAATTTGATCCTCAATAACGCCGGAGTCACTTCCAATACCGCAAACGAACTTAGTCCCTCCAGCTTCAATGGCTCCAATGCGCAGCATCTCAATATACCTCCTTCTTGTGCAAATGAATGTTCCTGCGATATTCGTCCGGCGTCACTCCGAACCGGCTCTTAAACACTCTATAGAAATACTTTTCATCCTTGAAGCCGACTCTGGGTGCGATTTCGTAAACTTTCATGGTGCTGTTTTGCAGCAGTTCGATCCCTTTCTTAATCCGCATGTCGGTCAAATATTTACTGAATGTCATCCCCAAATGGTTTTTGAAAATCAGGCTCAAATAATTCGGGCTAAAAAACAAATGATTCGCTACCCGATCCAGAGACAAGTCCTCCATATAGTGCATCTCCAGATAATGAACGCATGTTTCGATAACGGATTCGTGTTTTTTGGAACGGCTCTTCAGGAGGATGTCCATAAACAGCAAAAGCGTTTCGAGAAACCGGCTTTTACAACTTGCATAGTCACTGCTGGCAGTCAGCCGCGTTTCGGCTTTCACCAGAATATCGGTATAGTCCTGCTCCGTCACAAAGTCTTTAATCACAGCAGCTGTCCCGGACACCATACGAATGACAGCTTTATTCCATTGATCGGGATAAGGAAATCCGTTTTCCAGGACACGTTCAAACCATTCATCGACATGTTTAGCGATCTGCTCGCTTTTTGTTTTACGGATAGCTTCCTTGAACAGTTCTTCCTCTTTCAAATAATCATAATGCATGGGGCGAATAAAGCCGCTAATATCCGAATACCGAATCACATCTTGTGCAGGCAAAAAGTAGCGAAAAGAAGCCGCTGTCAGCGCTTCCTTGCAAGCATGTCTCGCTTCCTGAAACAGATGGCTTCGCTCCTCTCCAATCCCGATCGTCAAAGTGATGCCGAATTGCTCAAACGTTTGGGCCGCGAACTGATTCAACAGCGTCGTCAACGTCCCGCTTTCTATGGCATAAGGCCGATCCATGGTCAGCACCGTGATCAGCAAGCCCTTATCCTCGCCGGAGAAGAACGAGACGGAAGGACCGATGCTGCTCACACGGCCTTCCATCCCCCTTAACATATCGCTTTTCATGCGATCTGCACTATGTAACGGTTCCATCAGCAGACTTTCATCGTTCAGTTTAGCGGCAATGACGATCCCCCTGTTTTCCAGGGAAAATTGTTGGCGGATCTCAGAGCATTTGGACTCGGCTATTCCTCCCGTCACCCAGTCAGAGAGAAGACGTTCATAATAGACCGATAAGGTCCTGTTCAACTGCTGCTTGATTTCTTCGTTTTCGAGCAGATTCGTTTGTTCTTTTCGAATGCTGCTCTCCACTTTCTCCAAGGTTTGGGCTATGCTTTCCTCTTTCACGGGCTTGACCAAATAGTCAAAGGCACCCAATTGGACCGCTTTTTGCGCATATTCAAAATACCGGTAACCGCTGAGGATAATCACCTTGATGTCATGCGATGAAGCATTCATCTTCTCAATCAGCTCTAGACCGTCCAGTATAGGCATCTTAATATCCGTGAACACAATATCGATGTCATTACAGTGGATGATTCCTAAGGCTTCTTGACCGTTTTTGGCTTCCAACACTTGACAGTCAGGTCTGGCTTCCCTGATCATTTTGGCGAGTACTCTTCGCTGTATGGCCTCATCATCCACTACCAGAATGTTTTGCATGCCAGCCTCCTAAAAATGTGAGACTTTGACCTCCGATCAAAAATCCCTCTATGTCCAAATGCTCTTCAGCGGAGATATGTTTAGCGAGATCAGTCTAACTGTTCCTTGAAGCGCATAGATCTCCAGATTTTTCTCTTCTTTCCCGGGAAATATTAAGTCGGTAATAACGGCTTCACCTTCGCCTGCAAACACTTCGACCGATGACGCATCCACCCAAATGTGCAGCTTGAACCGCCGCTCCTGCGCTTCCGCCTTGACCGCATGTCTGCCTGAGAAATCGGCATGGAAGGCATCTTCGCCGGAACGAGAACGATCGACGAAAATCTCTTGCTTTTCTACTTTATAGCCTACCACAGTTTCAGATAAACCGGATGTCCGGACTTTGAATCCAAATTCCGCGGCAGTCTGCAGTTCAAACTCTGCTTCTATCACAAAGCACGAAAGATCAAATACAGGCAGCGCGCTGTGACCGGGCTCCACGATCGTATCCTGCCAGTTAGAAGTGTCTACTTTCAACTGGTTTAATTCATGCACAGGCTGCTGCACAAGCATGATTTGATCCTTGCGGCTTTTTAAGCCCAGCGTTCTTGGGAGTGTCATGGCGCTGCGCCAGCTTGTCGTTGGCGTCACTTGCGCGTATTTCCAGTTGCTCATCCATCCGATATAGATGCGGCGGCCGTCCTTGGCCGGAATGTCCGACCAACTAACTCCCGCGTAATTATCTCTCCCGCCATCAAGCCATGCGACCGTTTCGGGTGAGGCATCGTTCTTAAACACCGTACCGTCGAAATCGCCTATAAAGTACTGTGTTCTGGAGCCCTCGGGATATTCCGGGGAATTGCCAATGGAGACGAGCATCACCCATTTCGTTCGCGCAGGATCGCCGTCTATCGCAAGCTCGAATAAATCGGGACATTCCCAGACACCGATATGCGCCCCTTCTCCCTCTCCGAATTGACTGGCAAAGGACCAATCCTTCAAATTCGCCGAATGATAGATGCTTACCGTTTGACCGGAGGCTAGTATCATGATCCACTGGTTTGTCTGCGTATGCCAGAACACTTTAGGGTCGCGGAAATCCGGAAACCTGGCATCGGTCAGCACCGGGTTGCCGCTGTATTTAGTCCAAGTTCTGCCGGAATCCCGGCTGTAAGCCAAGCTTTGGCGTTCTCTTGGAATACCGCTGTCCGGTTCTTGATCATGATGCGTAAAAATAGCGACCAATCCGGCTTCTCCGTCAAAAAAACCGCTCGTATCTTTCCAATCCACAACGGCACTGCCGGAAAAAATTTGCCCGTGCTCATCGGGCTCCAAAGCAATCGGCGCATGCTCCCAATGCACAAGGTCCCTGCTGATCGCATGGCCCCAATGCATCGGTCCCCATGTCGTTCCATGAGGATGATATTGATAAAACAAATGGTATTCGCCATCGAAATAGACGAGTCCGTTCGGATCGTTCATCCAATTAAGCTGGGGAGAAAAGTGAAACTGCGGTCTGTACAATTCGTTGGTCAATTCGTTAGTCATTTCGCTCGTCATACAACTACCTCTATTCCTATAAAATGTTGCCCGGCCCGATTAGCCGAGTCTAATTACCCTTTGATACCGGTGCTGGTGATCCCCTGTACATAATACTTTTGCAGAAGCAGAAAAATCGCAACGATCGGCAAAGTGGTAAACGTAAGCGTCGCCATAATTTGTCCGTAGAAAATAGGAGGCAATGTAAAGAACGTTTGAATACCGAGCTGGATGTTCCTCAAAGATTCTCCCGTGGTGACCAGAATAGGCCACATGAAATCCCCCCAATGGGAGATAAAATCCAGAATGAAAACCGTCGTAAATACGGGTCCTGAAAGGGGAACGACAATTTTCAGAAATGTCTTCAAAGGAGACGAGCCGTCTATCGCCGCCGATTCCAGAAGTTCGTTCGGAATATCCATGAAAAACTGGCGGAACATGAAAATGCTGAAGCAGTTCGCAATGAACGGGACGATAAGCGCCAGCCACGTGTTCACCCAGCTCAAGCCGTTGACGACGAAGTAGAGCGGCATCACTATACTTTCGAACGGTACGATCATCAGCGCAATGATGGCGGTAAGAATGACGCCTTTTCCTTTAAAATTAAGCTTGGCCAGCGCATACCCGCAGATCGAGTTAACCCCTAAGCCGCTTATGCCGATAATCGAAACATAGAACAGACTGTTAAATAAATATTTCATCATGGGAATCCGGTTGAAGGCTTTTATATAATTGTCAAATGTTATAGTCGTAGGAAGTAAAGACTTGATCGAGCCTAGATCTGCGAAAATTTGATTTTCCGGTTTGAGCGATGAAACGACCATCCAGACGAGCGGGATCAAAAAGAGCACCGACATGACAATATTAGACGCATAGAGGAATATTTTAATCTTACGATCAGCCATGAGCACATCTCCTTTCTATTATTATCTGTCTTTAAAAAATTTCTTCATAGAAAACGAAATCGCGACTACGATGAGGAAGAAAATAACGGATACGGCGGAGGCATAACCTGCGTTCCTGAATTGGAAACCTTGCTGGTAAATGAGCAGCGCAAGCGTTCTGGTGGAATTCTCCGGCCCGCCGCCCGTCATCACATAAGGTTGAGTGAACAGCTTCACCGCTTGAATCGTAGTAATCGTCAGAACGAATACGATGACATTATACAAGCTTGGAATCGTAATAAATTTGAGCTGTTGGAACCTGTTCGCACCGTCCATCGCCGAGGCTTCGTACAAATCTTTCGGAATACTTTGAAGGCCCGCCAAAAAAATCATCATTTGATATCCCGCCGCTTGCCATACGGACATGAAGATGATAGAGTTCATCGCCTGATCCGCGCTTCGCAAAAAGGGCTGTTTCGGTATGCCAAACAGATGTAAAGCGGAATTGATCAGTCCCTCATTCGGGTTATACAGGGAAATCCACAAAATCGCGATGACCGTCATCGATGTAATAACCGGGCTAAAGTAAGAGATCCGGAATACATTTCTCAGCTTAAGCTGATTGTTGACTAACAAGGCCAACAGCAGCGCTACCGCCGACTGAACGGGAACAACGATAACTGTGAAATACATCGTGTTATATAAAGATTTATAAAAGAGCTTATCCTTAAATAGGAGCATGTAATTATCCAAGCCTGTAAATTTAATCTGATCCGGCCGCAATAAATTGAATTTGGTGAAACCGAACACCACCGCCAGCAAAAATGGCAGCAGCAGGAATACAAAGAGCAGGAGCACGGCTGGCAGTATGAACGAATAGCCCGTGATGGACTCTCTTCGCTTCTGAAGTCCGATTGATGACACTTTAGACTTCGTGTTTGTGTGAACTTGTGTCGTAACGTTCTGCATGGATCGATCATCACTTCCCTTCTGAATGACCGCGGAGAGCGGCATCCGGCTGAATTCGAGCCTGTCTTGATGCCGCTTCTGCGTAATCATTGAAAGTTTTAATTGCTAAAGTTTCGTTTATATTCTTCATCATAAGACGCAGCTACGTTATCCAAAGATTTCTTCACATCGGCTCCCATCATGATGTCCGTTAATGCTTCGGCGAACTTTTGCGTCAGCACCGGATAGGCCGGTGTTACAGGTCTTGCATGGGATACCGTCGTCACCTGTTCCTTAATAACCCGCAATGGAAGCTCGTTGTATTCCGGCAGACTGTCATAGGCCGATTTCCTGCTCGCCGGCATGCTGATGGCTTTGGCAAGCTGAGCGGAGCTATCCTTGTTCGTCATCCACTTCACCACTTCCGCCGCTTCCTTCGGATGCTTGCTGTCCGTGGTTACGCCGATAGCCCAACTGCCGGATGGAGAGGTGGAGATGCCGTCAGCTTTCCTAGGGAAATAGGTGATGCCCCATTCCAAATCCGGATAGTTCTTAAAGCCCGGAATGTTCCACGGTCCGCCCAGCTTTGTCGCCGCTTTGCCTTCTTCGAACTCGGTCGGCTTCGGATCAATGTTAAACAATTTTTCCTTGGCCAGTTTTTGCAGGAAGTTGGCAGCCGCAAGTCCCTTGTCGCTGTTTACCCAACCTTTCGCCGATGTGCCTTCTTTATTCACAATGTCCGTTCCCGCCGAAATCCACATTTGCTCGAAAGCGTACGTCATCCACTCGCCTTTATCATTGATCATGTTCGTGCCGAATACGTCGTTCTGCGCCGTCTTCTTCATCACGTCATACCACTGATCCCAAGTCCAGGCGTCCTTCATATTCGTCGGCGGCTCAATGCCGTACTGCTTCATAATCTTCTTGTTGTAAAACAAGACAACAGAGGACTCGACCAGCCCGGCGGCATAAAATTTATCTTTATAAGTCCCCTGCTGGATGATGGATGGAACGAAGTCGTTGAAATCGTCCTTGGTATAATACTCATCCAGCGGGATGACAATTTTGGATGCTGCATAGTTCGCCACATTCGGACCGTCCATGGAAAGCACGTCCGGGAGCGTATGGGAAGCTACAGCCGCATTAATTTTATCTTCATAGGCAAAAGAGTTTCCTCTTGTAATCGGCTCCATTTTCAACTTGATTTTCCCTTGGTAAGCCTTATTGAACTCATCGACTCTTCTAACGTAGAAATCGTCTTCCGGACCGCTCGCTTGCGGTCTCCAGTAGGAGATTTCCACTTCCTTTTGGGCAGCTTGGCCGTTGTTTCCGTTAGCGTCGCCTGAGCTCGTTTGTCCGCCTGTGGAACATCCGGCAAGCAGGGATACCGTGAGTAAGCTAGTGACCGCGAGCAGCCCTTTCTTTCCTTCTTTCATTTTAACCCCTCCATGAACGTTATCTTGTTTACGCTTTCATCATATCGTGGATGATTCGGCCAATCCTACTCTAAAAAACGTGAAAAGGTGGACTTTTGTACCGAAAACCCTTACATTTTTGATTTTCATCATGAAAAAGAAGCCGTCGCCAGTCATTTCTATGACTTATGGGACAGCCCTTTGAGCAGGTATGCTTATAAGGTTAGCTTCCTCCGCCATCTTCGTTCAGCATGGATGTGGAGTCCGGCGGCAGCGGCAAAGTAATTGTTATCTTAGTACCTTTATTCCCTTGAGAATGGATTTCTACACCGTACTGAGAACCATAGATAAGCTTCACGCGCTTGTTCACATTGGCGATACCGATCGATTTGCTCATGCTGACAGGATCGTCTATGGTCGCTAGCACGCGCACCAGCGTATCCGGGTCCATGCCTTTCCCGTTATCTTCAATCGTAAATACCCTCGTCGTACCGTCAATCCTCCCGCTTACCCGAATCCATCCGCCTGTTTCCGTGTCTTCCAAAGCATGAATCAGCGCATTCTCCATAAAAGGCTGCAAGAAAAATTTGGGCACCGTGTAGCGGTATAAGGCCGGATCGATCTGATATTCAATTTGGAATTTATCTTCAAACCGCTGCCTCATAATATAATCGTAATTTTGCAGATATTTCACATCTTCGCTGAAAGCCACTTCGCCGGATTTTTTGGCCGTATATTCCAGCATCTCCGAAAGCTCCACGAGCATATTGCTGATCACCGTCTGCTTATTTTCGATGGCTAAATAGTTGATAATATTGAGTGTATTATAAAGAAAATGCGGGTTGAATTGGAAATTCAGCGCTTTTAATTCGGCCTCCATCTCCTTCAGATGCGTCTCGTAATTCTCCTCGATCAATACTTGGATTTTATCGTTCATCTGATTAAATTTATGGATGATGAGGTTGACTTCGCTAGTGCCATAAGTGTCAATCCTCGTATTGAAATTCCCTTCTCCAATCTGTTTAATCCCCCACATTAGCTTCTTAAGAGGCATAGTAATTCGACTTGAAAAAAAAGAGGCAAGAAATATGGACAGGACAATGACCAATATCGTGGAATAGAGCGTATAGCTGAACATATTTGGCATCGTTTTCAATAGATTGTCATACGGGATGAATACCGCAGACAGCCAGCCTGTCGTAGCGATCACATCGAAGCAGACGACCATCTTTTTCCCGTCCACTTGCACAAATTCCGTCCCGCTCTTCCGGGTGATGGCATTGTTGATCCACTCCTGGCTCACGGACCGGAGGCCCCCTTGATTGGAAGTTGAAACGACCGCATTATCGCCTGTCAAAACATAATAATAAGAATCCTTCACAACAAGACTCTCCTTAAACGCCCTGCCGATCATGGATTCCTGAAAATTAACGAGAAGAATCGGCCTTTCTGCGTCTTTATCCATAGATCTCAACAAGTTGTTTGAGACATGCGATAAGTTAATCAGCCTCGTGGCTGTGAATACGTACTGGTCTTTCGTGCTGGATACCGCGGAGGAGGCATAAAATTTCTCAAGTAAATTATACGTTGGAACCCACAAAGTGCGGTCTGTAGAGTTGATCCCTATCTGGTAAATATCGGAGGCGGAAAAGTCCTTTTTCGGGATCCAAAAATTAGGATTTCCCCCAAACGTATACTCTTTCGTGGCCAAATTGACCGAATATACATCTTCCGAAGTAGGAAAATATTTCTGCAGGACCCGGGTTACTTTTCGATCGTTTTCATAATCCAAATATTTCTTTTGCAAATCGGTTGTATTGAATACATTGAATAAATCTTCATCCAAATGCATGTTGATCGCGCTCTGCTCGACACTCGCAAACTTCGCATCCAAGGATTGATTGCTGCTTTTTACTAACCCCAAATACGTTCCGCTCGCGTTCTTCAAAATAACTTCCGAACTTTTCACATAGTAACCAACGCCCAGTACGGTCATCGAGACGACGATCAGCGCAATGTACGAAGAAGTCAGCCGTACTCTCAAACTTAAATTCGCATACATCATTCTAGCTGATTTCATTCCAAGCACTCCTTGCTTCGTTAGCCTTCTTCCTATCTTGGACTATAGTCAAAAATACTCCGTACCGCAAGAAAAAAGGCGGACTATGCCAAGAAGAACTTGGCTGCCGCCTGTAACTTTAAGTGGTGATACATTATGAATCTGACATCGCCATGGACAGTAAAATAAGCGCCAGCCCTTGTCCGTATAGGGTCGGGTAACATGGAATTGCTTGATACGCGGCAATGCTTGGCATGACCGGAGTACCTCCGGACACACCGTTTAACGTCCCATCGGGCGCTATGAATGGCCATATCCCCTGCAATGCTTTCTGCGCCAATGGAAGATAGCTCTGATCCAACCAACCGCTGCGGACTCCGGCTAGCCACCCTGCCGCAATGCCAGCGCTTCCGGAAGTTTCCCGGTAAAATTCCGGTTCGTCCAAGACTGTAGGCCATAGTCCGTCCTCCCCTTGATACTCCCTTAGCCCTGCAGCAAGCTTCCGGTACCGCTCCGGAATTTCACTCGAAATGTCAACTAACGATTCGATTTCTTGAACAATCCACGGACAAGCCAGCACAACCCAGGCGTTGGCGCGCGTCCAACGGGCCGCTGACATATGGCCGCCTTCCGCACAGTTCCATCCATGAAAAAGCACGCCGGTTTGCGGGTCTTGAAGCAAGCGCAAATGAACAAAAAGCTGGAAAGCCGCCTCTTTCGCATATTTGCTCTCCGATGTCAGCCTCGCCAGCCGGGCTAAAAAAAGCACGGCCATAAACAACGTATCCGCCCATACCTGCTCAGGAAAACTTGCCTTCTCCGTCACCGTGTGCTCAAATGCGCCTTCGCGGGTGCGCGGTGCTTCCGCCAGCAGCCAGTCGCCGATCTTTTTCGCCGTCTCCAAATACCACGGGTCCCCTGTATGGCGGTAAAGATCCGGGAAGATCGCATAAGGAGCTAACGAGTTGATCACTTTCACCTGCTCGCTCAAATGATGATTGCGTTCCGTCCACAGCCGTAAAAATCCGATAACTTCTTGTTCCTGCGCATGCTCGGCATAAGCCAGGATCGATATGACCCCGACCCCCGGCACCCAGTCCCAGCTATCCAAATTCATGCCCCATTCCGTGGAAGGCACTCCGACCATTCTCCGATAAACCCTTTCTGCCGCCGCTTTCAGATCGTCCCTATTCATCCTGATCTCACTCCTTGAAGGTTTTTTTCATGCGTATTTTTCATGCGTTTCTTTACACCTTCAAAGTACCTGTTTTTCTCACGTATAACTTGGATAAGCGTCCGAATTTTATGGGGAATTTTCCAAGGTTTCCGACTCCCGCTAAACGGGCTGTGATACAATAAGCATTACATCAAAAAACTATGGAGGTGATCCTATGGTTTCCCTCTCACATCCTTCCCCATTTGCTTTGGATACCGTAACGAATCAGTTTTTGGACGAATTCCCGATCCACTGCCAATTTCGCACGGGGGCAATCGGACAATCGCAGATGCATTCGCATCGCGGTTACGAGTTTTATTTTTGTACGGAAGGGCAAGGAAAACTGCTGGTGGGGGATCGCGTATATGCCCTTGAGCCCGGAACTTTCACCATCATCAAGCCCTTTGTGCTGCACTGGCCGCGTGTCAGCGGAACAAAGCCATTGCATCGCTTCGTTCTCTCTATTCATGAGCGGTACGTTCAATCATGGTTTGAAGGACTTCCCGTTAGCGACGGCGGCGTTCGCAGCTTCTTGCTGGAATCCGACTCTTCCTCGCTGCATAAAAAAGTTTCCGCTGAGCAAATCACGTTCTTTCATGCCATGCTTGCGCAAATTTCGCAAGAAGCTGCAGGCAGGCAGCTCCATTACGAGGCTGCTGCGCTGCATCTGCTTGCCGGATTGTTGATTGTGCTTGAACGGGAGGAAGAACCCGCCACGGATCACGCGAAAACGAACCTTACACCGCTGCATTTGGCCGAACGAATCCTACATTATTTATCCGAGCATTATGCGGACCGCATCGAGTCCAGTCGTTTGCATGAACACTTTAATGTTTCCAGATCCCATATGTACGATCATTTCAAACAATGGACCGGACTTTCCATCAACCGTTATTTGACCCTTTATCGCATCGATCAGGCAAAACGGCTTCTTATGGACAGCCCCCTCTCTATTACAGAGATCGCATACACCGTTGGCTTCAACGATCTCTCTCATTTCTTCCACACGTTCAAAACAGAAGAAGGCATAACGCCGAATCTTTTTAGGAAAAAAATAAAGGGTCCCCTCCTCAATTAGGTTGGGACCGGCTTATCTTGAAATTCGCGGGATGGGAGGGAACTCTGTTCCCTTATTTCGGCGAAATGGGGCTTTTTGGGTGTTTATGGGAAACTACAGGGTCTTATTTCACCCAAGTACTTTGACTTTCTGCTCAGAATGGTGAAATAGCGGACCCTAGTTCCCACTCCCTTGCCTGACGGGCTGTTTCCAGCAAAATAGTGCCCTGTAGTTCCCCTAACATCCTGCGGGGCATGGAGCTTTGCCTGCTCGAGCCGACTGAGACGGCCTTTTTGGGCGGCTCGCGATGCTTTTGCGCCATTTTGTCTACTAAGAGGGCCTTTTAGGCCCTCTCAGGCAAAGGCATCACCCGGTTTGCCTGCTCCCGTCGATTGAGACGGCCTTTTTGGACGGCTCGCGATTCTTTAGCGCCATTTTGTCTACCGAGACGGCCTTTGAGGCCCTCTCAGGCAAAAACATAGCCCGGTTTGCCTGCTCGGTAATAAAAGTGGCATAGGGCGCATACACGCTCCAATTTCCGGCTGCATCTTGAGCTTGAACGATGAAGGTGTATGACGTGTTCGCCGACAAGCCCGTAATGACTTTGGCGGTAGATGTGGTGTATTCGCTGTGGTAAACACTGCCGATAACGCTGCTCACCTCACCGCTCCCCACGAAACCGTAGACGCTAGCCGTCACGCTTTCCCCCCACAGGATTCGGTATCCTGTTACTGCTCTATTATCCTGCGCATCTGTCCAATTCAGCGTGACACGATCACTTCCTAGATCGGATGCGGTCACTCTAGCGTCTGCCGGCCAAATTGGCGCAGAGATATCCGCAGGCGGCGTGTAATCAATAAACACAAACGAGTCATACAAAGCTGTGTTCTTCGAATCCGCGGTCCCTTGGGTCCACTGTATAAAATCGTCCCGTCCGTTTTGCAAATCAGCATCGTTAACCGCAACGTTTAACCCAATTTTCCCGAAAAGCTCCGGTTTCAAATCTTTGACATAGGAGCCTGGGATCTGGAACTCATAGTAAGTCCGACCTGCGGCCTCATCGCGCACCGCTTGGAACGGTGTCTGCCCGCTCACGTCTCCGTTCGGATTCGGCGATGTCGAGTAGAAAATATTCACAAGCAATGTCCCATCATCAGCCAGTGCGAAGCCCCACTCCGTATCGTCCGGCCCGTAAGGCGACTCCCGATTATTCAGCGGGTCCAAGCTGACTTGAACGGAATCGTTTTTCCACATGTTCGCCGCATTCTCAGATTGCTTATGGATATCGTCGTGAACGGATACGGCAAAGTAAAGGCCATCGGACGCCCATTTGGCATACGCGGTCGCCTCCAAATTGGCAGGGTCGCGATAGCCGCTCGAATGCTGCGCTTTGCTGCGAAGATGGAACGGGAAAGCGTCCTGCCAGTCGCTCAGATCGCCATCGATCGTCAAACCGTTTGCCTTCTGGACAAGGTTGAACTCAATCGGAAGATCAGGATCGTGGTAAATGATCTTGTTTCTGGCTGTTTCTTCAACTTGCATATCAACCGTGTATTCATTGAATGCCGCCGGCTCATGGTACGTCCATATGAAGTCCAATTGCACACGATCGCCTTTCTTCAAATCCTGGAAGGCATCCGAAGCAACCGGCTGCAGCAAGGCGCCGTCCGGACCTTTGACTCTCACCTTGCCCGTCTTGGCAAAGGATGAAGTGCCTGTCAATTGCACGGATAAAATATCGAGCTGTTCGATCGTTTTCTTCACGGGAACAAGCTTAACATCAAGACCGTCCTCCACGGTCAATTGGACCTTCTTCGTGTCAAAGGCGGCTCCGTTATACAAAATCTCAAAGGCAACCTCATAACGGCCTTTCAGCGTATTTTCGGGCACCGGCACAGAATAAGGCAGATCCACCGAACTCTGTGCCGGAATCTCAACACTCGCTGCCGCCTGTGCCGCTTGGGAGGACTCCCATCCGCTTGGGACCTGCAAATGTACCTGCACCTGCTGCGGAACTTCGGTGTTGTTCACGAGCGAAAGCGTAAGCGCACTCGCATATCCGGCTTCTCCGTTCACCTGCGTAGGCACCGCATTAGCCAGCACGCCGATGAATTTGGCCGGCTCCGACTGGACGATCGCCGACGCCGCGCGCGCAAACTCCCTCGCCAGCAAGTTATAGGCGTAGCTTTCCGCGTAGCTGCCTCTTGTGCGGGCCGCCTCCGCCAGCCTCCCGTATCGGTTCGTGCGAAGCACGGCCGCTGTCGAGATCGGCATGACGCTGTTATCGCCTTTTTTGGCTTGATACGAGGCCGTCAAAGCTTGCACAGATGGGGCATAGTCTAATGAATTGGCGCTGATGCCGCCGAGCGCATAGGCAAGCGCCACCGAAGCACTCTCCGCCATGTTGTACAAAGCCTCCAGCGCCACGTAGCCTGAAGCCCGCTCCACATAGCCGTTCTTCAATTGATCGGCCATTTGCACCATCAACGTATAAATGTCTTTGATTCCCTGCTCCAAGCCCGCAGCCCGACTCCCGCTTCCCGCAGCTGCTTCCAGCTCTGTTTCGATGCGGCTAAGCTCTGCCAAATCGGCATCTACCAGCGCCGCATTTTGCGCTGTTTTCACAGCAAGCAGCCTGCCGGCCGCCTCCTGCTGTTTGCCTCGCAGCAGCTTCGCTGCCGTTTGAAACACAAATGACGTAGATGCCCCGGTGAGATAAACGGGAGATCCCGAAACGACAAGCTGCACGCCGCCATTATCGCTAGTTACCGGCACATTCACACCGTTAATATCCTTCACGGTCACCCCTGATGCGCCAAAGGGAAGCGTAATCGTGCTGGTAGGCGATTTAACAGCCGGATTGTCCTTATGGTCCACTTTTTTCCATGCAACAAGTACCGGTACTTCTCCATTCAGGAATACATGAACGGCAACATCAGGGTCAGCGGTATCCCAAGTTCCGAGATATTTCGCTTTATCCAGCGTTGTCATCAATTGATTAACGGCTGCATAGGCCAGCTTCGGCCTGCCGTCATTGTCGGTGATTCCCCAGAAAATATCGTAATACCGATCATCGGTCCCGTCGTTTTTGTAATTGTAATATTCATACGCTTTGACTTGATCGGTGACCATGTAGTTCAGAAAAGCGCGAACGATATAGTCCCGCTGCACCTCCTCGGATACGGAAGGATACCCCGCTTTGGCCGTCGGCCAGCCTCCCTCGGTCAAGTAATAATCCTTCCAGCCGCCGTAAGCGTTGACCAGATCTTTGACACCGGCGATGAGACTCGGCAGATTGCCATCCGGCATGGAGTTGTAAACGTACGGATGATACGAATACGCGTCGGCATAATCGAACGATCCGGCCTCGAGCTCCTTAGGCAGCACGCTGCGCACGCTTGAGGTGTGATCGCCCGCCAGCAGCATCGCATTCGGGTCCGCCTTCTTCATGTTCAAATAGGCGACTTTTTGCAGCTGGACAAATTCACTTGGTACATAAGGCTTAGAGAAAATTTCCGGCTCGTTGGGCATTTCCCACTGCCTTATTTGCCCCTTGTACCGGTTAACCGTGGCAGCGACGAAATCGCCCATGGCTTTGAGAGCGGATGTGGTCGTCGCCGTCCCCTCTTGGTAGCTGGCATTTCGATCAATGCCCAGCACCGTAATCTGATTAAAACCGTAAGTAAATAATTTATTTAATTGCGGATCCACTCTGCTGTAATCATAAACCGTCTTACCTGATCCATCCTGCACATGTTTATCCACATCGTCCCACGAAATGCCTGAGCGATGATGACGAGCTCCCAGCTTGCGCGCTCCGTCAATAATATCGTCATTCCAATTCAAGGCATAGTGCGTATTCAGGCCAAATTTGCTTTCATTATCCAAATCAGGCTCCTTGACCGGGGCTGCCTGCTGAACGACAGCTAACCGGATCTTTTTGGCTGGCTGGGCTGCGCCGTCAACCGAGAATGCAGCCGATACCTCATAGGTGCCAATCGCGTTCAAGCTTGGCGTTAAAGCGACGACTTCGGTATCCGTCGCATAAGCCTCCAAGCTGTACGACTTCGTTCCGGAAGCGACTACACCTTGGTCGCCATCCGCGCGGCGTACCGTATAGTCAAGCTGAAATGCATGCGCCTCCGCGCCCGCTTCCAAGGCCAGCTTGAAGCCAGGCGACTCCGCCTGCGTATAAATCCCCGCATAATTACCAGCGGGCTGCAGATCAATGACATATGGCATCGGCATCGGCTCGATCACAAAGTCATCGATCATCAAGTTGATGCCGCCGACAACATTCCACTGAAAATAGCCTTTTGCCAGCGCCAACGCATCGGAATCGTCCCCACTGGCCGTTTCCACCCCGTCTATGAACAGCTTGTGGGTGATGCCGCTTACGCGAAGCTCATAATCGTGCCAATCATCCAGCAGGGATTGAACATAGTTGGCTAAATAATAGTTGCCGCCAAGCGTTGTTTTCCGCATCAGAAAATATTTGGAATTATGCGTCGCCCACTCCAGCGCATTGTTGTTCATATCGTCAACAGCCCGGTAGCGAAAGCGCCAAGTATTTTGCACGGCCGTGCTTGTGCGTTCATATTTGGCCTTGAATTTAACGTTGAAATTATCCGCATTCTGGTACATCGGAAGATTCAGCTTGGCACTGCCCGATCCATTCAAATTAAATACCTTGTTGCCGTCCGGCAGTTGAATGACCCTGGTGTTTCCGCCTGTTTTCCAGCCCGCAGGCGCTGCGCCAACCGTTTCGCCCTCAAAATTATTGCGATACGGCACAATCGTTTGGATCGGCACGATGATCTCCCCGGATTCCGGATAGCGCATAGGCCTACCCTCGGCATCTTGCGCCGTCAAGTAATAACGGATTTGCCTATAGCGGTTCGATCCGGGAATCGTGCCCGCATACGGGCCGCTCCCGCTTCCTGCCGCCGGAACGATCTGACCCTGGATTTCATCCCCATACGCATAATGAATCTGAGCATTGGTCGCCGAAGCCGTACCGGCAAGGGTGAACGTTAACGGCAAATCCGTATTATACGGAACCTCTGCCGCCGGGGTGTGAATGAAAGTGTCCTGCGTATTATTGGGCGACACCACAACCTGCTTGACGGCCAGATTAACAGCCGGACCGACGCTTTTCAAAGAGAATCCGATTCCTCCTGCCGTAAGCGACGTGTCGGTGAATGCCGCAGCTAATGTTTCATCCAGGTAGAGTCTAAACTCGCTCCCTTTGACTCTCAGCCGATACGCATGAGAATCCGACAAGTTAAATCCCGGAATAGCAGCCCCGATATCCACAGGTGTCCCTACCTGCACATTCGTCGAGGAATTTGGATATTTCCAAAGTTCAACTGACTTCGTATTTTTAAACTCCAGAAAATAGTAGCTCGTTCCCGAAGAATAACGGAACATGAGCCGGAAGCGATCTCCCGCCGCCGTAAAGCTAATATCGTAATCCGTGGAGCTGTAAGGAAGCTTGGTGGTTTTGACGACCGCACGCTGCGGAGATGTCGCCGTTGTCGTGCCTTTGAGCTGGGCTTGCGAACCGCTGCCTTCTATGACAAAGGCTGTGGTGCCGAACAAATCCCAGTTCCCCAACCCTCCCGTGAAGCTGTCCGCGAACAGCGGAGAGGGCTCCGCTGCCACGGCATTCAGCGAAAACCATGGCAGCAGAACGATGGCCAGCAGCAGGCATAAGCTTCTGATGGGCTGTTTCATACATCAATTACCTCCGGGGAGCGAATTGACGATTGGCTTCACGACCACATTCTTCACATTCATGGATACGGGAGCTCCCACGCTTTTTAAAGAAAATCCAATCCCTCCTGCCGTCAAAGATGTATCGGTAAATGAAGCAGCTTCTATCCCGTCAATGATTAGCTTGTAGGTTGATCCGTTCACTTCCACTTGGTATTGATGCCAATCCGCCACGTTGAAGCCCGGCAGCGCAGCGCCGATATCTACCTGGGCGCCCACCTGCTCATTGACAGAGGTATTCGGATACTTCCACAATTCCACGACTTTCGTATTTTTAAATTCCAGAAAATAATAACCGGTGCTCGACGCGTAACGGAACATCGTCCGGAAGCGGTCCCCTTTAGCCAAGAATGTCAAAGTGTAATTAGAGCTGCTGTAAGGTAGCAAAGATGGCTTCACCACCGCGCGTTGGGGGAATGTCGCCGTTGTCGTGCCTGCCAGCTGAGCCTCGGTACCGCTGCCCTGCACCTGCCAGTCCGTGCTGCCGAATAAATCCCACTTGCCAATCCCTGCCGCAAAGCTGTCCTCAAACAACGGTTCCAGCGTTACCGGACGATCGGCTTGTTTCAGCAGCTCAACATCGTCGAACCAAGCTGTTCCTGTTCCTTTAAGCCTCAAATCAAGCCTGACTTTCGACGCATCCTCCGGTGCCGTCGCCGTTGCTTCGATCGGGATCCAATTGTTGGTGCCTCTCACATTAGGAGACAAATACGTACTGCCCGTAACCGTAGTTCCGTCGCTCTTATAATACGTTATGCCAATGTGAGCTCCGTCGGCTGCGTTGACATTATCGCTCTTTACCCATGCTTTGAGCGTATAAGCAGTTCCAGGACTGACCGCGATCAGGCTGCTGTCTGCCAAGCTCCATCCGCCGTAATCGCCAGAGGCTGCATTGGCAATTTTCACGGAATGTCCGTACGTCCTCGACGTAACTGAATCCCATGCTCTTACAGGGCTGCCTGCCCAAGCTTTATCCGTCCAGTAATCAGGGCTTGCCGCTCCATTCTCGAAGCTGCTGTTCGGCACAGCGACAGAATTGCTTTGTTTCGTTATCGTCCAGTTGGCGAAGTCGTAAGTCAGGACTTCACCGCCCTGCGCAGCCGTAAAAAGATTCCCGTTCTGATCCTGCTGAAGCCAAGGCGTATCAAAAAGCTTAAAGGCTCCGTAGTTGATGGCATTGCCATTAATTTTATGCGTGTTATTATAAGCGTTTGCGGCATCATCGTAGGTAATATCCAGCGAGTCTCCGTTTAAGCTCCGGTAAATCAGGCGCGGATTAGCTTCATCAATATGCGAGCTGTCGACCGTCGTTTTCGTCAGAATCGCGTTCTTAAAGCTGGCGAAGTCCGCATATTCCAAGGCGTCCGCCGTTTCCAGCACCCACCCGTTTTTGTCAGCCTGACTGCGCAAAATATTGTAGTTGTACGAAAGCTGATTGGTCGGATGCAGCTTCGTCGTAGTTTTCACTTTATTCGCCGGGTCCGTAGGCGTTTGGTAGTACCATGAGTACGGCTTAATCATTTTAAAGGCAAAATACATCGGGCCGGCATTGCTAAAAACCCATCCGGACTGTTCCTCTCGGGAAATAATGGAACCCGTGTCCGGAAACATCGCATTCAAATAGTTCGAGGTAGGGCTATTCAACAATTTATACACACCGACGGCTGCTTTGCCGTCCTGCATGATGCGATGATTAGCCGGCTGATCATAATTGCCGATCGGGCTGTCGCCTTGGTCGGCATTCACCCGGAAGAGCGGATTGGCCTTGGCCGAATGCCAGCGCAGGACAACCGGAATATCTTCGATCCAGTTATCGACCCGATTGTAGGTAACTTCCGTGGCCAGGCCCCAGGCCGGCTTCACATACGCCTGACGATATGTTTTCAAATTGCGGCCGCTTGAATTTTGCAGATTCGTCTTGCGCGAAGCGTAGCTCTTATCGCCGGATTGCCCGATTCGGACAGCCATTTCGGGCGGCGTATAGCTCATGCCGCGATAGAGAACCATGCCCAAGTATTCCAGATAAGGGCGGTACGCGGAAGGAACTAACGCATCCGTTTCGCCGATCCCTTCTTGCGCGCGATTGCCGCCGAAATACATCCAGGACAGCGCCGTATGATCGGCCCCTCTCCATGTCAGATCGCTCGCCGAGACAGAATCGCCTTTGGCCCTGTTCGAGGTGGAGATGAAAGTGCCGTCGATCCAGTCATTGGCCCATTCGAACCACATGACGTCCATCGCCATTTTTAACTTCTGCTTAAAATCGGGCTCATCTGTATATTGGTACAACGCATTCAGACAGAAGTAGGTCATGAACGTATATTCCGGGCTTTCATACTCCGCCCACCCGTAACGAACCCCGGCGCTCAGCATCTCTTCAATATTCGCTCTGTTCTCGCTCTTCAGAACGGCGCCGGATTTGCCATTCAAATCCTGAAGATCAGGGAAAGACTGGCCTACCAAATAGCCTGCGGTATAATTGCTCATTCGGAGATTTTCCGTTTGCGGCAGCTTTGCATACGCATACTGCGCGAAATACGCTTTGACATGATCGATCATCGTACTGTTGAATTGATTGCCAACCATCAGGTAGGCATACATTTTGGAAACTGTTTTATACTGCTCGGCATCATAAGCTTGAAACATCTTATCGATTTTTTGCAGATTTCCGGCAACGTTCTGTCCATCAACAATTTGGGCGACATACTGGACAATGTTCAGCTGCAGACCCATCTCCGACATCGTTTTTGTTTTGTCCCACAGCCACTGTCTCCGGCTTTCCACTGTACCGGGAAACGGGGAGTTCGTGCTTTCCGCCGGCGGGACTTCACCGATGCTCACTTGGTCGAATTCCGCTGCAGCCAGCTTGCCGGTATTGTGGCTCGTCACCGCCAACCCGAAGTACACCGTCTCCGGCAAACTCACCGTCTCTTTCTTAATCAGCGTCCAGTTGATGCCGTCGCTGGAATCATACGCGCTGATGACGTTGTCTTTACGAACCAGCTTCACCCAATAAGGCGGACTCACTTGTGTTCCCGCCGTTGAGGTGGAGGCCCCGCCCGCTTGCAGCCGATCCTGGAAATAGGTCCCGCCGGCAGGCGTCAGCGCCATCATCACATTAGGCGACTGCTCCGACATGCTCGCACGGATCATAACGCCCGCTTTCGTCCAGGTTACGCCGTTCTCGATGCCATAGACACGCGCCACAACCTGCCCATTCCCTGTCCAAGGCCGGTACACATAATGGAACGCATCCTCGGTGCCAAAAATGTCGCTGCCGGAACCCTGCACCTTGATCCTGCCCGTAACCGGGTTGTAGTTTGCGCTGCCCGCAGGTTTCACATTGCCGATATCGCGATCTCCGAGCGGCTCAGGCAAACCGCCGACAGACGGATCTGTCGTAACCGCTACCTCATTGCTGGCTGCTGACAAGTTGCCCGCTGCATCTCTCGCCTTCACCAAATAGCGATAGGTGGTATTCGGTGACAAACCAACAACGGTGTACGCCGTGGCGGAACCGCTTACATAATCAACCGGGAAACCATCGCGATAAATGTCATATCTCGTAACTCCTACATTGTCGGTCGATGCTGTCCAACTCAAGTTAACACTCGTATCCGATTTCCCCGCAAGCGTTAACTGGGTTGGAGCTGTCGGGGCTTCCGTGTCCAGCTCCTGCGGGCTCTTCACTTCGGAAATCGCCAAATCGTCAACGAGATAGGCTTCGTCCGTGCCGCCTGTATCCACACGAACCGAGAACGTTAGTTTCACACTAGTAATAGTCTTCTGCCCGCCATTGGGATATACCTTGAATCGATAGCTGGCAAGATCGCTGTCGTCCACGGTTTTCAGTTCATTGGGCACAGTGTTCAGGTAGGCTGCCGTTCCCGAAATACTAGGCATATCTGCCGGGAAACGAGGAACCAGCACATTATCGTACGGAGCCAATTGAATCTGCGCGTAAATGTCTTTGGCTACAGGCTTGTTGCTTGCTGCGCTGCGCATCAGCTTGTAGGAAAAGACGAACTCGACAGGAGGGCTGCCTACCGGCATATTATAGATTTCATTCATCCGATTCTTGAGTCTGCCGCTGTTCAGCTGATAATAAAAAGAACTGCTTAAATTCGTCCCAAGGGAAGCATCGCGAAACTCAAGGGCATTGTTGCCATTGACCGATACGATTCTTTGCGATCCTCCGGATGTGTCGCTTGCCGGCGTAAAGGGGCTTACCCCTCCGTCAAAGTGTGTATCCATATCGGCCGCAAGCAAGTTATCCAGCGTGTAGGGGCCGCCCTCCGCTG
Organism: Paenibacillus sp. FW126-R14; assembly: GCF_058789495.1. Lineage (NCBI taxonomy): Bacteria > Bacillati > Bacillota > Bacilli > Caryophanales > Paenibacillaceae > Paenibacillus > Paenibacillus sp. FW126-R14. The sequence goes on along the minus strand of NZ_JBYTBS010000061.1, from coordinate 21,094 downwards.
CGATATGTACGGGCAAATTACAGAGCGCAAGCACCCCTATTAACAACCAACAGATCCATCTTTTGCTTTTGTCCATCATCATAAAACCCTCCTCCATGAAGAAATTTTGAATGATTTCGAATGATTAGTCGTTGTTTTGCTCCCTGTACTGATTAGGCGTTAAGCCCGTGTACTTTTTAAATGAGGTAAAAAACGTCGTTTTCGACTGGAATCCCGAGCGTTCCGCGATGTGAAGCACCGGCAAATCCGTCGATACGAGCAGCTTTTTGGCTTGCTCCAGACGCTCCTGATGAATGAAATCAGACAGTGTGATGAGATACGTTTCTTTGAAAACAAGCCGAACATAGCTGACGGAAAGCACTAAATAATCGGCAATACTTTCTAATGTAAGCATCGGGTCATGGAAATGCTGCTTGACATAGTCGAACATCTCCGAAGCCAGTTCCTCCTTCCGGTTGGAGGCGGAATGCTTGAGCGCAACGCTGTCGATAATGGTAACGAACTGGCTGTACACCCATTCCTTCACATCCAGCAAAGTATCGAACTTCTGAAGAAGCAAATCGACACCGCCGGGCTCTTGGTCAGACATGACTTTATTGAACGCTTTGAAAATGTAGAACAGCAGCAGCTTCAACTGGAACTGGCACTCCGTATACGACAGAGTCTGCAGCTTCGCGAATAATTCGTCCAACTGCTCGCGCACTTTCTCCTTCTGCGCTTTGCGCACAGATTGAATCAGCTCTTGCACCAGATTTTCATCGAAATCGGACTGTTGTTCGGACCAATAATCACCCAAATCGTCTTCCACGTACACTTTATCCTGCTCATTAAAAAATCGCAGCAAGGTGAGGTCATACGTGCGGTCATATACGCTTCGCATATTGCTATGCACCTCTGTCCGTCCGCTTAGCGCTACGGTAACATGGAATTGCAGCCAATGGCCGATCTCTTCTCTAGCTTGATAGACAGCCTCCGTAAGATTCATGGGATGCAAGTCGCCGCTAATCATCACAGCCACATGATCGCTTCCCAGATCGACGGTCTCGGATACGAAGCCATGCTTCTCCAGCACTTCTCCGGCGATATTGCCCATCGCATAAATGAGCAGCTTCCTCGATGCGTACGAATAACGATCCGAGAACGCTTGAAACCGGTTAATACGCATGACCGCCAAATAAATGTCCGAGCTCAGCAGTTTCTGCAGACGCGCACTCCCCGTTTCGAGAAAAGCCTCATTGTACCTACCTTGCAGCAGCCACTGCCGCAGGAACTCGTTCTTAATCACTTCGTGATGGTTGCGAATGACGCTGTTCATCTCCTCCATCGTTTTGACCATATGATCCAAGCCTGATTTAATAATCGAAAACTCTGTAGGATGCTTGTTCTCCGCCACAGGCAAAGTTGAAGCGACCGCTTCCTTCATTTGGGTGGCCAATTGGCTGAATGGCATGAAATGACGCCGCGAGTTCCAGAAGGTCAGAGCCGACAGCAGAATGAGCAGAAACAAGCACATGCCCAGAATTTCCAGTTCGATCCTGTCAATATTTTTGCTGATATCCTTCAGTTTTACGATCGAGTAGAGGGTCCAATCCTCCACCTGAAACGCGTGAGCATGAATCAAATACACATTATGGTCCAAATATACTTGATGATTTTTCAAATCCGGCTGGAGCAGCTGCTTGGCATCGAAGGCGTCGGAGCCTCCGAGAATGACCTGCTGATTGCCATCCACAATCAAAATATTGGCCGTCGCATCATTCAAATTTTGCAGCAAATACTTTTCCAGCAAACTCTTGTTCAGCAAAATAACGACATACCCCTGGCTAGCGATTTTGGAACGGTTGGATGGCACCGTCAACGCCAAGTAAGATTCGTTAGCCAGTGTATGATCGAAAAATCGGAGCATCGTCGGCGGCTGATTGCGGACACGCGTGAGCATCGCCTGATCTTCAAAATTAGCAAAAGTATGAATGCCGTCTTTCGAATTAATGACCTGCTCCGTCTTCATGTTCACCAAGTACGTCGAGGCGATGAACGATTGCAGACTCATATATTTAGAAACGGATCTGAAGGCCGCCGCCGTAGATAAGGGCTCGCTCTGATCGGACAGCAGCCAATTCGTAATCTCGGGGTCCTGGTAAATGTTCAACGCATAGGAACGAAGGTGGTCCAGCTGATACTCGAAGCCTTGACTCAAACTGTCGGTCTTCGTTGCCATCAATTGGTTGATATCCTCATAAGCCTGTTTGGAATATTGCTGCCTTAATAAATAGGAGAACAACAGGATGATTACTGTAAACAGCAGTCCCATATTCAAAAAATTGCGAAGGTACGTTTTTTCTGGCAGAAATCTCAGCATCTGAACTCCCCTTCATCGTTTCTTGTCCCTATTTATTAAAGCACATTTAGGAAGAACTGTGAGGTTCCAAAATTGATTCTGAGGTTTGATTTTTACTTTTTTGCAAGAAAGGCGTCAATTTGCTTCTGCTCTTCGAGTTGAATTTTTTTCGCTAAAGGCGCCGCTTCGGCTTTGAATTTGGCCCAATAAGCGTCAGGATCGACAACCCCGTTGAACAAAGCGGAATAGTATTTGGCCTCAATACTGGTGTATTGGGAAATCTCGTTGCTGACCGGCGCGTTGTTGAACGTAAACCCGGACAGCTTGTCGATCGTGAAATTGCTGGCATCCGCCGTCCACTTGTTCAGCTTCTTGGTCTCCTCGTTTTGGCTGGCATCCTGCCGGTCTGTCGTCGGATTCCAAATCCATACATAAGGGAACCAGGTGTAGCCGTCGCCTTTGAACGTATACTGGTCGTCTCCGATCGCTTCCCAGTTCTTATCCTTGACTCCATACACTAACAGATCGTAATTATCCTTCTGATTGGCCCAATCCAGGAACTGAATGGCCCGCTCTTTGTGCTTGCTCACGACAGGAACCGAGATGAAATTGTACTGCAGCGAGTTCGTCAAGACAGCGCCTTTATTCAGATTCATAAATGTGACAGCTTCGAATTCCGCCTTGGGATTGCCGCTTTTTAGGGCTTTCTGGATATCGTCCTTCACGCCAAAATCATTACTGGCAATGATCGCCGCTTTGCCTTGTTTGGCCGGCTCCATGACATCTTTGATAGCCAGTACATCCGGGCTGATGACCTTATCCTGATACAGTTTGCGGGCATTTTGAATCCATGACCATACCATCGGATCCATCTCATCAAACAGATTGTACACTTTGCCATCATTGTTCTTGGTGTACAACGTGAGGGATTCGGATAACGCAGGACTTGGTTGAATATTGGCCTTATTATCCGCCCAATAATGCCGGAATGCGCCTTCCGAGAGGCCTTTGTTCACATCTTGACCGGCCGGCACCAGCGGCGTGATGTTCGGCACCTTCTCTTTTACCGCATAGGCAAATTTGATCAAATCGTCATAGGTTTTGATGGGGGCGATGCCAAGCTGTTCGCGAAGATCCTTCCTCACGTAGTAAACACGTCCCTGAACAAAGGAGTTGCCGTTGGGGATGCCCATGATTTTTCCGTCGAATTTGTTAGCATCCCACATTTGCTGCGGACGGTTCTTAAGAATGTTCGGCCCGTACTGCTTGAGCAGATCATCAAGCGGCTCATAGCTGCCGGCGGCGATTTGCTGCGTCAGATGCAGCCACGGCGCATCGAAGATCAAGTCGATGTTTTCGCCGGATGAAAGCGTAACCTGCGTTTTCTGAGCCAGATCGGCCCATGGCACGAAGACAACGTCCAATTTCACGTTTAGGGAACCCGCCATCCTTTTCTCCGCTTCCTGAATCACGGCGTCGAAATCTTTGGGCCTGTCTCCGGGCACCATAATTTTGAGCGTGACGGGGTCCAGCTTCTTCGCTCCCACGGCATTTGCCGTACTGCCAGGCGCATTTGTCGCAGCCGGCTCGGCATTTTTACTCGTACAGGCCACAAGCACACTTGCCAGCATCACCATCGTTAGAGCGGTACCTGTCCATTTTGTTCGATTCATTGTTGCGACCTCCTGTAGAAATATGTTAAACCGAGAGACTCGGGTGAAGCCGTCCTGAACTTAACCTTTTACAGCGCCAATCGTAATGCCTTTCACGAAATACTTTTGCAGAAAAGGATAGAGGAACACGATCGGACCGATCGTTAGACAAACCGTTGCCAATTGAATGGCGCTCGTCGGAGCCGATACTTGATAGCTGGCCCCTCCGCCGACATAAGAGGAAACATTGAGATTCGATATTAATTGGCGGATCATCAGCTGCAAGGGATGCAGTTTATAATTGTCGATGAACAGCAACGATAAATACCAGTCGTTCCAATACTGAATCGCATAAAAAAGCGAAACCGTCGCAATGACCGGTGTGGAGATCGGTACAATAATTTTATAGAAAAGGCGAATATCCCCTGCACCGTCAATCGTTGCGGCCTCGTTAATTTCATAAGGCAGCGATTTATAGAAAGCAACGAGAATGAACGCATAGAAAGGATTCAGCAAATAGGGAAGAATGAGCGCCCACAAAGAGTCCTTCAGGTGAAGCCAATTGGTCACCATGATATAGAAGCCAACTAAGCCGCCGCCGAGAACCATCGCCAAGTAGGTTAAGAAGGAAAGGACATGGCGGTATTTCACCTTCGGATGCGCCAGCACATAGGCGAACATAGAGGTCATGATGACGGCCAGCACGGTTCCCGCAATGGTGACGATGAGAGAATTTTTGTAGCTGGTGAGGAATTGCCCCCCTTGCAGCAAATACTTGTAAGCGTCCAGACTCCACTCGCTGGGAAGAATTTGATACCCATATTGGAGGAAACTGGCCTCGGAAGCGAAAGAATCCGCCAAGACGATCCAGAAGGGAATCACGCAAACAAGGCTGAAAGCTGCAATGAATACATAGATGAAACCTAGAAACAGTTTCTCACGCCAGGACGTATCCGATTGGATTCGCGTTCGGGCCGTTTTATCAGGTGCTGCCATAACGGTGACTTCCATAAGCTCCTCCTAAAAAAGACTGGAATCGGAATCAATTTTCTTCGCGATTCGGTTAAAAATGAGGATGGTGATCAGGCCCATCAACGATTGATACAGCACGACGGCCGAAGACATGCCGAAGTTGCCCAGCTGGCGGAGTGCACGGAACGAATACGTATCAATGACATCGGTGGTAGGATACAGAATCGAATTGTCCCCGATAATTCCGTAGATCATGCCGAAGTCCCCGAAGAAAATACGTCCGACACCGAGCAGCATCAGCACGACGATCACCGAGCGGATCGAAGGAATCGTGATATGCAGGATTTGCTGGAACCGGGTCGCCCCGTCGATCTTCGCCGATTCGTAGTATTCGTTGGAAATGCCAACAATCGCGGCCAAAAAAATGATGGAATAGTAGCCAGAAAACTTCCAGATGTACACAAGTGTTAAAAGAAACGGCCACAGATGCACACTTTGATACCAATTTATCGTATCCATCCCCAAGCTCTTGAGCAAGCTGTTCATCAAGCCTTCCGTGCTCATAAAAGCGAGCATCATCAGACTGACCACCAACCAGGAAATAAAATAGGGAAGGAAAATGAGCGACTGGCTCAATTTCTTGAAGAGCGTCGACCTGACTTCATTCACGATAATCGCCAGAACGATGGCCATCCCTATACCGAAGATGAGAAAGAGCAGGTTCAGATACAGGGTATTGAACGTGACTCGCACCCAATCGTGTCCTCCGAAAAAAAACTTGAAATTGTCAAAGCCCACCCATTTGCTTCCCCAAATCCCTTTGACCGGTTGAAAGCGTTGGAACGCAATCAAATGTCCCATCATCGGAATGTAGGAGAAGATCGCCAAAAAGATAATGCCCGGAACGGCCAATACGTACAGCTGACGGTTCCTTGAAATCTCCCTAATGAAGCTCATAAGCCTGATACTCCTTCCTGTCTGTTGACGTTGCTGCTGTCTGCACCCTTACCTTAATGAATCCGGATGAGTCTGCATAGTTCGAATACTGCTTATTCCGGCCGAAAAGTCAGATTTCAAACTTAGGCGCGGAAATGGAACTTGGGGAGCTTGTGGAACTTGGGGAACTTGCGGAAACTAAATAAGGACCCAGCCTGCGGCTAGGTCCTGTTGGAGCGTGGGGAGCTTTCTCTTATCCCGATTCGGTTGAAGGGGTTCTATGTCTCGTGACGCTTCGGACACAGCAGCCGTTATCTTCGCGAGAAGCGTTATGTCACTCTGCTGGCGGACTCCAGCGTCCTTATTTGCCGATTTCGGGGCGAAATCACTCTCCAAGTGAGCAGGTAACAGCGCTGGTGTCCGTTACATACTCGAAGAGGTTCTATCCCATCGAATAAGGGCAGCTCGGTCCGTTAGCGAAGGTGAGGGGAGGAGGGGCTATTCCACAACTTTTAGCTCGTTTTGCAGCGTTAACTTCAACCTTTTGCTTTCTCCGCCTACTTTAACACTGAAAAACGACGTCTCAGCTGTCACATCAGCCTCCATCAAGCGAGGCATGGAGACTCCCCGTCCCTGCATTCCCATTAAGAACAAAAAAAGAAACCTCTCTTTAGCGGAATGGGGATACCATCCATCCAATCTAAAGAGAGATTTCTTTGTTTCTTGCCTAAAATCAAGAGCCTATCAGGATATCTACAGAAGCTTCCTGTAAAACAGCGCTTAACGTCTCATCCGGCGGGCTATCCGTAATAATACGATGCACGCCGTGCAGGGGCGCGAATGAGAACAAATCCTGTTTGCCGAACTTCGTGTTGTCCGCCACAACGTTCACTTCCGCAGCTTTCGCGATCGCGAGCTGCTTGATTTCCGCCTCGTGCATGTTCGAGTTGCTGAAGCCGTGCTGCGCGGTGATGCCTGTCGTTCCGATGAACACACGGTTGAACGCCATCTTCGCGATGGCCGCAGCGGCAACGGGCCCGACCAGCGTCGCCGTGTCATCCATCATCATGCCTCCGACGACGATCGTCGGAATCCGCTTGCCTTGGAGCTCAGCGGCAATGTTAAGCGCGTTGGTGACCACGGTGATGCTGCGGTCCGGTACCAAAAACTTGGCGATCTGCAGCGTCGTCGAGCCCCCATCCAGGAAGATGGAGTCTCCGACCCCCACCAAGCTCGCCGCCCGCTTGCCGATCCGCATCTTCTCCTCGATGTGGACATTCGTCCGTTCATGCAGGGCGATATCTTTGCCCTGCAAAATAGCCCCGCCAAAGGTCCGGCGGATATACCCCCATTGCTCCAGCTTCTCCATGTCCCTGCGCAGGGTCATTTCCGTCACTTCGAACATTTCTTTTAACTCGGCAAGTTTCACCTCACCGGCATGTCCCATCCGCTCGAGGATGATTTGCTGGCGTTGGTTCAGTTGCTGCTGCGTCATGAGCACCCTCATTTCCTTCATTTCGATGTCTCTATTATCCCAACATCTCACGCAAGGTTCAACCTTATTTCATAGTTGACGGTTTCCCCCGGTTCAAGGAAGACGAGCGATCCGCGCTCACGCTCTGCCCTTCTGCCTGCGACGTAACAATTGGCAGGCTCAATACCCAACACATGCGTGCCGGCCCCGGGCATTTTCCATTGGACCAAATTTGGCAGCGTATTGGCCGACCATTGCAGCGAAACCCGAACGTGCGCCCCTCCAGTATGGAGAGGGAAATTCGGGTTGTCGATCTGCACCAGCGGATTGCTGCTTGTACGGTGGTAATACACTCGCTCTTGATAATCCTTATCCGGGGCATGCCATACCTGATATCCATCCGTCGGTGTCTCCTGCTCACGCGCTTGCACCGCTGCCGAATGGAAGTTTATCGTCGTCTCTTCGCTTAACAAAGGAAAACCGAAATTAAAGTGATAAAGAATCATATGCGGACAACGTGCAAAGCCTGTATTCCTCACCTCGTCCTGAATGAGAAGGGAATTCGCTCCTAGCCTGCTGCGAATTTGCCTCGTTAAGCGCAGGCGACCTCCGAATATCGATGTCTCTTCCACACATCCAGCTATTCTCATTTCCATTTCATCTTCGTTCCAGCTGCTTTCGGCAGAAACCTGGCTCGCAGGCGTATGATGCATGCGGCCATGCAGTCCAAGCCTCTCGCCTTGATCTTCGCAGGATGACCCGACTTGCATGAGCCCGCAGGTCATCAGCAAACCGCCTGATGCCGTTCGCAGCCAGCCGCTGCCTTCCCCCTCATAAAACATGGGGTGCGCATCGCCGTTGCAGGATTGCCAGCTGATCGGCACCCCATGGAATTCCGCCAATGAAATGTCCAGCCCCTTCGTGGGCGTAACATAATAGCTAAGTCCTGCTCCGGTGCGGACTTGAATCTGCTCAACGCCCGCTTCTTTCCCTTCCGTGCCCATGAAACGCCGTATGCCGGCAATTTGCTCGATCCGGCCTACACGGGCCTCCAACTCCCGCCTCGTCCACTCTTTCCCGTACAGTCTCATGCAAGCCTACTCATCTTCCTGAATCACAGGCATGCGCAGAATTCGCGGATCGGTGAAAATGTCATACTCATCCCGACTCGTGCTGGAAAACTCAGAAATGACGGCTCCCTCGTCACCTGCCTGAAACCAATGCTTGACGCCAGGGTGAATGGTATACTGTTCTCCAGGCGACAGCGCCACTTCATGGAACACCGTGTAATAGGCCTCGCTGCCTGCCGGTATTTTCGCTTGAATGACAGGCGCTGCCTCTCCTTCTACATATAAATACACGTTTCCTGAGCGGCAGCGGAATGTTTCCATTTTACCTTGTTCGCCTTGTACCTGCGGATGCAAATGCTCAGGGCACGTTTGGTTGGCAAACAGCACTAATTCCTTGGCGCAATATCGATCCGTATTCACATACGTAACCAACTGCAAGCCCTGCAGATCAAGCTGACCGAGGCCGAATCCGGCGACTTCGATCTGCTCCTTTTCATGCTCCGTCAGCGCTATGCCGCTGCCCTCCAACATCGCCGCCGCTTGCTTTTGCGCGCGTACAACCTCGCTTCTTTTCATTCGGCATCCCTTCCTGTCCGGTACCCTTTATCATGCGGTCCAATCCACAGCTGCCGCTCGTTGATCGACCAATCGGTCAAGTCAAGATTCATCTTGCGCTTGGCCCATCCCCGTTCGATTCGGCTGACAACCTCCGACCAAGGAGGAATGCCGCTTGTTGCATCGGGCTGCTCCACATTGCATGCGCCTACGCCTACAGCCGTGTGAATGGCTTCTTCGATCGTCGTTCCTTTTAATAAGCTAAAAAGAAAGCCTGCTATCGTGCAATCTCCCGCTCCTGTTGTCCCTTTCACCTCTGCTTCAAAGCAGGAGGTAATAAATTCGCAGCCCAGCCACTCCTTGAGCATGCTTGGAGACGGCTTACAGCGCCCCATTGCCGATAGGCGGCCCTCATCAGAAGTCGTACGAACATATAGACCGTGTTCACCAAACTTGAGCACAACAATCGCTGCGCCCATCTCCAATAATTGCGTCGACAGCTCGGATAACAGCGATCCGGTCGCTAGAGACAGCAAATCGCCTGAAGGGGCTTCCTTCGCTAACTGATGAAAGCGTTCACGATTCAGCATATAGAGAACTTCTTCGAAGCTGGGCATGAAGATATCCACATAAGGCAGCGCATCGGCCAAAATGGCGATCCAATCCGCCTTCCCGGCGTCCGATTCTGGGTCGGGCTTAGCCATATCCAAGGAGACGGTTAATCCGCAGGCTTTGACCTGCTTCAACATACGGGTCAATTCAGAGCCGTTATGTTCATACATTCTCCGCATGAGGGGCGGATAACCAAAATGAAATAATCGCGCTCCCTCGAGCTGCTTGATTTTAACATCTGCAGCGGAATACGTATCATTAGCGCCCGTTGCATGCAAAAAGGCACGGTCCGTATGAGGGGGACTGATTACGATGGAATAAGAGCTATGTTCCCCGGGCGTTAGGATCATCCCTTCTACCAGGGATTCATCCTGCTGCCGCAAATGCGCAAGGATAGCTTCGCCGAACGGATCCTTGCCGATTTTCCCCATCAGTTTGACTTGGCTGCCAAGCCGATGAAGGGCAATCCCCGTGTTCGAAACAGCGCCTCCCGTTGAAATCACAGCGGGACCTATATTCACTAACTTACCCGGAACGAGTAAAGCACCCATTCCGGACTGTTTATCATCCAACGCCGGTATAATATCCAAACAAATATGCCCCGCGACGATAACTTCCGCAACCTGACGGCTCAAAGCTAACCTCTCCAATCTATTGAAATGGTTTGCCCCTTCTTATTTGATTCCAATGCTGCTGTGAAAATACGGTGGCTGTATGCGGTCTCTTCCGGCGTTGCGCAGTAGAAAGGCTGCTGCGTTTGCTTGCCGTGCGCCAGCTCATCGCAAAACGCGGCCCACATTTGCAAAATAGAATCCGAGAAGCCGAACTCGAAAATACCTCCGGTAATCGTTCCATAAGCCGATTTGTAGGGAGCATCTACGAGATGCCAAGCCTGAACGCCTCCTGGCGAATAGGGCAGTGAAGCGACCTGTTTCGGATTTTTCGTCGTGAATTCGGCCGACATTTCAGTTCCCGTGATGCGTATAAACCACGTATTGGCATGCCCTGGAGCAATCCGTTTCGTGGATAGAACCATCGGGAACTGCTGGTCTTCGCTGTCCACCTCGCACGCCAGAATGGCGTTGTCCCACGTTTCGCAAGGAACCATGTTCCCTTGTCCGTCCGGTCGTTCCGGCACGATTTTGGACAGTAAAGCACGAACGGATTTGGGCTTCCAGCCAAAACGCATCGGAAGATGCAAAACATGCATGCCCAGATCGCCCATACATCCATATTCGCCATTCGTCGCTATTCGCCTTTTCCAATTGATGACTTTGGTTGGGTCCAAATCGCTGGAATGCCAGAAGCCCGCTTCAACTTCAATGATTTTACCGAATTTGCGTTCTTGCACCCATTGATAGATCTGCTGCGCTCCCGGGAAAAAAGGAAACTCCGAGGAACAGCGAACGATCACCTGCGGATGCCGGGCAATGGCCTCCAGGATAAGCTGATTGGCCGCTTGATCGATGCCGAATGGCTTTTCGCCCAGTAAATGCTTGCCTGCCGTAATAATATCCACATAAATTTGCGCATGAAGATTATGCGGGACTGCGCAATAAACCGCATCGACCGAAGGATCTGCGAGGAGTTCCTTATAGTCCGTGTATACAGCTTCCACGCTGGATACGTTCTCTTTGAACCATTGCGCAGCAGCCTCGTTCGCGTCGCAGACTGCCGTAATTTTCGGCACAAAATCAATCCCCGTAAGATGACACCAGCGTGCTGCCGCGCTGGCAAACTCTTTGCCCATTAAACCGCAGCCGATAACGCCGAAGCGTATGTTTGTTTTAGACATAGCCAGGTGCTCTCCTTTTATTTGAAAATACCGCTAGGCGCAGCCAAGTAAGCCATTGCCTGCTCCTTCGTGGCTCCCTCGTGGACGATGGACATCAGCGCTTTTGTCATACCGGAAGGATTCTCGTGCTGAATGACGTTGCGTCCATACACAATGCCGGATGCACCTTGCTTCATCAATTCGATCGTACGGCTTACGATCTCCTCATCGCTGGCTCTTCCGCCTCCGCGCACAAGCACAGGTATTCCGGAAGCAACCTCGATCACGCGGTGATACTCTTGAACATCATCGCAAGGATCAGCTTTAATGACATCCGCTCCCAATTCAACCGCTTGACGAACTAGCGGCATGATCTTCTGAATATCGCCGTCTACCATATACCCGCCTTTCGTTTCATTGGCCAGCATAACCAGCGGCTCTACCATGAGCGGCATGCCGTATTTCTCGCATTCCGTTTTGAGCTTAGCCACGTTCTTGACGCACTGGTAATGAAGTTCAGGCTGATTGGGCAGCAGCAGCAGATTGACGCATACGGACACCGCATCCAAGCGGACAGCCTGCTCAATCGCCTTATCGATAAGCTCGCTGAACAAATAGCTGGGCAGCGTATGACCGTAAATGTTCGCTACATCTGTTCGCAAAACGAGCCCGATTTTCCGGCTGCCGGGAATCGATGGCAGATGCGCCGCCTGACCGACGCTTAACTGAATGCAATTGGGCCCTGCTTCCACAATGGTCGAAATGGCTTGCTTCATATTTTCAATACCGGATAGAAATGAGGCCTCGTTAAAAAATCCGTGATCGATGGCAACGTCGAAACATTTGCCTTGTTCGCTGAACATGCGATTTAGTCTTGGTTTTCGCGACAATAAAATCGCCTCCTTTAAGAAATGTTTGTTTATAACATTATATTATGTTATAAACAAACATTTGTCTATATCTTTGCAGTAAAAAACCAGCCTGCGGCTAGGTCCTTGTCTAAACTCATGCGTTGGAGCGTACGGGGGAGAGAATTGGGTAAGGAATTCCAACCGTTCCTCAAAATCGAGCGCGGCCATCGACTTCTCTTACCCGATTCGGTTGAAGGAAGGTTATGTCTTATCACGTTTCGGACACAGCGACCGTTATATTCGCGGAAAGCGTCGTGGCTCTCTGCTAACGGACAACAGAGACTTTATTTTCCAATTTCAGGGCAAAATCGATGCTCAAGTGAGCAAGTAACAGCGCTGGTGTCCGTCCCTCTGGCGAAAAGGTTCTTTTCCATCGAATAAGAGCCTCTCTGTCCGTTGGCGACAGGAACTGCGCTAACACCATTACGTCTGCTCAAGCGGCTGGAATGCCCCCCCATAGTAATGGGAACTCCATTCCCTTATTTCGGCGAAAAGTGGAATTTCGGGCGCCCAAGGGGAACTGCAGGGTTTTATTTCGCCTCAACAGTCTATCGTGCTGCAGGGATGGTGAAATAGCGGCCTCCAGTTCCCTCTCCCTCACGCAAAGGGATCTTTTCTTCAAAATAGCGGCTTGTAGTTCCCCCTATCTTCCAGCCAAGCATTTAAACTGGAGACTGGAAAGCTCCCCGGCCATAATGCCAAAAAAGCTCCCAAACACCTTAACAACAAGGCATTGGGAGCTTTAAATCTTGCAAGCAAAGGCGTCTTAGGAGAATGCCTGGACAGCTTTGACAGCTTTAACATCCTTGACATCCTTGACAGCTTTGACATCCTTGACATCATTGACATCATTGACATCATTGACATCCTTGACATCCTTCACATCCTCGACATCCTTGACATCCTCGACAGCTTTCACATCTTCAACATTCCGATCAATGCTCGGACTTCGTAATCCCCTTCAGCATGTCCCGGTACATCCCGGGCGTAATACCTTCCATCTTCTTAAACGTGCGAATAAACGTATTGCTGCTAAAGAAACCGACTTGTTCGGCGATATCTTTGATGGCAAGATCGCCACCCGCGAGCAGATTTTTGGCTGCGTGTATTCTCGCCTTATTTAAGGCATCCAGCAAGGTATCTTTAGTATGCTCTTTATAGACGCGGGTCAAATAGACCGGATTCATGCCAAAATGTTCGGCAATAGCAGCCACTCCCAAATTAGCTTCCTGGTAATGCGCCTGGATATAGACTGTCAACTCATCTACCAGGGCTGAAGGGCGGCTTTTTTTCTGACTTAAGTCATTCGTAATTTGCCCCAAAATGTCAGACAAACCCTTTTGAATATCGTTTACATTTTCGCATTCCAATAACCGCCATAAAGCCTTCTGCTGGTCCGTCATGGACACACGGCTGTAGTCCGCTTCATACAAAGCTTTCATAACCGTCCCGGCCATATCGAAAAGAAAGCATCGGACCATCTCGATTGGCAGAAGCTTATGAGCGTGCATAGCGTCGAAGACCTCGTCGAGAATCGCAAGCGTCAGAACGGTCTCCCCCGCCTTGATCGCTGTGATCAGCCGTTGTTCCTTCTCCCAAGTAAACCAGTACTCGGGTTCATGGCTCTGCAATTGTTCATACTGGATGATTTCCGTACTGCCCATCAGCATCATGTACTCCATGGCTTTCAAAGCTTCCAGATAGGCAATGGGAATACCGCCGGTCGAAAGGTGGATACGGCTTATTGAAGTTGTAAAATGAATATTGAACTTCGTTTTAATCAACTGCCGCGCTTCACCCATGAGCCGGTACAGCTCCTCCTGCACCTCTTCGTCCGAGCCGACCTGCACATTAATCAGTACAGCCAGCATATCGTCCAAATCCGTCACATAGGCGAGATGCCGCTGCCGGCACATTTCTTCGACAATATTGCCTACGATCATTTGAACGAACTTGCTCTGGCGTTCGCTGTCGCCCTGCTCATTTTTGAACATTTCCGAGTAATCTTCCATATAGATCAGCAAAAAAGCATAGCGTTCACCAATAAACGTGATACCGTACGTTTCCAATACCTCACTTAGCGGGAAATTCACTTCCAACCTCCCCTTCATCAAACGTTCGAACAAATAATTGCGCAGCACTTTATTTTGCTGATCGAGTGCGTGAAAAATTAGCGAATATTCGTTCTTGACTTCAGCCAGCGAAAACTGGGCTTGGCTTGACAGCGAACGCACAAGGTTGTGTACCGGATGATAGCTGCGTCTGGCAAGCCAATAAGCCGTTGCCGCGCCGATCATAAGCGTTGCCAGAAGCCCAGCAATCGTCAGATTGCGGATATACGAAGATTTTTCCTGAAATACTTTCACAGGCAGCACGGATATATATTTCAATTTGGCGCTTTCGGAGGAAATGTAGGACACCGCCATTTTTTCCCCATCCCAGGTTTCATAGACCGTACCGCTGCTCCCGGGCAGCAGATCATAGGAAATGGAGGAAGGCAGGCGAATATCTTTGGTCGATGCCAGAACGCCGTTCTCTTCATTTAAAATAAAAACAGAACCTTGATTAATCCAGTTCACTTTCTGAATCGGTTCTTGAAAACGTTCCATCTCTAATACGATGGCACTCGTAGCAAGCGGCTCCCCACGGTCTTCGGCGGGAAGAGACCGCATGTAGAGAATCGCCTGTTTCGTGATTCCGACATCGTTCGTATACGGGTACACAACCAAATCGCCCATATACTTGCGGTTAAGCAGCGAATACCATTCGCTTCTCGGGTTATTCGCCGTTTCATGATGCGTTTGATAATAATCGTCGGGATCGTAGACAGCGCTTTGCGACAGAAGAAAGTTGCCTTTTCGAAAATAGATGTAAGAATCGGTGACCATCTCGTGGGCCATCCTTAAACCTTTGAATTCGCTTAATGCCAAGGTGATGGCATACCGCGACTGCTCGGTCAACGGCTGTTCGGCATAGAGAAGCCCCCTGACCTGAGGCAGGAAGGCAACTTGTACGCTCATGCGATTGACGCTCTCGATTTGCGCGTCCAGGACCTGTTTGACTTGCTGGAGAAGTGCCGCATTGGCGCGGTTGATCTCTGTTTCCACCAGCTGCCGGACCTGCACGTACACAAAAAAACCAATCAAGATAGGAATCAGCAGGATGAGCGAATAGGAGAGAAACCATGACCACAAGATGCTCCAACGTTGAAATTTGATTCTTCTCTTCAATTCGATCACCGCCCCTCCTCTTCTCATTTTCTTACTCTTTAATGGCCCCGACCATCACGCCTTTCGCAAAATACTTTTGCAAGAACGGATATACAAATAAGATCGGCACGGTAGCGACAACAATCGTAGCGTATTTGATACTTTCTCCAATCGAGAACTGGTCCCCTGCGCCCGTCATCGAATCCGTACTATTTTGAAGGAGAATCTCCCTCATAATCAGCTGCAGGGGATATAGTTCACGATCCCGCAAATAAATCATCGCCGGAAACCATGAATTCCAATGACCCACACCATAGAACAAAATCATAACGGCAATAGCGGGCATAGATAAGGGGACAACAATCCGAAACAAAGTCGTAAATTCCCCTGCGCCATCCATTTTGGCCGATTCGAGCAGGCTTTCGGGAATGGCCGCAAACGACGTTCGCAAGACAATTAAATTCCATGTCGAGATGGCTGTCGGCAAAACAAGGGCGAGCAGATTGTTACCCAGATGAAGAGTATTATACACGAGTAAATAAGTAGGGATCAAACCTCCCGAGAAAAACATCGTAAACACAATGGCGATCATAATCGGCCGCCCGAACAGCAGCGATTTGCGTGACAGCGCATACGCAGCCAGCGAAGTTAAACATACATTGAGGATCGTTCCTCCAACGACAATGAACAGCGTATTCCGGTAACCCGAAACAATATTCGGGTTCTTCAGCACCATTTTATAAGCATCCACTTGAAATCCTAGCGGTTTAAATAACAAGCCGTTGTGACTCATCAGCAAATCGGAATTACTTAAGGAAGCAACAATGACATAAAGGAAAGGATACGCTGTAACGATGATGAACAAACACATCAACCCGACATTACAAGCATCGAACAGCACAGAGCCGTATGATTTTTTGTGCACAATGCTAACCGCCTTTCTTTCTGCGCTTTACCATAAACTCGTTTCATTCAGCTTGCGGCTAATATAGTTTGCACTTATGAGCAAGGTAAAGTTGATGAGCGATTGAAACAAGCCAACTGCCGTTGTGAAGCTGTATTCAAAGCTTCCTCCCAATCCTTGGCGATACACGAACGAATTGATGACGTCAGCGGTTTCATACGTATTCGGATTGTACAGCAGCACGATTTTCTCAAAACCAACATCCATCATATGGCCGATCTGCAAAATAAACAGGATGACGATGACCGGAAGAATACCCGGGATCGTGATGGTCCAAAGCTTGCGGAACCTGCCGGCCCCGTCCACAGTCGCAGCCTCGTACTGCTCAGGGTTAATGCCGGACAATGCGGCCAAATAAATGATGGAGCCCCAACCGACCTGCTGCCATATGCCTGATGTGACGAAGATCGTTCGGAAGTTGTCCGCGTGAGCAAGCAGGGAGGTTCTCTCTCCTCCCAACCAAACGACGATATTCGTAATGATGCCATCCCTCGATGTAAATTGGGCGATCATCCCGCATACGACAACCAGAGAGATGAAATGAGGCATATAGGTGACGGTCTGAACAAGCTGCTTAAACCATTTTCGCGTGAGTTCGTTCAATAAAAGCGCAAGCAGTATCGGTGCCGGAAAAGCGAACACCAACTGCAGCAGGCTGATAGCAAACGTATTGCGTATGACCCGCCAGAAATAGTATCCCTGGAAAAATTCGCGAAAATGATCAAACCCTACCCACGGACTGGCCCAAACTCCCGCAGCCAAATCGAATTGTTTGAAGGCGATGACAGCCCCATACATGGGACCGTACTGAAAGATCGCATAATAAAGAAGAACGGGAAGGAGCATGACATAAATGGCCTTGTTCCGTACAATATCTTTCATGGCAAGCCGGCAAAAGCCCGCAAGGGGAGGCGACCCCGGTTTACGGGCTTTTGCCGCAAGCGCTGGATGACTTGGCAAATGCGGCATAGCCTACACCTCTTTCAACGTTATCTTTTGTTGTAACGCTCTACCGCAGCCTGCTGCAGTTGGATGGCCTTCTCAACATTCATCTTCTTCAGCTGATTGACGTACTGGTCAAAGTTATCGACCGGCTCGGAGCCCATAATAAATTTCGTGTACATTTCATCGCTGAACGTTCTGACTTCCGCCATGATTTTAGCAAGCTGCTCCGATTCCTCCTGCGTTGCGCTGACTAAAGGCATTTTGACTTTATCCGTGTTTTTCTCGAATTTCCCCCATACCTGAACCGCATCCTTTTGCTGCTGAAGCTCGTAGAATTGTTCCAGGTAACGATCATCGTTGATTAAGCCGGGAGACGGGTAGTTCGCACGCGTATATTTGGTCATGGCGAGAGAGACGGCGAGCTTATCCGGGTTTTTCATGATCAAATCGGTATATTTGGGAGAACCGTTTTCCATCTTAAAGCTGGTTCCTTCCACGCCGAAAGTTGCCAGCATATGGCCCTCATCGCTGAACAAGTAGTCAAGCCATTTTACGGCCTCTTCCGGGTGCTTGTTCGCTGTCGTAATGGCTACGCTTCCCTTGGAGCGGTACGTAAAGTCCTTGTTGGCAAACTGAGGCTCGTCACCTTTTTTGAGCACCGGGTATTGGGCGCCAACCAGATTATATTTGGCATCCTTCTCCACGCCGCTTTTCATGTAGACGCCAATGCTGCTGCCGGCATAGCCGAAGACCGCCCCGGACTTGCCCGAAGTCATTTTGGAATCGAGCGTTTTCTTATCATTGGCCCCAAAATCGGGATCGATCAATCCCTCTTTATACCAGCTGCGCAGGAAGCTCAAATACTCCTTGTAGGCAGGCTCCATCGGACCGTATTTCACTTGACCGTTGTTCAAGTAGAAATCTCTTCCGATCCCGAACGCGCCGGCGACGAAGTCATTGAGCTTATTCGGATCCGCTTTATCGATATAAGTCGTGTACGGCGCCGCCACGCCCTTCTTTGTTTTAAATTCCCGCAGCACCTTCGTCCACTCGTCCAGCGTCTCCGGGACTGCCAGCCCCAGTTCGTCCAGCCAATCTTTACGAATAAGGGGACCGCTAAACGTATTCACTTTGCCGATTCCGAGCGATGGAATCACATACAGGGTGCCGTTGTCGGTTTTGACCTGCTTAGCGCTTTCCGGATGATCGTTCAAATACTTCTTCAGATTAGGCGCATACTTATCAATCAGATCATTTAACTTAATGATGACCTTGTCATTAATAGCCTTCTCCGGTCCTCCCGGATACGTGATCCAGTCATATTCAACCAGGTCAGGCAAATCTCGTGAAGCGATTAACAGATTGAACTGCTCTTTCTCGTTCCCCTGTGGCGGGTGAGAGAACTCGGCATGGATTCCCGTCCGCTTCTCCAGTTTCTTATACATCTCTACTTCGCCCAAATTTTTGACGACCGATGCCGCATTCGGATTCAGCGGGGACCAGTATTTGTAACTGATCTTATCCGAACTTTTATCCGAGCTTTTTGGAGTTGCTGCGCTTTCGCCGGTAGAACCTTGATTCGTACATCCAGCAGCCAGGCTACCTACTAAAAGACATATCAGCAGCAGGCTTGCCCTATGGTTTCTTTTCGAACTTGATGACTTTCGAATTTGCATATGACCTTCATCCTCCCTTTATGGCCCCCTGTAACAGCGGTTACAAAACTATATTAGCTAGCCGGCGAGCGATTAGAAATCAGCGATATCATGGATGCATCATCCAAAACCAACTTCCGCCGGTATCCGATTCCGATATGCGTATCCGATTTGTTACTTCTCCGTCAGCTTCATTGACAGTCTTTCTTATGTGCACGTAGAGTGAATGCTAGTATGAGATTTGAAGTTGCATAGGAGTTGAACTGCATATGAACAATCAAACGAAGCCGCACGTCGTCATCCTTATGGCAGATCAATTGCGCATCGATCTGCTCACTCCCGAATTCGCGCCCAATATCCACAAGCTATCACAGGAAAGTTTCCGTTTCAACCGGGCTTACTGTGCCTCACCTTTGTGTGTTCCTGCACGCGGATCGTTCTTTACGGGGCGGTATCCGAATCAGACCGGCTGTTTAATCAATCCTTGGGAGGAGCAGGATGCCTCTCATGGATACGTGCGCAAGAACACCCCCAATTTATATAAGCTCCTTGAAAAAGATTGGGACAGCTGGCATACGGGGAAGCAGCATCTGCTGACAGAGGATCGCTTCGATCGTTCCGTCCGCTCGCAAACCCATTGGCTGCCGCTGGAGGGTCGATATGCCAAGCACCTCAAAGAGCAAGGAAAACGAGCGCCTGGGGGAGCTGCTTTCCAAGGAATTGTTCCGGAAATGGCAGGCGGAACGACAACCCGTGCCGCAACATATTCCATTCCTGCGACCGGATGTTATGAAGAAGGGTTTGACGCTTTCTTCGACGGATTCATCCTGAACGATTCGTTATGCGCTTTGCAGCAGCGGGATCAGACGAAACCGTTGTTCTTGAGCGCCATGTTCCTCGCTCCCCATCCGCCGCTGGATATTCCGGATCCATGGTATTCGATGTACGCAAAAGCAGATATACCGCTTCCGGAGAATGTGGGCGTATGGGCCAAAAACCAGTCGCCGCTTCAGCTTTACAACCTGACAGGCGCGATAGGGGTCCGTTACTCCAGAGAGGACTGGCACCGGATTTGGACCGTGTATGCCGGACTTGTCCGGCTGCTCGACGACTGCGTAGGCCGAATCGTTGAAGAATTAAAAGCGCAGGGAATCTATGACGATACGCTTCTTATCTTCACCAGCGATCACGGTGAAATGCTCGGCTCCCATTGCCTCTGGCAGAAAATGTGCATGTACGAAGAGTCCGTACGCACTCCTTTATTCATGAAATTCCCCGAAAGCTTCAAGACCGGAGCCTGTGATTCGGATGCTCTTGTCAGTGCTATAGATATCTTGCCGACGTTATGCGATTTTTTGGGCATTGAGATTCCCGAAGGTGTTGCGGGAACCTCGTTGTTGCCGCTTGTGCATGACGGGCAATTAGACCGTGAGCGCCTTTTCATTCAGTTTGACGGCAACGGAGCCAGAGGCAACTTCCAGCGCTGCGTGATCGAAGGAAACTTTAAGCTCATAGTGGACTGGTTTAAAGACGAACTATTTCTTGAATTGTACGATACGGGGCATGACCCCCAAGAACGGGTCAATCTCGCATTTGAAGACGCTCAGCGGGATAAAATCCTTTCGCTGCTTGGACACATCAAAGAACATATGCGGGCCACAGGGGATTTGTTGGAATTGCCGGATGACGTTTATCCGGTGTTTATGGATCGGTATGCTTCTTTTCATGCGTAACAGCAAATGAATAGGCATGATAATTGGTCTTATTCCATCATAAATTTGAGATCCACGCGATGTGGGAACTGTATTCCCTTATTTTGGCGATAAGCGGATTTTCAGGAGCAAGAGGGTAACTACAGGGTCTTATTTCGCCTCAATGATCTAACTTGCTGCTCGGAATGACGGAATAGCGGCTCCCAGTTCCCATCCCCTTGCTAAAAGGACTATTTCTAGCAAAATAGTCGAGTAGGCGGGGCCTTTCCGTCTTGGATTGTGCCCCTTGCCCCTCACAGATCCGTACGTGCCCAA
>NZ_JBYTBS010000060.1:0-45447 GCF_058789495.1 Paenibacillus sp. FW126-R14 | reverse complement strand
TAAACGAAAGTGTACTGCGAAGAAGATTTAGAAAAGATCCCCTAGCATACCTACAAAACCTTGAAAACAAGCACAGTGTGTTGGTTATTCCGCTGTAGTTTTTTTTCTCAGTCTCCCTGTTTTTTTATTGACACGCTCATAAGTTTTGTTAAAATAGAATTAAAATTAGTTCGATTGGAGTAGAACAAAACATGAGCTATCGGATTGAAATCGCCTGCAACCCTGCCTTTGAATTAGTCATCAGTTTATTTGCGTACGCCAAAAAAAATGTCATGAAAGGCACGGCATTAGGATCTGACTGGAGAAAATCAGTGAAAAGCTCCCTTTCGGTTTCGCTTTCCCAAGAACTCGATGCAGCAGATCTCGACGACTTTAATGGAATGGATTTATTGATTGCTGTCTGTCCAGATCATGAGAAAGCTACGACCAGCTCGTTTCTCAATTGGTTAGAACTCCTACAGCCAGCGGAATTGCTTAACTTGCTTTCCCCACATGTAGATTCACTGCCTTCTAACATTCTGGATAGAAAAAATCGATGCTTGCATTTGCTCCGCAGATGGGATCAAGAGTATTTCTCGAAGCTCGAAGCTCGACTGATGGAAGGCTTACTGCAAGACGCTGAAACAAAACGAACCTGGATGGCGACGATGTCGCCGGAGGCTTTGTTCGAAGAGGCAACGAATGGGATTCGGCAGCTCCCCACTCCAGATCTGGAGGTCATACTGCTTGTCCCACAATATCACCTGCAGCCAACGAACACGTCCAACCATTACAAGAACATGATCGTGTGTTTCTACGCTTGCGATGTAAATCCAGTCCCTTCACACCAGCCGCATCCGTCGTTAAGTCGATTGTTGAGCAGCCTTGCTGACGATAATCGGTTATCAATGCTCAAATATATGAGCAAACAATCGAGAAGTTTTACCGAGCTTGTTCAATTCAGCGGATTGGCCAAAAGCACGGTTCATCACCATCTGGTTGCGCTCAGAGCATCCGGTCTCATCCGGGTAACAGCTGAGGGAACGAGCCACGTTGCGTACTCTCTTCGCGATGAAACGCTGGATCAATTGACAGCTAAGTTGAAAAAATTTATCGGCGAGGAGTGAGGTCGTTGAAAAACGGGCCTTTTTGGAAGCTGTTTGCAGCTCAAATTGTAAGTACTCTGGGTGACTGTTTCGGTCTGTTTGCACTGCAATGGTTCGTTTACACAACGACAGGCTCCCTGGTCATCATGGGCACTCTCGCGATGACGGCCGGGGTCGTCGAGCTGGTTGTCCGCTTTATCGGAGCGCCTTTAATAGATCGCATTCAGCGCTTACGTTTAATGGCTCTTCTTGATGCGATACGTTTTACAGCAACCGGTATCACAGTTGTCCTAAGTTCCATAGGCATGGTACATCTGTGGGTTCTATTTGCAATGGCGGTCGTCAACGCAGCGGCGTCTGCTCTTTTTCAACCGGCAAGCATGGCCGTTCTCCCATCTTTTATTCCTAAAAAGTCATTGGTACGCGGCTATTCGCTCATCGAGGCCTCCCAATATGCGGCCGTCATTCTAGGACCGGCTATTGCGGGATTCGTCATTTCGTCTTTAGGGGCGGCGTCGGCTATGGCCATAGATGCGGTTAGTTTTGCGATCTCAGCGCTCTTCATTTTCCTTATCCCGACCCGATTGGCGGATGTCAACGAATACGCGCCACCGGCATCAGGCTTCTATTATCGGGAGCTTTGGGACGGCATTACTTTTTTCAAAAAAGCACCTGCCCTGTTAGGGATCATGATCTGTGTCGCGATGAAAAATATGTGCTCGGTTGCCGTAGGCGGCATGATGATTCCCTTTGCAATGCAGCATCTGCATGCCAGTGCTTCGCAAATTGGTCTGCTGAGCTCCGCTATGGCGGGTGGCATTTGCCTGGGTTCCTTGCTTGTCTCGATGATAAATAATTTCAAACGGCGTCGGATTCCGATGCTTGGGAGCATTTTCGCACATGGCTTGCTTTATTTGGCGCTTAGTCAAACAAGTTCGTTCATGCTGGCTTTATGCTGGATCGTTTTGCTTGGCGTTTGCGGGCCATTCTTTGGCACTTTCAGCTCGTCCCTTTACGCTCAGCTGGTTCCAAGCGAACTACGGGGTCGCGTTATGTCGGCACGGCTTATGGTAGGAGGCTCTTTACAGCCTGCTGGAAGTTACATGGGTGGAATTATAGCTAATTCATATGGAATTCCTGTTCTGCTTGTTATTGCGGGCAGCATTCCGATATTGACGGCTGTCGCAGCCTATTTTGCGCCTGTTATGAAAGGCATTGATGGGGAGTTAGGACCGATTCGTGTTGAGACAATAGGATTGGAAGCGTGATAAAGCAGGAATAATTCGCTTCCGGGTGGAAGATAATTTCGAAGGCAACCGCAAAAATGCGCCTTTGGCTTTCCTTGCGCTAAAGGACAGAGTAGGCTTTATTCGAAGATAATCAGCCACTTATAAATCTAACGGACGCCAAAGCAGTTATTCGCGAAATCTGTGCGAATTTAAGTCCTCTAGTGGTCAAATAACGACTCTGGAGTCCGTTATTGATGAGATTAAGCTCATTGCTCCCAAATAGTGCAGCGAGGTCCGTTAATGAGTAGTAATCAGACTGGTTTTTGTTAAAGTGGCCCGATTGCGAGTTCCGGGACTGTTCAGCATATGCCACGCCGTATACTGTTCGGCATAAGGATTGTTTGCAGACATGCCATCAACTGGAATAACCACATCGTATCCCCGGAAAGCAGCGCTGGTTGCTGTGTGAAGGACTGCACCGTTAGCGGCGTAACCAGTAATAAGAACCGTCTTTATACAATGGGCTTGTAAGATGTATTCTAAATTGGTGTTGTAAAATTTATCAACGTTTGATTTTACAATAGGATCGCAGGGCAAGGGAGCTAACTGCCAGGAAATATCCGAAGGTTTTCCCATATGTGTAAGACTATAGACAACGAGCATGCCTGCATCGCGGGACTTCGTCAGTAACTTGTTAATCTTGGAGATGGAGGCTACACAGCGAGGATGATTGCATATCGTCGTCTCCATATCTAAAATTAGCAATGCGCTGGTTTTCGGGTCAACTGTGATGGCGTGCAGTTCAGGCGCAGGTGGTTAGATACATCTCAATACTGTCATATATGTTATGTAATGGTTAGGCGAAGGTGACATATCCGTATGAAAAGGCCGTCAGGGTGAACTGACGGTTTTTCTGCTCGCCTCACAGTATCCGAAAGTTATGTACTTTCCACCCTAGGTATCTGGGAGCCACTCTTTTATACTTGGAGTGCGTATAGCGGGTACCACATGATTGGTAGGAGAGGATCGAATGGCAAAACAGAGTTATTTTGATAGAAGAAAAATGTTGAAGAATACGGAAAGAGAAAAGCAATTCATTAGTTTTATCCAGAGTCTTTGTCACTCAAAATCCGAATTAAAAATAGAAATCAATTCTCATACATTATTAAAAGAATTCGCTCGCTGTGGTATTGAAATTGAAGGTATACTCATCGAATCCGCGAAGGCCATAAACTTACCTGTTGACGATGCTATTCTCCAAACTCACGTATACAATGGATTTTATACGATTTCTGATTTTGTGAAGGCGCTGATTGGAAAAGAAAGTTCCAAAAAAGCGTTAAGGCAAATGCAAGTATGTATGTTTATTGCTTATGCATTGGCTATTCTTGGCATTTATAATCTTTTCAATGTGAACATTGTAGAGACATGGATATGCAGTTCAATCGGTTCAAGCATGTACCTTTACTGCGAGAATAAAAGACGCTTGATCATTTCGATGATGCATAGTGGAACTTATTTTGAATAAAAGAATGCTAACAGAGGATGAGTTAAGCACAAAGGAGCCGCTTGCACGCGGCAAGGGCTCCTTGTTTTTTTATTTTGTTTATTGATGTACGACACTGACGGAATAAAGCTCAACAATCGTATACGGCGTAGTGCTAACCGAACCTGATGTCGCAGTTTGATCGTAATTGCCGGCCTTGAAGTAGAACGTTTTTCCCGAGAAGCTTGGTTTTTTGGAAAAAACCTGCGTACCATTGATTTTAACGGTCGCGACGCCACCAGTAAGCGACATTTCATAAGTGAATTTTGAACCTAGAGCAGCTTTGGTGCTTAAATCGGTGTAGGTACCGGCTCCTTTTGCCTCTTCATATAATAATCTGAAATTGCCGCCTTGGGAGTTGGGGGTTGCTTCATATTCCAATTCCACCAATGGTATTGAATCGGTACTATTGAAAATCTGCCCAATCGTCGTTGAGCCGCTCGAGCCTCCGCCTTGTAATGTCACTGCCGCTGTATTCGTCATGGTGTTAGTACCGCTCCAGCTCCACGCTGCATTGCTTCCGCTGGTCGTTTGTTCCCTCATTTCAGTACGGGGATGAGCGGAGCCCGATGTTGTACTTCCAGTCTGAGGGTCCATGAACGCTTGACCTCCGTCGGAAGCTGTATAGAAATATTTACTGGAATATCCCGAAACCAGCTGCGACGAACTAATCGTCGAGCCGTCCGGCTGCTGCAAGGACCAAATATGGTAATCAATACTTGGCGCAGCACTTACTAACGACAATGCAGGGACATTCAACAAAACGGTCAAACCAAGCGCTAAACCTATTTTTTTGGCCTTACCTGAAGAAACAAATGTCATCATCCTCATCCTCTCTTTGCAAGCGTTTACAAATATAACTTTAATCGAATTTCCAACACTTTTGTTTCACAGTATTGCTCAAAAGTTATGTTGTATTGCTTACTTTGAGTGGAGGCAGCCGGTCTAGGTAGAGCGGCTGCCACTTCTCAACGATTCCGCGGCTTGCGCAATTCGTTATTCCGATGCAGCGGCTGTTTCGTGTTCAATATAGAGATATTTTGCTTTTTCGTCGTAGGCCAGCAATTCCGAATATCTTCCCCAATCAATCAAAATATCCAGCTGATGACCGGCCTCTTCCAATCCGAAATGTTTTTCGAAGATTTCCAAGAAAAATTCCCGTTCCATTTTATTGTTCGATTTAGAATGCAGAATCCAGATAATTTTCTCGATCATAGGGACGTGCTGAAGCACTTGCTTTTTGAAAATATCTTTCCTGTCCAAAACACTTGCATCAGCAAAATGACGGCCGATTTCCGTTAATTCAATGTCGCCATGCTGGATGCAGGCAAAACCAAGCATCTGGGCTGCTTCCACAATTGGCAAAAAATCCTCCAAATTCAGGCTTAATTGATCCGCCAACTTGTATAAATCGACCGTTTTGCCTAGATCATCAATCAACTCAATAAATCCTGTTAGCGCACCCGCAGGTACTTCTTGAACTTTTTCGATCTTTTTCTTCTGTTCTTCAACGTGCTCATTATGCTTGATTTCGCGTTTGGTCAATATGGAATAAATTTTATCGACAAGCCCCGTGAATTGTGCTGCTTGTTTGTCGCGCCAATGAGGCATAGGAATGACAATATCCGATATGACACGGGCCGGGTCTCGAGATAAGACAATCGCCCGATCGGACATGTACACCGCTTCTTCAATACTGTGTGTGACCATAATGATTGATTTTGTAGGGATTTTTTTTTCTGTCCACAATTCAAGTAAATCCCGCTTAAGGTTTTCCGCTGTTAGTACGTCCAAGGCCGAAAAAGGCTCATCCATCAACAGAATATCCGGTTCCATCACCAGTGCGCGGCCGATGCCGACACGTTGTTTCATACCGCCTGACAGTTCTTTGGGGTATGCGCCTTCGAATCCGTCGAGTCCCACCATATCAATAATGGAGAGGGCTTTGCGCATTTTTTCTGTTTCCGTTAATGGTTTGTTTTCAAGCCCTAGCTTTACGTTCTCAAGTACCGTAAGCCAAGGAAATAAGGCAAAGGATTGAAACACCATCCCCACTCCGGGATTGGTTCCCTGTATTTCGTTCCCGTTATACAAAACGGTGCCTTGAGAAGGAGGCACAAGCCCGGCAATAATCCGAAGCAGGGTGGACTTGCCCGAGCCGGAAGGCCCCAGAATAGATACAAACTCACCCTCTGTAATATTCAACTGGATATCTTCCAGAATGCTGACATTCGTCGTATTGGGCATATCATAACGTTTGCTTACTTTTTGAAGTTGGATTAATGTATTTTTCATGATCACACACCTCTATTCCAGATGATATTTTTTTTCTGAGATCGCGTACAGCTTACGCCACACCAGCCGGTTTACAAGCACAACCATCAAACACATCACAATAATGCCCCAGATGATTTGCGGCCAATCTCCCTTTGTTGTTGCTTGAGCGATAAAAGAACCTAATCCAGATGCTTGTAAAGTGCTGTCTTTCCAAGATACAAGCTCGGAGACGATACTTGCGTTCCAGGCTCCTCCGCTTGCTGTAATACACCCCGTAACGAGAAACGGAAACACGCTAGGCAATATTAACTTCAACCACGTTTGTACCCGGGTCAATCGCAAAATCGACGCTGCTTCCTTCAAATCGGAAGGAATAGCCATCGCTCCGGCAATGACGTTAAACAAGATGTACCACTGCGTCCCCAACATCATGAGCGGAATAGAACCTATGTTCATACTTACTCCTAGCTTCAAGTACAGAATTGTAAACAAGGGGAATGCCATATTTGCGGGAAAAGAAGCAAGTACCTGAACAATGGGCTGAGCAATTCTTGAAAGCTTGGGATTCATGCCGATCATGACGCCTACAGGAACGGTCCAGACGACAGCGAGAACGGTTGATACGAATACGCGCAGAGCGGTTTTCATTCCGAGCATAACCACTCTGATTAATTCGCTCCATGTCAACTGCATGATTTCTAGAACAGCTTCATAGACATATTTGGCAACGAAGAGGATAACGATGAACCAAATGATCGAGGTCACACTTTTGGACACGAAAGACGGCGGTTTAGGCCATTGGATGGAGGAACTCCGTTGTTTGAACCGGTTTGTTAAGTCATGAAAGAAAATGGCAGCGGTATGATTCACATAACGAATGAATTGCGCGCGTTTTAAAATGTCATAAACCCACGATTGCGGAACTTCCGCTGCCTCCGAGTGCTCGTTCTTAAACTTTTGTGACCAAGCGACAAGCGGCCGCCAAAACAACTGGTCCACAAGGCAGATCATAATGATCATGGTAATGATTGAATAGATAATGGCCCTTACATTCCCTTGGTCGGCAGCCATTGCCATATAGGAGCCGATTCCAGGCAAATGAATGTCTTGATTCAGCACACTGATTGACTCGCTCGCCGCGAGAAAGAACCAGCCTCCGCCGAATGACATCATGCTGTTCCAAACTAATCCGATCATAGAAAAAGGCACTTCAAGCTTGGTAAAACGAGACCACACGCCGAGCCGATGAATATTGGCCGCTTCGTTTAGCGGGCGTGGAATCGTCGTAAGGGAATGATAGAAACTGAACGTCATGTTCCATACTTGACCGGTAAAAATGGCAAAAATCGAAGCACATTCAACACCGAGCAGACTCCCGGGAAAGAGCGCCATGAACATCATCACAGTGGCCGAAAGGAACCCAAGCACCGGAACGGACTGTAAGATGTCTATCGCAGGAATCATGATTTTTTCAGCCATGCGGTTGTATGCGGCGATACGTCCGTACACGAATGTAAATAATAGTGAAGCCCCGAAGGCAATAAACATTCTGAGCAGCGATCGTCCCGCGTAGTAAGGAAGCAGATGCGGGTCAAGGTTCATTGTCGGCTGATCGCTTTCGGATAAAGGCACTTCCATGCCGGCACCAAGATGGGCCGTTAAATACAGAATGGATAAGAGCATGAGAATGACCATAACGTCTGCCAATCCGAATTTATATTTGTTGCTAATAGTGAGAAAACCGTTCCATTTCATCGTGAAAACCCCCTTTGCAAATAAAAAGCTCTCCTCAGCATTGCATGAGGAGAGCGTAAACATTCCATTGTTCAGTTTGCAATCAGGTTCAACGGCTCAGCAAATGAACCCTTTGCAAGAAAGGGTTTGATTTGCTTAAGGATTGCTGAGGGCATACTGGCAGATGGAAATACGAATTCCGTGGCAGCAAAGCATTTTTTGAATTGTTCAACTGTCGCATTCGACTACTACTGTCCATTTCCAGTTTCCCCCCTTTGTACATATAATATGAAAGCCCCCCGGGTTTGGTCCCAGGGGGCATAAGTTCACAGTGAAATAAGCCGGTTCCCCCTAGTCCAGTTTTAGCACTATACAACGTAAAGAGCGTTGCTCTTAGCCACCTTATGAAAAGCCTTAATCCGGCAGTTCCTGTTCTACCCATTGGCATCTTTCGATATTTCCGGGCAGTGGCCTATGTTCGTATAGGAGCCTCACCTAACGAGGACATATTCAATTACATTGAAAGCTTACTCCCAAATACATTTATTTGTCAATGATGAAATTGATTTTTCGTTGAGCTAACGTTATTATGGATTCACGTAATCTTTGATGGAGGTGCTGAATGAAATATTCCCAGGCAACCGACTACGCGCTTCACGCGATGCTTTATCTGGTAACGTCAGCGCCCGATAAGCCTGTTGTTGGCGTGCAATTGCTGGCTGAGAAGCTAGGCGTTTCTCAAACCTATCTATCCAAGTTAATGACCAAGCTTGTCAAGGCCGGACTGATTCAGTCCTCACCGGGCGCCAACGGCGGATATCGCCTCAAGCATAAGCAGGAGGATATCTCCTTTCTCGATATCATTCGTGCGATCGAAGGGACTGCCTCCTTGTTCGAATGCAGCTTTAACCACGGAACCGAGTGTCTGATCCAGCAGGTCGTGATTGACGCCGAACGACAGATGGAGGAGTATCTGGAAAGCAAGAAAATAGCGGATTTGGCGAATGTGCGGAAGATGGAGTAGGGGCAGGCGATGCTTGCCTCTTTTTTCATGCAGAAAATACACTCGAATCCCCATTCCGACATATGATACGTGAAGAAGATTAAGCGGCATCATTGCCCGTGATCGGTGCGGGTGCGGGAATGAACTTTCTCATGAGGGCCGTTGGATTTGCCATGTTCGCATATAGAAATAAATGAGGTGCGTTTGATGTTTTTTTCTGTCATGCAGTTGATCGGCGGCGTTATTCTTTCATTGGGTTGGCTTCCTCAAATCATTCAAATTTTGAAAACGAAATCTGTAGCAGACTTAAGTTTAAAGGCGTATTTGCTTATGCTTTTAGGAATTAGCCTTATGGAAGCTTATGCAATAAGCTTGGCTGTCACGGGTGCCGGCTTAGCTTTTTTGATAACAAACACATTATCTTTAGGCGTTGTGGTATTCGTTATCATTTTAATTTTGAAGTATCGATCGCTCTAGCTTAGATCATTGAATAATTAATCCAATCCCCTTTCATGCTGCCCATTTTATCAAAAAAACGTTGAGCTCGTGTATTATCCGTCCCCGTTATCCAAGACATGTGGGCAAATCCATGCTCCTGCGTATATTTTTGACATGCTAAAAATAGTTGCAATTCCACTTCTGTATCGCGGTACTGCTCAATAACAAAAAGGTCGTTCATTACGGTACATTTATCTGCTTTCATCGTGCTGAATGTAAAAAATAGTGTGGCAAAACCAACTAACTTTCCGTTTTGTAATGCAACAAACTGTATGCCATTTTGCTTTTCTAAAAGCATCTGAATCAACTGATGAATTTTTTCAGTGGCGGGTCTGGGTTTCTTATAAAAACCAACGATGTATTCATACATTAACTCGGTCAAACCGTCCAAATCATCGGGTTCAGCATTTCTTATGACAAGTGACATGATAGAGCCTCCCATTATTTAGTATGCATAAGTATACGATATATTGAATTTTTATGCAATTTTATGATTGCGCAGAATTTGCGCAATTTCTTGAACATTTTGTTTGGATTTTTCTAATCGCTAGACCTTGGCTGGTATGATCATGAAAGCAGGATTGGCAGCTCTGCCCAAGAAGAATGTGAGGAATCATACCGTACAGCGGCACCACTAGCCGCGACAAACAGTACGCGTCTTTCCCGTCTGCGCGCTACCTATTTGTGGTATAATGGGAATAGAAAAATCTCTGGCAATTGCAAGCCGTTGGAGTTGAAAAGATGACTGAATTGTTAAAGCCGTCTGTCGATTTTGTATTCAAAAAAATCTTTGGCAGCGAAGAAAATAAAGATGAAGTGTTGCTCAATTTCCTGAATGAAGCGCTGCGGGAAACGGAACCGAAGCCGTTCGTCAGTTTGACGATACTCGATCCGCATATCGATAAAAATGCCGTGACCGACAAACAGTCCATTCTGGATGTCCGGGCCAAAACCGGGGACGGCAAACAGGTGAATCTGGAGATCCAGGTGAGCAACAAGTACGATATGGCAAAGCGCAGTTTGTATCCCAAATGATCGTTTTCATAACATATTTCACATGAGGGAAGACCATACTGGCGAACTGTTAATCGACGATATTGAAATTCACTTTATGGAACTGCCCAAGTTGGGGATCAAAGCCCACGAAATGGACAGCCGACTCGTTAATTGGCTGATGTTCATTAACGGCACGAATCAGGATCGATGGGAGGAATTAGCGATGGAAACACCGGGTTTGAAAAAAGCGATGACGACATTGGAGTTTTTGAGCCAAGACAAAGAAGCGCGGATGCTGTATGAGATGCGGAAAAAAGCGCTGCTGGATGAGCAGTCTGCTTTAGACTACGCAAAGTCCAGGGGTAAAGAGGAAGGCAGGCAGGAAGGAAGGTACGAGGGAAGGCTGGAAGGCAAGGCGGAAAGGGACAAAGAAATTGTGGTTAGCATGTTGCAAAAAGGATTGTCGATATCATTTATTGCAGAAGTAACCGGCTTGTCCGAAGCGGAGATTGAGGCGCTAAATAAACAGTTGCATTAGCAGCAAAAAAACCGCAACAAAAAAACACATACCATACTGTTTTTCCCAAGAGGATCAGAGCCGCCGCTCTGGTCTTCTTTTTTTTCGCGGCTTTAACTTTTTTGCATAATGACGCGGAAAATATTTGCGCAAATATTTGTTGATTACTCATTTTGAATGTCATATAATAGAGCCCATAGAGCACATCAGGCATAAGAATCGGCATCCAAGATCCCTCTCAACGGGATTTTTTTATTGGTGCATATTTTTTAAAGGAGGTGATGGAGAAGCAAGCAGATTTTGGGAAAGAGGTGGTGCCGGTCATTCCTATATTTGTACAGCTAGAGAGGAGATCAAAATTACAAACGAAAGCGATTACAAAAATTGAATGATGGGGTGAAAAATGATGCTGAGAAGAAAAGTGTGGGCAATGCTTCTTATTGCTGTCGTACTGTTTGGGGCACTGCCGGTAACGCAGGCATTCGGCGCAACATTCCAGTATACCGGTGATTCTGCGACCGCTTTTGCCAATCCGGAAAGGGGCTTCCATAATCGTTACGAGATTATTAACGACCCTGCCGTCAACGATTACGCAAGTGCGGCAACAAGCATCGCAGGCTTTAACCCGGATATGCTGGACCGGACGTTTGCGCGCGCTAAGCAAAACAGCAATACGCTCATCCATAGTTATATTCATTTGGATAAATACAAAAATCAGGACCTTCCCCAGGCTTTGCTCGACAATCTTAGCTCGGGACTTGCCGCCATACGTCAGGCCGGATTGAAAATCGTACTGCGTCCGGCATACGCCTGGTCCGAATCGCCGTCCGTCCCTGAAAGTCAAATAATCCGCCACACTGAGCAGTTGGGTGCTATTTTTACAGCTAATGCTGATGTGATCAACCATCTGGAGGCCGGTTATCTTGGGCCTTGGGGCGAATGGCATACAAGTTCTTTTACGGATCCTTTTAATCGCACACAGGCGGATACGCGCTATCGCATTATTAAAAGCATTCTGGGTACGACGCCTGCATCGATACCGGTCGTCATTCGTTATCCGATTTTTATCAAAGAAGTTTTGGAACTGCCGACGCCATCTGGGAGCAGCCCGCTCACACAAGAGGAGAAGGACCGTATCGGATTCCATAACGATTGTTTCCTGTCTGACAGTGCGGATATGGGCACGTACGACAATAATTCCTGGATGGGCTGGTTCTATGTAGAGCAAAAGAAACAGTGGATGTATGACCTTGCGACCTCGACCGGTGCTAACAAAATGGTAGGCGGAGAAACTTGCGATTCCTCGGGATCCAACGACTCCGCAGGCGTGAACGTACAGGTCGAAATGGGCAAGCTGCATTTCACGGAAATTAATGAGGACTATGCGCAAGTCAACACTAACATCTGGAAAAACGCGAATCTGCCGGCAGCGGGCAACGATCCGGCCGAGACGGCATTTACGAGAATCAAACGGAAGCTGGGCTACCGGCTTAGCCTCGTTGACGCCACTTTTCCAACGTCGGCCAACGCCGGCGCAAGCTTCGCGTTCTCAGCCAATTTAAACAACGCCGGGTACGCCGGTCCGATTAAACCGAGGCCGGTCTTCCTTGTTTTCGATAATGGAACGAATCGCTTTAATGTTCAATTGAACAACATTGATGTGCGGCTGTGGAAGAGCGGTTCAGTGAATGTATCCACACAGACCGTCACCCTTCCTTCCAACATGCCTGGCGGAACTTACAAGCTTGCGCTGTGGCTGCCGGATAACGCAAGCAGCCTGCGCTCTCGCCCGGATTACTCGATCCGCCTGGCGAATCAGAACACCTGGGACGCTGCTGCCGGGTATAACGTGTTGTCCAATTCGGTTGCCATAAGCAGTGGTCCGCCGACCGCTCCAGCAGCGCCGACGAACTTGGCGGCGACGGCCGGCAACGCGCAAGCGTCGCTGAGTTGGACCGCTTCATCTGGCGCGACCAGCTACAACGTACTGCGTTCGACAACGAGCGGTTCGGGGTATATCCAAGTCGCTAGCGGCATCACGGCGACATCTTATACAAACACGGGCCTGACTAACGGTACGACGTATTACTATGTTGTTCAAGCGGTCAATTCCGTGGGCACGAGCGGCAACTCCAACCAGGCGAGCGCGACGCCGGCAGCACCGACTTTACCGGCAGCGCCGACGAATTTGACGGCGACGGCCGGCAACGCACAGGTGGCTTTGAACTGGACAGCATCGACCGGCGCGACCAGCTATAATGTACTGCGCTCAACGACAAACGGTTCGGGATACGCCCAAGTCGCAAGCGGAGTGACGGCGGTGTCATTCACGAACACGGGTCTGACCAACGGAACCACCTATTACTATGTTGTTCAAGCGGTGAATTCGGCGGGCACGAGCGGCAACTCCAATCAGGCGAGTGCGATGCCGGAGGTATCCACTGTGACGATCGATTCGTTCGCGAACGCAACGAACTTTAACAATAAAGTGAATGACTTGGGTCAAAGCATCAGTTGGGTTATTGACAGCGCTTACTATGGCTCCGACAGTAGCGGCAATATTGTCCTTAATTCTAGCGGAGCGGGGCAATATTTCCAGGAAAACATCAACCGGAGTCTGGCCGGGAAAACGAATCTGGTGCTGCGGATGAGGGACTGGAATCCTTCCGACACCTTACAGCATTGGAATGTCGTGCTGAATGACGGAACGGACCATACCGTCGGGCCGATCAGCAACTACGGAACGGCCGGAGGAAGCTACAGCGACATCACAATACCGCTCAGTGCCTTCGGGGCGTCGCTGGCCAACGCCAAATACATCAAGCTCGTGCATAGTGACAGCACGTATGCGGTACTGCTCATTGACGCGATCAGCGTGAATTAAGAGGAGGTATTGTGGATGAGGAGAACGGTAAAAAGCAAATTCTACAAACAGCTCGCAAAACGACAGCTTCTGTTTGTCTTGATATTCATTCTATTGACGAGCGCTATCCCTGCAGTTGTGAGTGCGGCTCCCGCAGGACCGCCTTCCACGCCGGTCAGTCCGTCGGCGGACCCGGCTCTGCAAAGTCATGCTTTAACTTATGCGCCCGGTCCGCTCGACAATCCGCTGAAAGGTTTCCTTCCTTTCTTCTTTTCGAAAACCGATTACGCCACCGGGTATCCGCACAGCATGGAATGGTCTTATTTTGCCCTGAGCGAGATCATGACCAACCCGTCCAATTGCGGTTCGTATAATTGGGCAATGATCGAACAAGTGCTGGATGAGGTGGCTTCGCGCGGGAATCAGGCGGCCATCCGTCTCTACATGGAATATCCGGGCGGAACGGGCACTCATCCCGGAAACGGCATTCCTGCGTGCTTTAACGGAAATGTGACCATGCGTCAAAATACGTACTGGGGAACGACAAGTCCGGATTATGACAGCCCGTTTTTGCTGCAGGCGCTTTCGAATTTTATTCAAGCCTTCGGTGCAAAATATGACGGGGATCCCAGAATTTCATATGTCCATATGGGATTGATCGGGCTATGGGGAGAGTGGCACACTTGGCCGTTCGACAGGGATACCTCCGACGGTTATCCGAACCTTTTTCC
The DNA here is from genome assembly GCF_058789495.1 of Paenibacillus sp. FW126-R14. Classification (NCBI taxonomy): domain Bacteria; kingdom Bacillati; phylum Bacillota; class Bacilli; order Caryophanales; family Paenibacillaceae; genus Paenibacillus; species Paenibacillus sp. FW126-R14. Next base: position 30,968 of record NZ_JBYTBS010000060.1, on the reverse strand, counting down.
GACAGACGCATCAATAAATAAAGTTATTGACGCATATGACAATGCGTTCAACAAAACCAAACTTGTCATCAGATACCACAGTTTGGGCGGCGGGCATGCTGTACAGGCCAATATCGGATTCGCCGACGATTCATGGCCTTACAAAGAATTCAGATCGGGATCGACCGAGCCGAAAAGTATGACGCTGCCGGTTTCTATGGGCGGGTGGTCCGACGCTTTCCTGCAGCTTGCTTTGGATGTAGGCGGGGAAAACAGATGGATCAGCGAGTCGATTGGCGGGGAAGCCCGGCCTGAGATTCAAGGATCGATGTTCTCGAATTGGCCGACTGGCGGAGGGCAAGTATCCAACTTGCTGGATAGCATTGAGTTGACCCACATCTCTTGGATGATTAATCAGCAAGGCATTACCAGCTACAATAGCGGCGATACGAAAGTGGCCGAAGCGATACGCAAAATGGGCTACGAATTGTCCGTAAAAGAATCCTACTATAACAACGTATCGTCGGGAAGTCCGTTGAAAGTCGGGGTTCGCATCGAAAACAGAGGTGTGGCTCCGTTCCCGTATCCTTGGAAAGTGCTGGTCGGATTAAAGGATTCCGCTGGAAACGTGGTTCGGACGTGGGAGACGAACTGGGATTTATCGAAAGTCCAACCGCTGCAAATCCGCACGTTCCCGGATTGGAATACTTCAAGCAATTATTTGAATTTCGGCAGCCCCTATTATTTTGATTACAACGTCGGTAATCCTGGCGTGAACGGCAATTTCAATCTGGTTATGCGTGTAGTCAATCCGCTGGAAAGCGTCAGCGAAGCCGATGTAAGAAGCAGAGGCAGCATCGAATCGTGGCAGCCGTTCCTGCCGGCCAAGAAAGTTCGTTTCGCCAATGCGGAACAAAATACGGACGGTTGGATCAATTTGGGGCAAATCTCCATTGCCTCTAATCCTACAGCGCCTGCGGCACCGACGAACTTGACGGCGACAGCAGGCAACGCGCAAGTATCGCTGAGCTGGAGCGCCTCATCCGGTGCGACCAGCTATAACGTACTGCGCTCGACGACTAATGGCTCGGGTTACGCACAGGTCGCTACCGGAGTGACAGCGACGTCTTACACGAACACGGGTCTGACCAATGGTACGACGTACTACTATGTCGTGCAGGCAGTCAACTCGGTGGGAACGAGCAGCAATTCCAACCAATCGAGTGCGACGCCGGTTGTCTCGCAGAGCGCTCCGGCGGCACCGACGAACTTGGCGGCGACAGCCGGCAATGCGCAAGTGTCGCTGAGCTGGACCGCCTCATCCGGTGCGACCAGCTATAACGTACTGCGCTCGACGACGAGCGGTTCGGGTTACGCACAGGTCGCCACCGGAGTGACGGCGACATCGTACACGAACACGGGTCTGACCAATGGTACGACGTACTACTACGTCGTGCAAGCGGTCAACTCGGCGGGAACGAGCGGCAACTCCAATCAAGCGAGCGCGACGCCGGTCATTCCGCCGACCGCACCGGCGGCGCCGACGAACTTGGCGGCGACAGCCGGCAACGCGCAAGTGTCGCTGAGCTGGACCGCTTCATCCGGTGCGACCAGCTATAACGTACTGCGCTCGACGACGAGCGGTTCGGGTTACGCACAGGTCGCCACCGGAGTGACGGCGACGTCGTACACGAACACGGGTCTGACCAATGGTACGACGTACTACTACGTCGTGCAAGCGGTCAACTCGGCGGGAACGAGCGGTAATTCCAACCAGGCGAGCGCGACGCCAGCGGCATCGACCGGTACGGTGACGATCGATTCGTTCGGGAACGCAACGAACTTCAACAATAAAGTAAATGACTTAGGTCAAAGTATTAGCTGGGTCATCGACAGCGCTTACTATGGTTCCGACAGCAGCGGCAATATCGTCCTTAACTCCAGCGGAACAGGGCAATACTTCCAGGAAAACATCAATAGTAGTTTGGCCGGCAATACGAACCTGGTGCTGCGGATGAGGGACTGGAATCCTTCCGACACGTCACAGCATTGGGACGTCGTGTTGAATGACGGAACAGATCATACGGTCGGGCCGGTCAGCAGCTACGGAACAGTCGGAGGAAGCTATAGCGACATCACAATCCCGCTTAGCGCCTTTGGGGCAAATCTGGCTAATGCCAAATACATCAGGCTCGTACACAGAGATAGCACGTATGCGGTATTGCTCATTGACGCGATTAGCGTGAATTAAACTTTATATGAATAGGGTCGATCTGCGGTTTTTTAACCGTAGGCTCGGCCCTTTTTGCACATTTTTTTACGTTTGATTTAAAGAAAAGTTAGCTTTATAATGAAAAGGAATGAATATTCATTCCGAAAATGAGGTGCAAATATTTGTCCAGCAATAAACAAGAGGAAATATATGATGCGGCTTTAAAGCTGTTTGCAGAAAGAGGCTATGACGGAACGACGGTACCTATGATTGCGGAGAAGGCAGCCGTAGGAGCGGGTACGATTTATCGCTATTTCGAAAATAAAGAGGCGCTGGTCAACTCGTTGTTTCAAAAAGTAGTTGCACAATTTTCAGAGACCATAAAAAATGATTTTCCGTTCTCCAGCACGATCCGGGAGCAGTTCCGACACGTATTTTATCAAATGGTTGCATTTGTGAAAAACAATGCATATTCGCTGCTTTTTATTGATTCACACGCTGATGCCTACTACTTGAATGAACAGAGCCAGAAGGAGTTTCAAGATTTTTTGAGTTTTTTGATAGTTATTGTAGAAAAGGGAAAAGAGCAGGGGGTAATAAGCCCACTGCCTGCAAATGCATTGATATGTGTAGTTTATGGGGCATTTGTCAGCTTCTTCAAGGAAATTCAGCACGGGAAATTAGAGGAGAGTCCGGAGCTTATTGCCGGTATTGAAAAAAGCTGCTGGAATGCAATTCGAGCTGACTGAATCACTTCAATCTATAACAAGAATGAGTGGGAGGATGGTTATATGGAAAATTACGTTTTGAATAATGGGGTTTTGATGCCTAAGGTTGGTTTGGGCGTATATCAAATGAAAAATCAACATGAGGATGCAATCGTTTGGGCATTGAGAAATGGCTACAGACACATAGATACTGCAGCCTTCTATCATAATGAGGAACTTGTTGCCCGTGCGATTCAGAAGTCGGGGGTAGATCGTAAGGATATATTTATTACAACGAAGCTATGGAATTCAGATCATGGCAAAAAAACAAAGCAAGCGTTTGAAACCAGCTTAAAGAAGCTGCAAACGGATTATCTCGATCTTTATTTGATTCATTGGCCATCCCCTAAGTATATAGAGAGCTGGGAAGTGATGGAGCAATTATATAAAGAGGGTAAGATCAGAGCGATTGGCGTATCTAACTTTGAACGTAATCATCTGGAGGATGTTTTGAAGCATGGAACTATTGTGCCTGCGGTCGATCAGATTCATACGAACGTTTTCCTACAGCAGGAGGAACTGCATCAGTATTTAGTGAAGAACCAGATTCAGCATGTGGCTTGGAGCCCTTTTGGACATGGAAATCAGCAGTTGTTTCATCATCCTGTACTGAAGGAAATTGCGGAGAAGTACGGCAAAACGACAGCGCAAGTCATGCTAAGGTGGAATCTGGAGCGCGGTATTGCCGTCATTCCAAAATCAATTAATCCTGAACGGTTAAAGGCAAATCTGGACATCGTTGATTTCCGTTTATCCCAGGAGGAAATGGGAAGAATAGCATCCTTGGATACAAACAAAAGGGGATTTGTTAATCCAAACAACAAGCTGTTGTTATGGGTAACCCAGTATATTCGATAAATTTATAAAGATGAAGCCCATGCCGGGCTTACTGCAAAGAAGAGGACAACCCGCGGCGGTTGTCTTTTGCATAATAGAAACACCTTCCCTAACGCAGGGGACTTCAAGTAACTTATTCCGTACAGGCACTTCTAGGCACAAACCCACATACACTAATACTAATCTTTGTAGCGGAGGCTTCCGAAACAGCTAAGATCCGCAATCATATGAGGGGGTGGCTGGAATGCCTGGGATTTTCAGTGCAATTGCAGTATTAATCAAACAGTTAACCTTACTTGTATCCTATGTCAAAAATAATGCGTTTCCACAGCCTTTAACCGAGGAAGAAGAAGAAAAACATCTTAGACTGATGGCCGAAGGCAATGATCATTCAAGAAATAAACTGATTGAACACAATTTGAGACTTGTCGCGCATATAGTAAAAAAATTCGATAACACAGGTGAAGATCTGGAGGATTTGATCTCGATCGGAACGATCGGATTGATCAAGGCGATCGAGTCGTTCTCGCCGAATAAGGGCACGAAGCTCGCGACTTTTGCGGCTCGCTGTATTGAGAACGAGATCCTTATGCATCTACGTTCGTTAAAAAAAACACGCAAAGATGTGTCCTTGCATGATCCCATCGGAACGGATAAAGAAGGGAATGAAATTACGTTGATCGACATCCTCGGCACGGAAGCGGACGATGTCGTGGATAAGGTGCAGCTCAAGATAGAAAAGAGCAAGATTTACCGGAACTTAGAGATCTTGGACGATCGCGAGAAGGAAGTCGTCGTTGGACGGTTTGGGCTGGAGCTTGGCGGGGAAGAGCGAACGCAGCGGGAGATTGCGAAGGAACTGGGAATTAGCCGTTCCTATGTGTCGCGGATTGAGAAGCGGGCGTTGATGAAGCTGTATCATGAGTTTTATAAGGCGAAGCGGTAAGGTTGGTTAGAGGTTGATGAGTCGCATACTTCATTTATTTGGGATCAAGTAATGGAGGCGAAGGGTATGACCTTAATCCAGATCGAACATGTCAGTAAGAACTATGTGATGGGCGGGGAAATGATTCGGGCATTAGATGATATTTCCCTGGAAATCGATCATGGCGAGTTTGTGGCAATTATGGGCCCGTCGGGCTCGGGGAAGTCGACGCTGATGAACATTATTGGCTGCCTGGATGTTGCAGATCGTGGGGATTATGTGTTGGATGGGAAGGCCATTAATCGGCTGAAGGATTCGCAGTTGGCTGAAATAAGAAATCGGAAGATCGGATTCGTTTTTCAGAGTTTTAATTTGCTGCCACGGCTTAATGCGTATGCGAATGTGGAGCTGCCGCTCATTTATCGCGGTATGAGTCGGCGTGAAAGGGAGCCGCTTGTTATGCAGGCGTTGGAAGCGGTCGATTTGGTAGACCGAAGGCGGCATTTGCCTTCGGAGCTATCCGGCGGTCAGCAGCAGCGGGTTGCGATTGCCCGGACACTAGCGGGAGATCCGGCGATTATTCTCGCGGATGAGCCGACGGGAGCGCTGGATTCCAAGACGGGTGTGGAGATTTTGGAGATTTTTAAGAGATTGAATGAGCAGGGCAGGACGATTGTTTTGATTACGCATGATCTGGCGATTGCAAAGCAGGCGAAGCGGATTGTGCATTTTCGGGATGGGCGGCTCTCTGAGGTTGGATAGGTGTGTTTATGACCGGGACTCCGATGGAGTGCCGGTTGGTTTGGTTAGCCTCGCAGTCGAACAGTCTAGGTGGTTCAAATCCACTCGATAACTTTACCCTTTAAAGTGCCGCAGCCGAAGTAAGAAGCAGTTATTATGTGGAAAATCATAATTTCCAGTATTCATGACGCGCAATTACGCAGCCCCCCTTCCATGATCCCCCTCGCAACGCTGGACAAGTGTCGTTATATCCCACCTTTCATTTGGTGTCTAAATTTGTGAAACAAATATTAGAACAGCCGTTCAGAGCAGCATGATTTCTGCCGTACATCATTTTAATCATGCGACCAAGACTATAGGCGGGTCAGAGCTTTTTTGTATTTGCCGGGACTGCTGCCGTACATCGATTTAAAAAATCGGATGAACGGATACGTATGATCATAGCCGATCCGATTCGCGATTTCCCCCATCGTCAAATCCGTCGTAGCCAACAAATATTGTGCCTTCTTCAATCTCTGTGTTTGGATATATTGCATCGGAGAAACTTGGAAAGCTTGTTTGAATTCTTTGTGAAAATGGGAGGTGGACAAGTACATCAGCTCGGCGAGCTGTGCCACCTTTATTTTCTCGGCAAGATGTTTCTCCATGTAATCGAACACCGGTTGAAACCGTTGGAGGTTCCTCATATCCTCGAAGCTGCCGATTTTGTACCGGGAAACGGAAAGAATAATTTCCAGTAGCGTGAAAAGTCGCTGCTTGACTTGCGCCGCCTTGTACAAGGATGTGCTGGCGTCGATCGGATCAGCATTCATCAAAGCGGTTATTTCGGATTGAAGCCGACCGATGCTATTTCCGACGTCTTCGGAGATGACATAAGGAGTTTCTATAAAGTCGAACAGTTGAAAATGGCCAAAAAGCGTGATGTCCAGATTCAGCCAATGCGTAACGTATTGAGGTCCTAACATGGTGACTTCATATTTGTTATTCGGCGGGATAATCAACCCTTGACCGGGCTCTACCTTATAGCTCGCATTCCCAATATGAAGAAGCAACGGGCCGTCCGTAATTTGGGAAACAAGTGAGAACGGCTGATCGAAACTTTGAGATTCCTTCACGTCAAATCGCGTTGTATTGCCCCTGAAATAAGTGAAATCAAGCGAATTCAGGATCGTGATCAAAAATTGGGAGTCATCCATACTTCTTCCGCCTCTTCGTGTAATTACACTTATTATAGTGGATTGCGCAATCGAATCAAGCGGAATGAAGCAGGCTTCGAACAATGAGTGTATAAAATCAGACGATTTGTCATTTCAACCTTCCATCCCGCGGTGAGATAATGTTCCCGTGAAAGAAATTATGAGGGAGTTGAAGCGGAAATGAGCGCTAAACTGAAGATCGGCATTCTGGGCGGAGGAGGTATTTTGAAGGCGCATGCCCCGGGGTTTACACGTCTTTCGGATCTTTGCGAAGTCGTTGTGGCCGAGTCTGACGCAAGCCGCCACAGTGAGATCCGAAGACTGCTGGGCGAAGATGTTGTCATTGTAGGTGATTATACCGAGATTCTGGCCGACAAGGACGTGGATGCAGTTGATATTCTGCTTCCGCATTATTTGCACGCACCTGCGGCAATTGCGGCTGCGGAAGCGGGCAAGCATGTGCTGACCGAGAAAGTGATGGCTCGCAATGTGGAAGAGTGCGATCGAATGATCCAGGCTTGCGAGAAAGCCGGCGTATCGCTGACAGTCTGCCATGACCGGCGTTATGATTCCGATTGGCAGGCGCTTAAGCAGGTGGTCGATTCCGGCGAACTGGGGGAGATATTGTTTTGGAAATTAGAGCACAATCAGAATGTTGTTTTCCCTGAGCGAAGCTGGGTGCGATCGAAGGAAATGCTTGGCGGCGGTGCTATCATGAGCTGTCTCACCCATCAGATCGACTCGCTCAGATGGTATGAAGGCGAAGTGGATCAGGTGACTTGCATGACGAAGACGGAACCAAATCGCATGGAAGGGGAAACCATCGGAACTGTCATGGCCAAAATGAAATCGGGCGCATTGGCCCTGCTTTCCATAAACTGGTACACACAATCGCATCACGCTCCTGACGGATTATGGTACGAATTCAATCATGTCACGGGTACGAAGGGTGAAGCGTATTTTATGAGCGGCAAAGGCACATATGTCAAAATTCATGACGGATCCTCCAAGCAGTTTCACTATGACATGAAAGGCGAAGGAAGCTTCGTCAAGGTTAACGTCAAGAAAGAATTGACAGGCCATCAGCGCTGTATCGAGCAATGGGTGAGGAGCCTCAGAGGCGAACAGGCGGTAATTTTGACCGACGGGACAGACAGTCGTAAAACGGTTGAAGTGGCGGAAGCCGCTTATCGGGCTGAGGAAACGAAGGCGGTAGTCAGCCTTCCCCTGCAACCGGCACGTTGAAAGCGGTAGTCAGACGATTAAAGGAGGACTGGCCTTGAGGATAGGAATCGACAGCTTTACACTTCGGGAATTGAACCTGGATCCTTATCAGTGTCTGGATTATGCCCACAAACGAGGATTGGAAGGCGTGCAGTTTGGCGGCATGAGCGGATTAAGCAGTACGCGCGATGTGGGTGAACTATTGAAATTAAAGGATTACGCCGATTCACTTGGGATGTATATTCACGTTTCCGTAGGGATGTGCAACCCGCTTTTGTTCCAGCAATCGGAAGATGAAGTGAGAACCACGATGATCCAGGATATTCAAGCCTTCGCTAAGGTTGGCTGGCATGAGTTGGCGGGGATAATCAGCCGCAATGACGAACGATACAAACACCCCGTTCCATGGAACACGCATTTATCGAAGAGTGCGGATTTCGTGCGAAGCTTGAGACCGGTGCTGGAGGAGTGCGGCAGCCGAATCAATCTCGAGAATCACGGCGACTCCACTTTCGATATTTTGCATGTCGTTGAAGCCGTCGGTGCGGATATATGCGGCGTAAATCTCGATACCGGGAATACGCTCGTGAATGCGGAAGACCCTGTACTGGCGGCCAGACGGGTCGCTCCCTATACACACTTGACCCACATCAAGGATGGCATTGTCTTCTTCTCGGAGAATGGCGTCAGCAGGCAAGGAAAGGCGCCCGGCCAAGGGATTGTCGATCTCGCGAGCATCATTGCCATTCTGGGTGAATATAACCCGGATTTGACTTTGTCGATCGAAGATCACAAGTGGATTTTTGAATTCCCGGTGTTCGAGCAGGATTGGTTTACTCCAAACCCTGGCTTGACGCCCTATGAATTCGGACAATATATCAAGCTCGTAAAGGAAGTAGAGCAGAAGCTTGCCTCCGGGGAGCTGCCAACAATCGATGCCTACGAAGCAATACCTTATGTGGCGCAAATGGAAGAAAGGATTGCAAGCGGTGCGGAGCATTTGCGGGGGATTCTGCAAAAATTGAATTTACAAAGCGGCAAGTAAAAGATGGCCCGCCATACACCAAGTATGACGGGCCTGCGTTGTACGTGTCTAAGAACGTCATAGTCTAATTTGCTGACAAGGAGTTATCCCAATGAGAGCCTATGAGAAATCCATAACCAAGCTTCAAGCAGCCAAAAACCATCTTGCAGGCGGAGTAGCCAGTTCTTTACGGGCGTCGATGAAACCAACTCCCTTGTATGCAAAGTCAGCGAAAGGGGCTCGCATCCGGGATGTGGACGGAAATGAGTACATTGACTATTTGCTTGCGTACGGCCCCTTAATTCTAGGTCATGCGCATGACGGTCTGACTGAAAGCGTACATCAAGCCTTACGCAATGGGTATACCTTCGGTCTACAGCATGAAGGTGAAATTGAGCTGGCTGCATTGCTGACAACCGTGCTTCCTTGCGCTGAAAAAGTAGCACTCAGCGGCTCCGGCACGGAAGCCGTCATGCTGGCGCTGCGATTGTCTCGCGCATTCACGAACAAAACAAAGGTCGTTCGCTTCCATGGCCATTACCATGGTTGGTCGGATTCGATTTTCACTTCTTTCCCCAGCTCAGACATGAGTCAAAAAGCTGCCGACGTCGAGGTATCCCGTATCCCTCCAGGGACATTCGGGCAAAGTGAAAACAGTCTGGATGATATCATTCTTCTGCCGTGGAATGATCCTGCGGCATTAGAATCGATCCTACGTACCCGCAGTCATGAAATCGCAGCCGTTATTACTGAACCGGTCATGTGCAATTCCGGCTGCATACAGCCGATGCCAGGCTATCTTGAAGGGATCCGCAAGCTGACCGAAGAGCTCAATATCGTCATGATTATGGATGAGGTGATCACCGGTTTCAGACTTGGCTTGGGCGGCGCTCACGGAAGATTCGGTATCCTGCCAGATTTAGTTGTTGTCGGTAAGGCGATGGGGGGCGGAATCGCCATCAGTGCAGTAGCTGGTAAAGCTGAGATTATGAAGCTCGTGGATGAGGGCAAAGTGAGCCATCTCGGAACACTGAATGGCAACTGCGTTGCTACTGCTGCAGCTATCGCTACGATAAGCCACCTCTCCCTAAACAACGGAGCTGCTTATAACCAAATGGAAGAGCTTTTTAACGAGCTGGCTAATGGCATCCGCTCCTTGTTCGTCAAACACAATATTTCTGGCGTAGTTAACCACATCGGCCCTGTGCTTAACATGATATTTATCGACACGTTGGAGGTTAATGATTTCGAGACCTTTAACCAACGCGACGCTGCCAAATATGCCCGCTTCGCAGAGTTGATGCTCGACGAAGGAATCTTACTCCGTCCGAATGGTCTGTGGTACATTTCCACCGCACACCAACAATCTGACATTGAAGAAACATTGCGTTCTGTAGATCGCGTTTTGGTTCACTTGCGTTCAAAGGAAAAGATCTAATCGTGTGTCGCAGACTTTGAAGTTAATGGAGGAACTCCGATGAGAATCGTAATTGGCGGAATTATGCAAGAGAGTAATACATGGAGTCCTATTAAAAGTAAAATTGAGCATTTTCACACTCATAGTTATTTAATCGGTCAAGATGTCTTGAAATTAGCTGGAAGCCAAAACGAAATTAGCGGATTTATTCAGTCGTGTAAGGAACAGGGAGTTGAAATCGTACCCAGCATGTATGCCAATGCGGTATCCTGGGGGGCTATTGAGACGGAATCCAGGCGGCAGTTGAAAGCGATATTACTGGAGCAAATCAAACAAGCAGGGAAATGCGACGGTATTCTGTTAGCTTTCCATGGGTCCATGGTCGGTGAAGATTGCGACGATGTGGAAGGGGATATGTTAAATGATATCCGGCGTGAAGTGGGAAGTGATGTGCCCATTGTCATTACGCTGGATCATCATGCCAACGTCACGAACAAAATGATCGACAATATCGATGGAGTCGTCGGCTACAAAACGTATCCGCACATTGATTTTTTTGAGACGGCTTATGATGCGGCAAAGCTGCTTTTTTCAATCATTGACACGAACATTCGTCCACATCTTATTTTCAAAAAAATACCGATGATTGTTCCAGCTGAGAATATGCAAACTACCCACGGCCCTATGGCTGACCTATTTATGGAGGCTCAAAAAGGAGAGCAAGCAGGCCGCTCGATGGTTACTTCCTTGTTTCCGGTACAACCGTGGATCGATGTCGATGAATTGGGTTTTGGCGTTGTCGTTGTTTGCGAGAATCCCGAAGAAGGCCGTCATGAAGTAGAACGATTATGCGAGATGGCTTGGGCGAAACGGCATGAATTTGACATTGAGCTGTATGAAACGGATCAAGTGATCCGTATGGCACTAGAGGACAAGAGCCTACGGCCGATCGTGATTTCGGATTCTGCTGACAGTCCAGGCGCCGGGGCAACGGGGGATAGCAATTATGTACTCGCCGAGCTGCTGAAGGCAGGTGCCCAGAAGCAGCTTCATTGTCTGCTTACCGTAGTCGACGCTCCAGCAGTTGCGAAAGCGATTGAAAAGGGAGTAGGCCGCACCGTTGAACTAACCATCGGATACACGGTGAATACGGAACAAGGCCAGCCGATGAAGGTTGAAGGTATCGTGAAAAGGATCAGCGACGGCATTTTTACTTTCAAGGGTGGATTTGCTGCGAATACGCAAGGGAAGATGGGGCGCTGTGTTGTCTTGCAGATCGAGAAGATTTCGCTGCTAATCACAGAAAATCCGGTTTTCACAGGCGATCCCGCCATGTATCGCTCTGTTGGTTTGGAACCGCTGGAGGCAGATCTAATCCTCGTGAAGTCGGCTAATCAGTTCCGCGCCGATTACGAGAAAATCTCTAATCACATTTTCATTATAGATACGCCGGGGGTTAGCACGGCTAATTTGAAAACGCTGCACTTTTGGAAAATTGAGCGCCCTTTTTATCCATTCGACGATGATTTTAACTGGCAACTAACTTAAACCGAGAAGGTGGATTGTATGGAGTTAAAAAGTCAACAGATAAGAAAAATCAGTTTTGAGGGCGATGCGCTGCGCATGTCGATGGATTGGACCGTCGAGGATTTGGACAAAGTTCAGGTGCTTGTGGAGAGCACACAGGGGTCCAGCCATCCCAGTTCCTATCATTTGGGTGAATTGGTAAATGAAATGGAAAAAGGCGTTTTGCAAAGTGGAGGCAAGCCAGCGGTGTACACCGCAACGGATATATGCGACGGCATTGCACAAGCGCATAATGGCATGCATTATTCCTTAGCGTCCAGAGACTTAATTGCTTCCATGGTTGAAATTCATGCGTTGGCCACCCCTTTTGACGCAATGGTTTTAACTTCCGCAGGTGACAAAGCGGTTCCCGCTCATTTGATGGCCATTGCCCGGTTGAACATTCCTGCGATTCACTTGCCCGGCGGCGCGATGGGAGCGGGGCCATGCATGCGTTCCAATGAGGAACTGTGGCACATGAGTGTTGAAGTGTCGGAGAATAAAATGACGAAAGAGGAGTTTCTGGCGTTCCAGCGTGCGTGCTGCCCGACTTGCGGCGCCTGTCAATACATGGGCACAGCGGCAACGATGCAGGTGATGTCCGAAGCGCTGGGCCTGGCGCTTCCCTGGACGGCATTAATTCCAGCGACGAATGCGGAAATTCGCAAAGCGGCCAGATCGGTTGGTCGACAGATCATGTATCTTACGGAAAAAAATATAACGCCTTCGGCTATTCTAACTAAAGAAGCCTTCGAGAATGCGATTATGATTCATTCCGCCATTGGTGGCTCTTTAAATGCGGTGATGCATCTCATTGCGATTGCCAGGGAAATCGGGATTACACTTTCCGTAGACGAATTTGATCGCATCCATAAGAAAATTCCTGTTCTTGTCGACACCAAGACCGCTGGACATTACCCTACGGAGCTGTTCTGGTATGCGGGAGGCGTTCCTTTTGTGATGGAAGAGTTAAGGGACTATTTGCATTTAGATGTGCTTACGGTGACGGGAAAAACAGTAGGTGAAAACCTTGAGGATTTCCGATTGAACGAAATGCCCCGTTTTGCGGAAATGTTTCTAGCCAATTATAAATTAAACCGTCGGGACCTGGTCTACTCCATCAAGAAACCATTAAAGCCAGAAGGTGCGCTTGCCGTGTTAAAAGGCAATCTGGCGCCTAACGGGTCGACTATCAAGAAATTTGCTGTCGTCGATGACATGCAGATCCACACAGGAAAAGCCAAGGTGTTTGAAGCCGAAGCCGATGCGGTGGACGCTTTGGTTCGTAAAACCATCCAACCTGGCGACGTCATCGTGATTAGGTATCAAGGTCCGAAAGCTGTCGGAATGCCTGAAATGTTTTTTATCTCTGAATTGATCGCCTCTGATCCTATCTTATCTAAAACGACAGCGCTTGTTACTGACGGACGATTTTCTGGAGCTACGCGCGGGCCTTGTGTAGGTTATGTATGTCCGGAAGCATTGGATGGAGGACCGATTGCCTTCATCGAAAGCGGGGATCTCGTTTGCATCGATATTCCTAGTCGCAGCATTTCCATCGTAGGAACAGATGGCTCGCACAGATCGCCGGAAGCAATCGAGGAGATGCTTCGCATCAGGCAATCGCAATGGGTGGCTCCGGTGATGAACCATCGCGGTGCTTTGGCGCAATATACGCGTACGGCTCGTTCAGCACTAGAAGGCGGATCGATGATTTAACCATGCGTACAAGGAGGAGTTTGAATGAAATTAGAGGGTAAAGTGGCCATCATTACAGGAGCGGCCAGGTCGATCGGTAAAGCGGTCGCCCTTCGTTATGCTGCGGAAGGCGCCAAGGTGGTCGTCAACTATGTAAGCAATCCGCAGTTAGCTGAAGGGGTAGTTGACGAAATAAAAGCCAATGGAGGAACTGCGTTTGCATGCGGTGCGGATGTTTCCAAGGAAAATGAATTCCAGCGGCTGGTTGAGGAAACAGTGAAGCAGTATGGAACTGTTGACATCTTGGTCAACAATGCCGCCATCGACCCCAGAAAAAACTGGCTCGAAATTAGTATGGAGGAATGGGACCATGTGATGGCCGTCAATGTGAGGTCGCAATTTATTGGGGCCAAAGCTGTATTTCCTTATATGCAAGCGCAGAATTATGGGAAGATCATCAATGTTTCTTCGGTTACTTTTTTTACCGGGCAGAAAAATTTCGCCCACTATGTCACCTCCAAAGGAGCCATTGTTGGTCTGACCCGCGCGTTGGCAAGAGAAGTAGGCGAACATGGCATTACTGTCAATTGCCTTACACCAGGTGCGATCTTGACTGAAACCGAACTCGAAAAAGTCGGTTCTGTAGAAGCGCAGCAGCAAGGATCGGCGTATCTGATGAACGAACAGTCCATCAAGCGAAGGATAGTTGGAGCAGATATGGAAGGGGCGTTTGTGTTCTTGGCCTCCACAGATAGCGATGCAATCACGGGACAAACACTCAATGTAGATGGTGGATGGGTCATGCATTAGCATGCCTATCCCCTTTTTTTGTAATCATCAGGGAGGTAAGAAGCTATGAAACTATTAACTTTTATTCAAAATAACCAATTTCGACTAGGTGTAAAGACAGCGCATGGGGTATTGGATGTAGCAGCGACATTATTATCTGACGGATCGACAGAAAAACGAATTCCTACGACCATACATGAAGTCATTGATGGGGGGAGCAGATCTTTAGAAATTCTTCGTCAACACGTGGATGTTACCTTGCGTTTATTGAATGAAAAGAAAGACTACCTGCTTCAAGAATCTACCTTAACTCTTGGACCTTGTGTGACGCATCCGGGCAAAATCATTTGTGTAGGTCTGAATTATCGCAAACATGCGGAAGAAACGAATTCGCCGATTCCACAATTCCCAATTTTGTTTAATAAATTTAATAATACATTGACAGGTCATGGTCAGGAAGTACCGCTTCCCAGCGTTTCGCAAAAAGTCGATTATGAGGCGGAACTAGGAATAGTGATTGGTAAAACAGCTAAATACATAACCAAGGATGAAGCGCCTTCCCATGTGTTTGGATATTGCAATGTCAACGACTTGTCCGCTCGTGATTTACAAATGCGCACACAGCAATGGCTGCTAGGCAAATCTTGTGATAAATTTTCTCCTCTGGGTCCGTACTTAGTAACGTCTGATGAAGTGGGTGACCCGAATCAACTCCAAATCACTTGCAGAGTAAATGGCGAGGTTCGCCAGAACTCGAATACGTCAGATATGATCTTCGGGTGCAATGAGATTGTCAGTTACATTTCCCAGCATATGACTCTCGTTCCCGGCGATATTATTTTAACGGGGACTCCGCAAGGTGTTGTAATGGGATATCCTCCGGAAAAGCAAGTGTATCTGCAGCATGGAGACGTCGTCACGATCGAAATTGAAAAGCTGGGCATACTGACCAATCGTATGGTCGCTGAATAGGTATGCAAGGATGTCGAATGCATGCAAGAATGTCTAAGCTGGAGAAAGGCTAAAACGCAAGAGAATCTTATTGTGGATAGAAAAGCTGCATTCTATAGTTAGAACATCTTAGGCATCAATTGTTCAATCAGGAGGTTACCGCCATGTTATTCGATATGGAAAGATTCAAGAATCCTACAGCGGATGACCGCATCCACCCTTTCTGGTTCTGGAACGGGGAACTGGAGGACGAGCAGCTCATCTGCCAAATCCATGAAATGGCTAGGCAAGGTTTGGGAGGGTTCTTCATTTGCGCGAGACAGGGGCTGAAAATCCCCTATTTATCCGATGCCTGGTTCCAGAAAGTGCGGGTTGCTGTAGAGACGGCTAAAGCATGTGGGCTGCACGTTTGGTTATATGACGAGTACCCTTACCCAAGCGGGATTGCCGGCGGGGAAGTGATTTTGGAGCATCCGGAGGCTAAACACTATACGTTAGCCCGCACGTCACATCGTGCTAGAGGAGGCGAGCATCTGTCATTGGAGCTGCCTTGGGCGCGAATTCTATATGCCAAAGCCGCCCCGGTGACAAATGGCAAGCCGCAATGGAATCAGGCGATGTCTATTCGCGCTATGATTGGCAACCATCAGGCCGATCAAATTTTTCAAAAGGCCGGGTTGACGGCCTATAATCAAAAACGATTTTTTACGTACCGAACTATTCAGAAGCTGGATTGGCAGGTTCCGCCCGGAGAATGGGAAGTATTAATCGTACAGGAAAAGGAATTGGAGGATTTCAAATATTATGGCACCTTCGTAGATCCTTGCAACAAGGAAGCGATGGCAACGTTTATTCGGTTGACGCATGATAAATATGTGGCTTATTTGGGCGAACACTTGGGGACGACAATCAAAGGGATGTTTACGGATGAAATCGGATTATTAGGTGATATGCCGTGGTCTCCTCAATTGCCGGCTTATTTCAAGGAGCGCTGCGGCTATGATTTGGTGGAGCATTTACACGCTCTGATTCACCCGGATACAGCTGAAGGAGTTAAAATCAAGTACGATTACTATCAATCCGTTCATTTGCTGCTGCGGGAATCGTATCATCAGCAAGTTCATGATTGGTGCGAGCGGTATGGACTGCAATATGTAGCTGAAGTGCCGTCTGTTCGGCATACGACGCAACTATTCAGTCATATTCCGGCGGGCGACAGCTCTCACGAGAAGCTTGGAAGGTCACTGGACTGGATTTTGAATGCGCAAGCGGAGCATTTTCGCTGCAATCCCAAAATGATCAGTTCGTTGGCCAGACAATTGAATCGGGAACGGAATCTGATTGAATGCTTTCACAGCGTGGGCTGGTCGATGACCTTGCAGGATGCTCGCTGGATGATCGACCGCATGGCTGCGCAGGGAACGAATATGTTTAATTTCCATGCTTTTTTCTACACGATCGACGGGCTTGCCCAGCATGATGCGCCGCCCTCGCAGTTTTTGCAAAACCCGTACTGGAAGCATTTCCGCAAGCTTAGCGATTATGTGGGCCGCATTAGCTATGTGATGAGCACCGGGGAAGCTGTCATTTCGGCTGCGGTTCTGGAGCCGGTGACATCGTTGTGGACGCGACTCGGTAATCCGTTTCACGGTTTCTCCTATAGCGGCGAACGTACTGAAGAAAAAGCGCAGTTGGCGCATATAAAGCGTTGGTGGATGAGCATTTGCAACCGGATGACAAAGGATGGCAGAGATTTCGATCATCTTGATCCGGAATTGCTTGTGGAAGCGGAAGTCGCGTGCGGCACGATCAAGCTGGGTAAAGCTTGCTATTCACTGCTAGTGCTGCCTCCTATGACAAATCTGGAAAACAACGCTTGGGAGAAAATCAAGCAATTTGTAGAGCAAGGGGGCACGGTCATCAGCATGGGGCAGCTTCCTTATGAATCCATTGAGGCTCAGGGAGCGGATCGTTCGGGAATGGAGCAAGTCTTCGGTGTGACCGGGACCTGGGAAGCAAAATTTTGGAGCCCGCACGAGCAGCGGCAAGATCAGCTTACCTGGTCAAAGGGCAGTGGGACTGCCTACCATCTGCCGTTTCATGCTGAAGATGAGACGGAACAAGTCATGGAGATGCTCTCCGCGCAGCTAAATAAGCTCGAACCTTTGCCCGTTCAATTGCTACCTGTTTGCGGCGAATGGGGATTGCTTATGCAGGTGAGACGTATTTCCGCCGACAAGGTTCTGGTTTTTATAAGCAATCAGGAAGAAGCGCAGCGGGATGTCAAGCTTCAGGTGAACTCTCATGTATGGGGGGGAGGAGAAGGATGCCAATTTGTGGGATTTCGGGAATTATCCCTCGATGATGGCGACGTTGGCGATCTAATGCATCAAGCGTTCTTCGATCGCGTATGTCACATGGATCTGCAGATGGAACCTTACAGTGCCAGGCTGATTGAGATTACAAGGGGCGGGGGTACGCTGCCGGCAGACGACAAGGTAAAGTCGCCCCCTTATAAATTAGATATTGATGCGTCATTGCTATGGGAGCTGCGTCCCTTGTCCGCGAATACGGTTCGCTTTGACACCTTCCGAATGACGATAAGCAGCAAGACAGGTTCGAAAGAAGGGGTTACGGAAGGAACGCGTGTGCAGGTCAAAACCTTTATCGATCAAGTATCTGACCTCTCCGAAGCTGCCGCATTGCCGGTTACAACGTGGCAAACATTCGGAACACCCATGAAATTGTGCATGGACTACCCGCTGCGGGCTCATTACGAGACGGAGTTTATCGTCGAGGAATGGCTGGAGAACAGCAGTTTGTTCATGGATTTGGGCACAATTTCCGGCACAGCGACGATTCGAGTGAACGGGCATGTGCTGGATCGGGACCTCTTCCAACCGACATTTCTCTATGACCACAGAAACATTTCCCAGGACATTCAGGATTATCTGCAAGTGGGCGTCAATTTGCTGGAAGTCGATATAGAAATCTGTCGGGACGGAGACGGTCTGCTCGACGCCTTGTATATAACCGGCCCTTTTCAAGTGGTGTTTGATGATAAGCAGCGGCCTGTTCTCCGTCCGGCATCGTTATCTAGGCAGCCCGTACAAGGCGGGCCATACCAAGGGTATCCTTACTATGCCGGCGATTTATCGTTTAGACGAACGTTCGAGCTCACGGCCTTGCCGGAAGAATCGATATTTGAGTTGAACGTAAGCGGCTGGGACCCTCATTTTCATGACTGTGCCGAAGTCGTTGTAAACGGACAATCTCTGGGGGTCCGCCCCTGGCTGCCCTACCGTTGGACGGGGAATACGGAATTACTGCATGCTGGTACAAATACGGTGGAGATCATCGTGACGAATACGTTAATCGGATTGCTGGAAGGCAGATATTTCGATTATGCCGAGCACGTTAGCAAACCGGTTCAAGAAAGGGTGTGGAACCATGAATGAGATACAGACATTACACATGAAGGCTGAGGGCGCCACAGGCCGCCGTCGCGGGATGACGAACTGGCTTCGAGGTCTGAGGCGAGATCTCCGCAGGGACAAATACTTGTACTTGCTGGCATTGCCCGGTCTTGTCTTTTTCTTCATATTTAAGTATGTGCCGATGGGGGGCGTGGTCATTGCCTTTCAAAATTACTCTCCGTTTGCTGGAATATGGAAGAGTGAGTGGATAGGGCTGGAGCATTTCCAGCGGTTTTTCTCCACGCCGGATTTCATGCTGCTGTTTCGCAATACGATGGCGATCAGCCTGATGAATCTCATTTTCTTTTTTCCGCTTCCGATCGCACTGTCCTTGCTCATGAACGAGCTTCGAAGCGTGGTGTTCAAGCGGACGGTGCAATCGATCGTCTATATGCCGCATTTTTTGTCGTGGGTCATTATTGCGGGGATTACGTTCCAGTTATTTGGCAAGGGCGATGGCTTGGTCAATAAAATATTGGAGATGCTAGGCGCTAGCCGCATCGATGTGTTGACCAATCCGCATATGTTCTGGATTATGCTGACCTTGCAATCGATCTGGAAGGAATGCGGTTGGGGTACGATTTTATTTCTGGCGGCGATGGCCGGTATAGATCCTCAGGTGTATGAAGCAGCGAAAATAGACGGAGCGGGCAGGTTTCGCCAGATGTGGCACATTACGCTTCCGGCGATTCGCAATGTCATTATCATCCTGTTGATTCTGCGGCTGGGACGCGCGATGGACGTAGGCTTCGAGCAGGTGTTCCTGATGTATAACGGAGCTGTGTCGCAAGTCGCGGAAGTATTCGATACGTATGTGTATCGCGTCGGCATTCAACAGGGGCAGTTCAGCTACAGTGCGGCCGTGGGGCTGTTCAAGTCCGTTATCGGCTTGCTGCTGGTCGTGCTGGCCAACCGATTCGCCAAAAAAATGGGCGAGGAAGGCGTATATTAAAGCCTACAAGGAGGATTCGATGTGAAAGCAAATACCGGGGAACGGTTGTTCAATGTCTTGAATATCACGCTGCTGGGGCTTGCTGCTCTTGTTACCTTTTTTCCAATTTATTATGTATTCGTCGTATCGTTCACCGATCCGTCCGAGTTTCTACGGAAGAGCTTTATTCTTTTTCCCGAGAAATGGTCGTTCGAATCTTATAAATATTTACTGTCTACGAAAGCTTTCTCACGTTCGATCGGGGTGAGTGCCTACCTCGCGATTGTGGGCACAGCGTTCAGCCTGGTCGTGACTGCCGCGCTCTCCTATGCGCTCTCCCGCAAGAGATTGCGGGGCAGACGGGTGATACTGCTTGGCATTCTGCTGACGATCCTGTTCAGTCCGGGCATCATTCCAAGCTACTTGGTCGTTCGCCAATTCGGGTTAATCAATAGCCTGTGGGCGCTCATCTTGCCCGCTTTGGCAAGCGGCTGGAACGTGATATTAATGAAGGGATTTTTCGACAGCGTGCCGGTCGAGCTTGAAGAGTCCGCATCCATAGACGGGTGCAACGACCTGACGATCTGGTTCCGCATCATTTTGCCGCTGTCGCTCCCTTCGCTTGCCGCGTTTGGGTTATTCTATGCCGTTGAGTATTGGAACCAATTTTTCGCTGCGATGATCTATCTGAACGACGCGACAAAATGGCCGATTCAGGTGATGCTGCAAAACATGCTGCTGAATGCGGACAACTCGGAGCTTCGGGCTGAGATGTCTACCGTAACGCCTCCCTCACAGACGTTGAAGATGGCGGCTGTCCTCATCGCCACCGTCCCGATACTCGCAGTGTATCCTTTCCTGCAGAAGCACTTTGCCAAAGGAGCGATGGTCGGCTCGATCAAAGGCTAAAATTTCACTTGACCTATAGCCTGAATCATGCAAGATTAAGGCTACCGCTGTCGAACTTTAAGTGAATTTTGCGGGATTGGGAGGGGAAGTCGCGTGTTCAACAAACGTTTTTTTCGTAAAAGCCTGTCCTTGATGCTGCTGGCCGCAAGTATTCCCGGCCTTATTATCGGGATCAGCATTTACGAGTTGGCCTCCAATAAGATGGCGAGCGAGCTGCAGCGACTGCATCAGAGCCAGATTACACAACGTGCGGACAATATCGCCGACCAGTTGGCTTATTTGGAGTTGACCATCTCCCACTGGGCATTCGACACCAAATTTGATGACAAGATGAGAGAGCTCAACATCGCTCACGACTACGAGAAGGTTC
Source organism: Paenibacillus sp. FW126-R14 (assembly GCF_058789495.1). Lineage (NCBI taxonomy): Bacteria > Bacillati > Bacillota > Bacilli > Caryophanales > Paenibacillaceae > Paenibacillus > Paenibacillus sp. FW126-R14. Next base: position 9,956 of record NZ_JBYTBS010000060.1, on the reverse strand, counting down.
AAGACCTGTACCGGACGCTGCTGGTGATGGAAGGGACGCATCCGTTGCTGAAACGGGTTGACTTATTTCTCGACCAGCCACGTCCGGTCTTGTTTAATAAAGACCAATTTGCGTATTTATCCAATTCCCCGGAGCTGCAACATTATGAATCGCTGCTCCATGAACGGAAGTCGCTCTTCTGGAGGCAAGGGATTCCTGCCAACCAAGCCAAGGCCAGTGGCGCCGAGACGCTCAAGCTGGCCAATACCATTCCCGGCGGAAGCTCGGAGCCTTTCGGTGCCATCGTGGTGACGATCAATGAGGATAAATTGATTAATCTTCTGGACACGCTGACGCCATACAATGAAGGCACGACTCTTCTAATGACGAAGGACGGCAGTTGGCGGCTGTCCGGTCACGACAAGGGAAATCCTTCGGGCCTCGCTGACGCCCTGCAGCAGGAGTATGCCCGCCATAGCGGCACATCGGAATCGTTCTTGTTCGATTACGACAAGAGTACGTATTCCGTCTCCTACGGCGAAATGTCACGACTCGGCAGCACCTGGGTCTACATTTCCGCGGCACCGTTAACGTCAATCACAGCGCCTGTTTTGCTGCTTTCGAAGTGGATTGTAATCATCAGCTTCATCGGCCTGCTGCTTGCCTTACTGGTGTCCTGGTTTTTATCCAAGCGGATTTATTCGCCTGTCGGACGTTTGGTCCGGCTGATCTCGGGAGACAAAGGCGAAGAGGTGAACGACGAGTTCGATTTATTGGAGCAGGGGTGGCATCATTTGTCCGAAGAAAGCGAATCCTTGCGTGTCAAATTAAAGGAACAGCAGCCCTTGCTGCGCGACAGTTTTTTCCTGGAACTGGTGCAAGGCTACTTCTACTCGCTGCAGGAGAACAATCTTCGCGAGCGGCTCCGACATTACGGCTGGAGCACGGAGAACCGGCAATACGTGGTGCTTATGTTTCAGTTGACAGGGTTTGCCAACTTGAGGGGCCGGTTCTCGGTCGGAGACGAGGAACTGGTCACCTTCGCAGCAACGAATATTATTGAAGAACTGACGGGTGCGCGTTACGAGCAGGCGGAGACGATCAATTTTCACAACTTCTCGGTCGGGCTGCTCCTGTCCTTGCCGGAAGATTCCCCGTCCCACTCGTTGGAAGAAGAGTTGGACGCTTTCGCCGAGGAAGCCATGCAAACGATCAAACGGATTCTGAACATGCAGATTACGATAGCTGTCAGCAAGCGGACGAACCAGGTGAAGCAACTATCACAATTGTTCGAGGAGGCGAGACAGGCTTTGGTTTATCGCGATCTGCTTGACGAACAACAAATCATTAAGACGGACCGCTTGTTCAAAGCCAGCCCACAGATGGACGCTGGCTTCCCGTTTGCGTTGGAGAAGGAAATTGTCCATGCCGTGCGCAGCGGACAGGAAGCCGAAGCGATGGAACTGATCGGGCAATTCATGCAATCGTTGTCTGGCAGCAATCCGACGGAATTAACTGTTCAGCAGGGCATGCTTCAACTGCTTGGAAGCATTCGGTACGCGGTGCTGCAATCGGGCATGAATCCGGTTCACTTGTTCGGCGGCGTCAATTTGTTCGAACAGTTGGCGCTCATCAAGGAACCTGAAGAAATGCGGTCATGGCTTCAGCAGAAAGTCGTCAACGTGTTTATTCGGGAGCTGACCGGGAGACAAGATTTCCATTTGAAGCAGCTTGTGGAGAAGTCCATCCTTTATTTACGGGAACGTTACATGGACGCCATCTCCCTCGATTCGTGCGCGGACCAGTTCGAAGTCAGCCCCTTTACGTTAAGCCGCGCTTTCAAATCCGTCACGGGCATCAACTTTATTGACTATTTGACGGAAATACGCATCGATCAAGCCAAGAGCATGCTGCGCGAGACGGAACTCAAGATCAACGAAATCGCCGAGCGCGTCGGTTACCAGCATACGTACTTCAACCGCATATTCAAGAAATACGAAGGAAGCACCCCGGGCCAATTCCGGGATATGCATCGCTCCTGAGACAACGGCAGCAAGCCGCAGCTTCGCTAATTCCCGCTGATCTTGCTGTGCAAAGCCTGCAACGTTGTGCAACGCATGCGGATTATGCGTTTGCAAAAGAATCCTATTGCGTGCAAGGCGCGGTTGGCCTAATTTCAAAGTGGCTGAGCCAACAAGCAGATGCTGGGCAACAGCGGTTGAGCCAATGAGATGAAGGGGAGGATCACCATGAAATCGAGAAAGTCATTCAACCAGAGGGCAGCGGCGACAGCGGGCATTGCAGCACTATGCACCGCCATCGCGGGCTGTTCCGGCGGCACAGGGGAGAAGCCTGCACAGACCCAAACAGGAAAACCGGCAGCAACGGCAGCCAGCGGCAACGAAGCGCCGCTGGAGGTCAGCATCATGACGACACTGTTGTCGCCGACGCCTGCTGCGGACGACAATCCAATCAAGCAAGCGATCGAGAAAGCGACAAATTCGAAGTTGAAAATTCAATGGGTGTCGGGCAACAGCTATACCGATAAGATGAACGTGACGCTGGCTTCCGGCGATATTCCGGAGCTAATCTTTATCAACGATCCGTTCAGCCAGGTATTCCGGAATGCGGTTAGCCAAGGCGCGTTCTGGGACATTGCACCTTACTTCAAAAATTATCCAAATCTGAGTGGTAAAATTTCCGCTACCGCCTGGGAACTGACGAAGATGCAGGATGGCGGCAACTACGGCATTCCGCGTCCGCGCCCCTCGGAAGGGGACAGCTTCTTCATGATCCGCAAGGACTGGCTGGACAATCTGGGCTTGAAGGTGCCAACGACGACGGACGAATTGTATACCGTCATGAAATCGTTTGCAGAGAAGGACCCGGCTCGAAGCGGCAAGACCGATACCGTGCCCTTGGCGGCATTCGTAGATGCGGACAAGATGGGCACATTGGGGCAGCTCGAGAGCAGCTTTACCAAAGCGAACGGCAAGTGGAAACTGGTAGACAACAAGCTGGTCTACACGCCGCTTCTGCCCGAAGCACGCGAGTCGCTTGAATATTTGAATAAAGCGTACAAGGAGAAGTTGATTCCCGAAGATTTCGCTTCACTGAAACAGACGCAGGTGGGCGATCTGTTCAAATCCGGCAAAGCGGGCATGCTGATTGAAAAAGCCGGTACGGTGCTCAGTTACTATGAGCCGCTGAAGTCGGTTGCTCCGAACTTCAAGCAGGAGGATTTCTATCCGGTTACGAGCATTAACGGCTACAATCCGAAAGGGCCGGGCTTCTCGGGCATCATGGCCATTCCGAAGAAGGTGCCGGAGGAGAAGATGAAGCGAATTCTGAAGCTGGTGGATACCTGGATGAACGATGATGTATTTGCGATTCAAAGCTACGGTATCGAGGGCAAGCACTATACGATGAAGGACGGCGTCAAGGTGACCGATCCGGAGAAGCTGAAGGCGGATAACGGAGCCGATTTTAATCAAATTGTGTACGTGTCCGATCCGTATGCCAGCACCTCGAGTCCTTTTTTCCCACAGCAGCTTAACGATCTTTATAAAAAGATTCAGGACGAGCGCGCCAAGACCAGCGTAGCGGACATCAGTATCGGGCTGTATTCGCCAACCGCGCAGAAGGTATTGGCCGAGCTGGATAAAAAAGTGCAGGACATGAAGACCAAGGTCATTTTGGGCCGGGAGCCGATCTCGGCATGGGATAGTTTTGCAGCGAGTCTGAAAACCAACGCTGATGTGATCAAAATGAGCGAAGAAATGACGGAAGCTTATAAGGCACGCAGCGGCAAGAAGTAAGTCCGGCGGGGCAAGGCGGTGACGGTTCATTCATTGGCTTTGCCTCTTGTTGTTGAGACCTTGGGAATCAGGTTCGTATCGGGGCATTTATTGAAAGCGCTTTCTTGTGTGTTGACCTTGAATGAAACATGACAATGAAGGAGTGAATGAATTTGAAAGTGAAAACGTGGATGGTAAGCCTGCTGCTGGTTCTGCTCTTGTCCGCCTGGCCTATGAACGGACTCTTGCCAAGTGGAAACGGGGCAACGGCGCAAGCGGAGGAAATCTCGCAAGACGTCACGATCGGCAATTTTGAAAGCGAGGAAGAGGCTTGGAGTCTCAGCTTGGGCACCGAGTTTCCCGGAGCGCAAGGTGCGTATGTTCGGGATACGTCATCTCCAAAATCCGGCAGCGCATCAGGAAAGCTGCACGGCGATTTCAGTGCGGGCGGCAAATATGTGAGCTTCGGTAAATATTTTCTGCCGGTGGATATGAGCAAGCTGGGGTTCTGGGTGAAGTCGGCGGATGCCTCCGCGGTCACGCTTCGGTTGATTGATGCTACTGGCCAGGTGCATCAACGCAAGATCGCGATAGCGGGCGCCAATTGGCAGAAGATCGAGATGAGCACCTTCAACATCGGCACGAATTATCTGTATTTCGGTGGCGCCAACGACGGCAAATGGCACGGCCCTGCTACTGGCATCTCCTTTTTGCTGGAGAAGTCCAACTTGATTGGCGGCAAAACGAGCGGGGATATCTGGATCGACGATGTGATCGCAACCGCTCCGCCGCAAGAGCCGCTGTGGGATGACGCCATCGGCAACTTTGAGAACGCCTTTGATATTTGGACATTAGGCGCAGTCTCGGGGACCGGGGTCAAGGTCGATTACGTCCGGGATTCGTCGGCGTTCAAGGAGGGAAGCTTTTCGGGCAAGCTGACGATGGATTTTGGCCCTAACGGCAAAGCGGTTTCGCTGGGCAGAAGCTTTTCTCCGAGGGAGATTAAGAAGCTTGGATTCTGGGTGAAGACAACGGATGCTTCTGTCATCCTGCTGCTGATGAGGGATTCGACGGGACAGGTGCATCAACAGAAAATCGCCGTGACCCCGAATGGCAGTTGGCAAAAAATTGATGTTTATAAATTTAACGGCGGCACGGGCTATCTGCATTATAACGGGGCGAACGACGGTGTGTGGCATGGTCCTGCCCAGGCCATCGGCTTTATCACAGAGAAGTCAGGCTTAGTCGGGGGCAAAACGAGCGGAGAGGTTCGCTTGGACAACATTGTGACCACATCCTCCTTCCCCGATTTGTCGATCCAGCAGTCCCGCATGGGGAATGTCTTTCTGACGAATGAGGCGGCATCCTTTCCGCTCGCAACAAGGGGAGACACGGTAAGTTGGCGTGTATACGATCATCTCGATCATAACGTATTGGAAGGCAGCAATGCGGTGCAGGACGGGCAGCTGAATTTGACGATTCCCGTTCAGCAGTTAGGGTATTTTAAGCTGTCGGTTGATGCTGTAAAGGCGGGTCAAATCATTACAAACCAGGAAATATCGTTTGCTCGATTACCCGCCGGTGACCCTACCCTTGTGAACAACTCTCCATTCGGCGTGTCTACGCATCTGGCAAGAACCAACAACGGATGGACGCCGGAGTTAAGCGAGTTATTGAAACGTGCCGGGGCCAAAAATTTCCGTGACGAAATCACCTGGGTAGATGTGGAATACGAAAAAGGGAAATATCAGAAGCCGCCAGGCCGTGACGCTTTTATGCGGAAAACACAGCAAGACGGACTGAAGCCGTTCATCACGTTCGATTTCACGAATCCCTTCTATGACCAGGACAGCACCCCTTACTCGGATGAAGGCCGTGAGGGATTTGCCAATTACGGCAAGGCTTTATTGGACTTGTACGGCAATCAGATGGAATGGGTGGAAGTCTATAATGAATTCAACGGTGGCTTCGGCGACAGAGGAAACGGTCCTGCCGACTCCCGTCCCGACTATTATTTCAAGCTGCTGAAGAAAACTTATGAGACGGTGAAAGCCGCCAGACCGGACGTTACGGTTGTCGGCATGGCATCCAATGTTGACATCCCCTGGATGGAGGAGGTATTCCGGCTAGGCGGGCTGCAATATATGGACGCAGTGTCGATTCATCCGTACAATCAGACACCTGATGGCATGCTGCAAGACGTGCTTAATGCCAAGAACTTGATCCGGCAATATAATCAAGGCCAAGACAAACCGGTCTGGATTACGGAAGTCGGCTGGCCGACGGGCACAGGCGTACCCGAAAAAACGCAAATGGATTATTTGGTGCGGGCTTATGTGCAGGCGCTGGGAGCTGGGGTCGAGAAAATATTCTGGTACGATTTGATGAACGACGGCATGCAGGCTGATTATGGTGAAAATAATTTTGGTCTCATACGGTACCAGGACGATCCTAAAGGTCAATTCGCGCCGAAGCCATCCTATGCGGCTTATGCGGCGATGACCCGACAATTGATAGGCGCCTCATTCGTCGAGCGGGAGGCATCGGATTCGAATATATACAGCTACAAGTTTGTTAAAAACGGTCAGAAGCTTAGAGTGGTCTGGGCCAATACCCCGATACAGGCGGCGATTCAAACCAATGTGCCGATTCAAGTCACGGATATCATGGGGAATACGGAAACCTTTACGCCGCTTAACGGCAAAGTGTATATGACATTAACCTCGGAGCCCATCTATATCCAAAGTGACATTGACGGCATCGTGCCCAATGCGACGTTCGCTGTGACAGGGACAGAGGCGGTAACTGGCGAGCCCGTACTGCTGAAAGTGGAAACGAATAATACATCCGCATCGCCGATCACTTCTTTATTTACGGTGGAAGGCTCCGTGTATGCTTTGTACGCGGGAGCGGGTCAGATTACGTCGCAGCCATTCGTCCTGCCTGGACTCAGCAAGGAAGGCACTCGCTATATAACAGGTGACTTGACCGTGAATGGAAATCGAATCGGAAGACTGAAGCATGCCGTTCAGACTCTCCCTTCCTATCGTGTAAGGATCATCCCTGTTATTAAGGATGTGGATACGAAAGCGGAAGCATTGAGGATCCAAATTCAGAACTATTCCAAGCAGCAAGGGCTAGCCGTCAGGAAAGCCGATTGGCAGTTTGGCACGCAGTCAGGTATGCAGAATGTGAACGATGTGGTACCTCCAGATACGACCAGGACGTTTGACATTGGGCTCAGCGGGTTTGATTACGGCGTCAGCAATCAAGCCCAAGTGACTGTGCAATTCGACGGAAAAGAATCTTTCGTTTATGGCGGAAAGCTGGATTTCAATCCGATCCTTCCTGGTACCCTGCAGATTGACGGCGTGGCTGACCCCGCGATCATTGCGTCGCCGCCAGTCGCCCAATTATCGCAAGGAACGGTAAAAATGCAAAATTATGCAGGCCCTTCGGATTTAAGCGGCAGTGTATGGGTGAACTGGGATGCCGATCATTTCTATTTGACCGCGAAAATCATGGATGATGTGAATTACGCATCTGCAAGCGGAGCGGATATTTGGAAAAACGACAGTGTTCAGTTTGCGTTGATGGCAGGGTTGCCTGGAGAGAATCCGGGGTGGTATGAAATTGGGCTATCCCAAACCCCGCAAGGGCCGCAAATCTTTCGTTGGTTTTCGCCGAATACCAGCGTCAGGGAGCTTATAACGAACGGTTCCTTGCAGATTTCGCGAGATGACGTGCAGAAGGTTACGGTCTATGAGCTTGCGCTGCCATGGTCAGAGCTTGCCCCGATCAAGCCGGAAAAAGAGGGAGTCTTCAGCTTCTCGCTGCTTGTTAACGATAACGACGGTGCTGGTCGCAAAGGATATATCGAGTGGGGCTCCGGCATTGGCGAAACGAAAGATCCCAAGAAATTCAGAACGGTTCAATGGATCAAAGCGGCAACGCCTCCCGTCATCACCATCGAAGGGGTAACGGCAGGGGGAAACTACACGGATCAAGTCATTCCAGTCGTGAGAGCCGAGGATGAAGACGGTGACTTGCAAACCGTTCGCACGCTTTTGGATGAGGAAGTCTGGACATCTGGCACCCCCGTGACTAGCAAAGGGAACCATACCTTATACGTGCAAGCTGTTGATCAGGCAGGGAATCTTGCTGAGCAAACGATTCCTTTCAAACTGTACGATAGTACGGTATTGGCAGCTTCTAACGCGGAAGGAAAGCTAAACGATTCCGTAGCATTAAGGGCTACACTGCAGGATAGGAATGGGCAAGGGATTGCCGGGGAAACGGTGTCCTTTGCAGTATACGGGAATACGATCGGAACGGCTGTTACCGATGCGAATGGGATAGCGCTGCTAAACTATACCATCCAATTGCAAGCAAACGAGAATCAGGAAAAGGTTTATCCGGTTCAAGTTTCGTTTAATCAGAATGATGCCACATATTACCTTCATAGTGAGGGGAATGGGGGCGTTACGGTGAAGCCTTCGCCGAAACCGAATCCTCAGGATGCTCCTGGAAAAGCGGTGTTGTCGGATGATAATGGGTACGATACGGGAATTCTGGACGGCAAGTACTCGGTAACGATGAACATGTGGTGGGGAAATAACGGCAGTACGTATAAGCTTTTCGAGAATGACGTACTGATCGATACGCAGACCCTCACAGCGCATTCGCCGAATGCGCAAACTACCGTCACATCCGTTACGTACCGACCCAATGGTACTTACCGTTATTATGCGGAGCTCTCCAACGCATCGGGTACAACACGAAGCGATGTGCATACGGTAACGGTTACCCAAGCAGCACCGGCGGTGCCCGTTCTTTCGCATGATAATTGGGATGGCGACGGAAACTTCAACGTCAGTATGAATATGTGGTGGGGTACGAATGGTACGAATTACCGCCTGTATGAGAATGGCATACTCATCGATACGCAGCAGCTCGCCGATCATACGCCGAGCGCGCAGTCGGTCACAAAGGCGATCCGCAATAAACCGAAAGGTACGTATGAGTACCAAGTTGAACTCTCTAATTATGCTGGAGCTACGGTTAGCGGGAAACTCATTGTGATCGTAAACAGTTGATAAAAAGATTCCTGAACACTTGCTCCCTTGATGGGGAGCAGGTGTTTATAGCAGTAAATAATGAAGGGGAGGGGCTGGAGAAGTGCCTAAAATCATGATGGCTTTTCCTCATGGAAAGCATAAAGTGTTGACAATGAGTTATGATGACGGTAAAACGGCGGATTATAAGCTGGTGGAAATTTTCAATAAGTATGGCATGAAAGGAACGTTTCATCTCAACTCGGGGATGCTTGGCTCAGGTGACCGCATATCGGAGCAGGAAGTCGCAGCGCTGTATCGTGGACATGAGGTTTCCACTCATACGTTGACGCATCCTACGATTGCCAGGTGTCCGAAGGAACAAATCGTAGAAGAAATTTTCGAAGACAGGAAAAAGTTGGAAAAAGTGATTGGTTATCCAGTAAGAGGCATGTCTTATCCTAACGGTTCTTACAACAAAGCCATTAAAGAGATGCTGCCTTATTTGGGAGTCGAGTATGCCAGAACCGTGCACAGCACGGGGCAATTTGCGATGCCTGACGATTTGTTGGAGTGGGGGCCTACCTGCCATCATAAGGCAGATTTGATGAATCTTGCGGAAATATTTGTAAATTTAAATAAAACGCAATATTTGTACATGATGTATGTATGGGGGCACAGCTATGAGTTCGATGACGATCATAATTGGCCTTTGATAGAAAGTTTTTGTGAGTTTATCGGGAACAGGTTGGATATCTGGTATGCCACGAATATTGAGATTGTCGATTATCTAAAAGCATTTCAAAATCTTAAATTCTCAGCTTCCTGTCAATTCGTGTATAATCCCTCCGCCTTATCCGTATGGCTTCAAGTCGACAATCATATTGTTGAAATCAAAGGCGGCAGTCAAATCGCATTTACGAGTTAAGTTTGGATTGGAATAGATAAATTTATATCTATTAAGGTGAGTCGTCAGTGCTTCCTGCGAAGCCAAAGGCTTTCAGTGCCCGTGCAGAAGTGGCGGTTGTTATCATTAGGATGATGGATGCTCAACACGTGCAATAACACCAGTGGCGGTTTCCATATTTTTGGAGCTGATCTAAAAATAAGGGGGTATATTCTATAA
>NZ_JBYTBS010000059.1:0-45863 GCF_058789495.1 Paenibacillus sp. FW126-R14 | reverse complement strand
CTTATAAGTTTATACATTAAACAAACTAAGTTAACCGAGGAGAAAATGGACATGAATAAGCCAGTACAACCTAAAGAACCTTTAGTCACGCATATTTACACGGCTGATCCATCTGCCCACGTATTCGAGGGGAAAATTTACATTTACCCTTCCCATGATCTTGATCATGACGGACCTTCTAATGACAATGGCGATCAGTATGCGATGGAAGATTATCATATTTTATCCTTGGATGATTTTAATTCTCCATGTGTTGACCACGGAGAGGCTTTGCACCTGAGGGATATTCCGTGGGCGAAGCAGCAGTTATGGGCACCGGACGCAGCATATAAAAATAATACGTACTATCTCTTTTTCCCAGCTCGGGATAAAGACCATATTTTCAGACTTGGGGTAGCCACAAGCTTCTCTCCGGCAGGTCCTTTTACACCGCAAGAAAATTATATCCCTGGCAGCTTCAGCATCGATCCTGCTGTGTTCATCGATGACGATAACAAAGCGTATATTTACTTTGGCGGACTTTGGGGCGGCCAGCTTGAGAAATGGCAAACAGGGACCTTCCTTCCAAAGGCGGCGGGACCTGCCGAGCATGAACCTGCATTGGGGCCAAGGGTAGCGGAACTCAGCGATGATATGCTCACATTCAAAGAGGAGCCGCTAGAAATCAAGATCGTGGACGAAGAGGGCAACCCGATACTTGCGGGTGATGAGGACAGAAGATATTTCGAAGGGCCATGGGTTCATAAATACAATGGATACTACTATCTGTCGTATTCCACGGGGACTACGCACTGTCTCGTTTATGCGATGAGCGAGCATCCACAAGGACCTTATGTTTTCAAAGGCAAAATACTTACTCCTGTCATCGGGTGGACCACGCACCATTCGATCGTGCAGTTCGAGGATAAATGGTATTTATTTTATCATGATTGTTCTTTATCGGATGGAGTTAACCACAAACGCTGTGTCAAATACACAGAGCTGACGTATAACGCGGACGGCACGATTCAAACGATTGATCCATATAAATAAACAAGCCGTATCAGAGAGCTGCTCCCAAAGGTCTGAAAAGACCAGAGGGGGCAGCTTTTATTCTTGACGTTTATCCTTGATGCATAGAATCTCAAATTTGGATAAAAATACGAGGAAGGAAATGAATGGGAACAGGTACAGGGGGCGAATTCGGATGACCATTTGGCAATCGTATAAGCGAAGGTCAAGACAAGGTTCCCCAAGTCAGCAGCCACGGACGATCCCGAAGAATGAACCGCCGGCCCATCAGTTTTTGGAAAAGAATGAAGAGGCGAACGTCAGCAGGCAGCTTGAAGAGACGATGAGCAGCATTCAAAACGTATTAGGCGAAAATGACGATTTCATCATACGCCGAATTCGCGTATGCGACGAGCGTCCGGCAGCGGTTCTTTATTTCGCTGACTTAATTGATAAACAAAATTTGAATGATCATATTATGAGGCCTCTGATGTCGACGGCCACTAGCGTTGATTCGCTAACGGATAGTCACGCCATCAGAGAGTTTCTATTGAACGATACGCTGTATGCATGTGAAGGGAGAACGGAAATACAGGTCATTGAAATCGTTCAAGCGATCGTAGAAGGAAATACCGTTCTTCTTGTTGATGGACTAGAGGAAGCGTTTATCTTCAGTACGCGCCATGTTGACAAGCGGGCAATCACGCAGCCGGAAACCGAACAGGTAATCAGGGGCGCGCGCGAAGGCTTTATTGAATTGTTAGGAACGAACGTTTCTCTGCTTCGCTATCGGCTTCCGACACCGGATTTTAAAATAAAAATGATTCGAATCGGGCGTGTCACCAAATCCAAAGTGGCTCTCTGCTACGTAGACGGCATCGTTAATCCTGCTCTCGTCGAAGAGGTGTTCAGACGATTATCATTGATTGATATCGATGGTCTGCTGGATGCAGGATATTTGGAACAATTTATCGAGGATAACCATATCTCTCCGTTTCCGCAAATCCAAAATACCGAGCGGCCTGATAAAGCCGTCTCCAATCTGCTGGAAGGCAGGGTAGTGCTGCTTGTTGACGGGTCTCCGTTCGCTCTGATCTTGCCAACCGTATTCAGTCAATTTTACCAAACAGTAGAGGATTATTCGGAGCGGTATCTTCTCGTCAGCTTCATACGGCTTGCGCGCTTGGTCGCGCTCGTCTTCTCGCTGATTTTCCCTTCGCTGTATGTGGCGCTTATCTCCTTCAATCCGGAGCTTATCCCAACGGAATTTGCGGTGGCGGTAGCAGGCGGAAGAGCGGGTGTGCCATTCCCCTCTGTTATTGAGGTTCTGATCATGGAGGTATCCATGGAGGTTCTAAGGGAAGCTACGCTGCGATTGCCGCAGCAAGTAGGCGGAGCCCTTTCCATCGTAGGTGTGCTGGTTGTCGGACAGGCAGCTGTCGCGGCAGGGTTTATCTCGCCAATTACGGTCGTCATCATTGCTTTAACGACAATCGGTTCTTTTGCCACCCCGGCTTACAACGCGGCTTTGGCTCTTAGGCTGCTGCGCTTTCCGCTGGTCATTTTGTCAGGCATCTTCGGCTTGTATGGGGTTATGATCGGGTTAATATTAATCGCCAACCACATGCTGTCCTTGAAATCATTCGGCGTTCCTTACTTGAGTCCGATCGTCCCGGGCAATTTTCAGGGGATGAAAGACACACTGGCGCGGCTGCCGCTATGGTCCATGCCGAAGCGTCCGGCACAGTTGCACACGCCTAACGACACCCGTCTGGGGAAATTTTCGCAGGAAATGAGTGAAGCAGCGCACAACAACACGCTAGACCCTTTGAAAGTTGGAAACACAAGGAGGAACGAAAATGATGGAGCAGCCTCGTCAGATCACGGTCATTCAAGCGGCGATCATACTGATTAGCACAATCGTCGGGGTTGGCGTGTTGGCTCTTTCTCTTTTTGCCGTCAAATCAGCCGATTCAGGTGCGCCACTTGTCACTTTTCTCGGCTTTTTGCTTGGTTTATTAGGATTATGGTTTGTCACCAAACTAGGTATGCGTTTTCCTTCACAATCCATTATTGAGTACAGCCAGGAGCTGATCGGCAAATGGATGGCTGGTCTATTTAGCGTTATGATCATCGTGCTCTTTTGCTTAATTACTGCGCTCGCTTCGCGTGAATTTGGCGAAGTCGTCGTTACTTCCGTCTTGACGAAGACGCCTCTGGAAGTAACGGTTATTGTGATGCTGTTGCTGGCGGCCGTTTCTTCTCGTGCAGATATCACGACTTTTACCTATATCCATCATTTCTATTTCCCAATTATCTTATTTCCCGGACTGTTGATCGTCGTGCTTTCACTTAAAAATGCGCAGCTAATCAACCTGCTGCCTCTATGGGGGAACGAACCATACGGTATGCATGGGGGCTTGCTTACGATGGCCGCCTTATTTCAAGGCTCATTTGTTATGACAATCGTCATTCCCGCCATGAGAAGGCCGGAGAAAGCGATGCTTGCCGGCGTTATTGGCATGGTAATCGCAGGAGCCTTATATACGCTGATCGTAATTGCCACAGTTGGCGTATTTGGGGCGGAGGAAATAAAGAAATTGGTTTGGCCAACCTTGGAGTTAGCCAAAACGACTTCATTGCCTGCCAATATTTTGGAGCGTTTGGATGGCGCCTTCCTTGCTGTGTGGGTTACCGGCGTTTTCACGACTTTGTTGTCTGCCCACTATTCATCCATTTACTTTATCGGCCAATTGTTAGGGATGCGCGATCACAAGATGTTCTCATTTTTTCTCGTTCCTTTCATTTATGTGCTTGCGATGTTTCCCCAAAACGTTCTTCAAATGTATCAAATCATTCAACTAGTCGGCCGCTGGGGATTAGTTATCACAATTGTCTATCCTTGCGTCCTGCTTATTATAGCTGTGATTCGCAAGAAAAAAGGTCGGGGTGATCAACTTGTGGCAAAATCTGATTAAACAGATTGTTGTTTTCTCGTTGATAGCTCCGCTGCTGACTGGGTGCTGGGATCGTTTGGAAATTGAAGATCGGGCTGTCGTTCTGGCCATCGGCATTGATGAAGCAAACCCTGGCGAGGAGAAGGAAAGCAGCAATGCTACGCATCTTTTAAATAGCAGCACGGGAGCGAACAAGGATCTTATCCGTATCACGGTTCAAATTGCCATTCCAGGGCGTATCCCGCTAGGCACAGGCGGAGGACCCGGCAGTTCGCCTAGTCAAAAACCTGTCTGGGTTCTAACCAGTGTTGGCAAAACGATTGACGATTCTTTGATGAACCTGCAGCAGCAGCTCGCAGACCGTTTGTTCTATGGTCATTTGCGGGTTATTGTGATTTCGGAGGCTGTGGCCAAAAAAGGTATCGCGAACGAAAATGATTTTTTCCGGCGCCAGCCGCAAGTCAGAAGAACCGTGTGGATGGTTGTTTCCAAAGGGAATGCATCGGAAATTATGCATGCTACACCTCAATTGGAACGTGTCCCAGCGTTATATTTGCTGGCTTCTTTGGAGCACGCGAGAGAGATGGGCAAACTGCCTAATATATTTTTAGGCGTTTTTTTCAGTGCCAGCTCTGCCAAAGGGCAGGAAGGGGCGCTTCCTTTTTTGGAATTAAAGAAAGAATCGAATATCGAGATTGCCGGAATGGCCTATTTTAAAAACGATAAAATGGTCGGGCACACGACAGCCCTGCAGATAGGCCATTACATGGCGATCAAACAGATTAATCCCGGAGGCTATAGTGCTCTACAACAAATACCGGGTACAGATACATTGGTCATTTTTACAACAACCCACCGGAGATCAAGGATTACAACTAAAATCAAGGACGGTAAAGTATACACGACGGTTAACTGTCAAATCGAGGGGGATTTTCAGGAGAAGTCGAATGAGAAGTTTCGTGTTACTAAGGAAAATCTGGCGGAGCTAGAGAAGCAAATTGAAAAAGAAGCCAAGCAAGGATTTGAAAAATTCATCCATCAGACGCAAAAGGAGGGCAGCGACATTTTCGGCTTTGGGGAATATGTGCGGGGTACCCAATCCTCCTACTGGAATAAGCAAATTAAGACGAAACAAGAGTGGCAAAACCAGTACAAAGAGATGTTCGTTGAAGTTAATTTGCATGTAAAGATCAGACGCATTGGGACGAAAGCCAAGTAGAGGGGGAAGGGCTCATGATCACTTTTAATTATTACACGATTCTGCTGCTGCTGATTACCGGGGGGCTTGTCTTAATTTTCGATGTGAAGATTTATAAACAGGCTTGCATGCTGAAAGAGAAGAAGGGGGCGAAGATTGTCGGGTGGTTAAATGTTGCATTGGGAGTTCTTTCTTACTTTGGCTATTTGGTGTATGAGAAGTGGTTTTGGAAATAAAGAAGTGGTCATGGAATTATTAAATTTGAGGTAAAGTGGCTCAGATCATTCGGCTTAAGAAGGGAAACAGGATATATATGGAGAATATAACCACGTTGCATCTTGAAACCAAAGATGCAATGACGAGGAGGAGACTAAGAAATGAAATACCGTCAACTTGGCGATACGGAGCTTCGGATTAGTGAAGTTAGCTTTGGCACATGGGCCATCGGTGGGGGCTGGGGTCAAGCTAACGATGAGGAAGCCATAAAAGGCTTAAACTTGGCTATGGATGCAGGGGTTAACTTTTTTGATACGGCCGACGTTTATGGGTCGGGGCATGCGGAAGAACTGCTGGCAAAGGCGACGAAAGGCAAAGAAGACGAGATCTACATAGCTACAAAGTTTTGCCGGGCAGGCGATATTCACGATCCGCATACGTATTCGGAGGAGACCGTTCGCGAGTATTGTGAGAACAGTTTGAAGCGATTGAACCGTGAGCGTATCGATCTCTATCAAATTCACTGTCCGCCGCTAGCCATTCTGAAGGATGGACAAGTTTTTGAAGTGCTGGAAAAGCTCAAAGCGGAAGGTAAAATCCGCCATTACGGCGTCAGTGTAGAGACAGTGGAAGAAGGCTTATTTGCGCTGAGTATGCCTGGCGTGAAAGCGCTTCAAGTGATTTTTAATCTGTTCCGGCAAAAACCGGCCGAGACTTTATTTCCGCAGGCGAATGCTGCAGGGGTAGGGATTCTCGTCAGACTGCCGCTTGCAAGCGGTTTGCTGACCGGGAAATTCACGGAAACGAGCACATTTGCCTCAGACGATCACCGGAATTTCAATGCGGACGGCGCTCAGTTCAATGTCGGTGAGACGTTCGCAGGTCTGCCGTTTACGAAGGGAGTAGAGCTGGCAAGGGAACTGGCATGGATTGCGGAAGGTCGCGGCAACATGGCCCAAGCTTCCATGCGCTGGATTTTGGACAATCCGGACATTACTTGCATCATACCGGGCTTCAAGAACGAGCGGCAAGTGAATGACAACTTGGGCACTGCGCAGACGCCTTCTTTTCAAGTGGAAGAACTGACACGTCTCCGGGCTTTTTATGAGGAGAAAGTGAAAGATTATATCCGTGGTCCTTACTAAGCGATAGTGATGGTGTACCGATGATTAACTTCATTGAGGATTTTATTTTAAACGTCATGTTAGTTTTTTCGCCTCTTGTTTTCTATCCATATTTGTATAAATCACAAAGTCATAGCATGAAGTTTCGGCTATGGCTTTGCTTGTTATTTTCAGCAGCCATCGGATTTACCATGTCGATTCCGGTCAATTTTAACGGGTTGGTTTATGATTTTCGTTCCATTCCATTGTTGGTCGGTTCGCTGTACGGCGGGATCTATGTGGCGATGTTTCTGTATGCAGCCCTTATTGTCATTCGCTTTTTTCTCGGAGGTCCACATTATTTCATCTACATCATCTCTTTTCTTCCGACCATTCTTCTAGTTGCCATTCTCCTTAGAAAGTACCGTGATTTGAATTTAGCTCAAAAAATCATTGCTGCCGTCCTTGGATGCATAGCTATTAAACTCGTTACTTTTCTCATCTACTTCAGCATTTTGAATAACCTGGACCTCTTTGTAACCAACCTCTTCGCCACTTTGAAAACTTACATTCTGCAAAGTATCGTAATCGCGATCTATATTTATCTCATTGAGTTTCTTCAAACCTATATTCATATGCAAGAAGAAGCGATTCGGGGGGAGAAAATCAGGATTGTAAGCGAAATGGCCGCTTCTGTCGCCCATGAAATTAGAAATCCGCTTACGGCCGTGAGAGGATTTATTCAACTAATGGCGATCCCTCATCTAGATCAAACGAAAATACAATTTTACCAGCAAATATCACTGGAAGAATTAGACCGGGCGCAATTAATCATTAGTGATTATTTGGCGATTGCCAAGCCTGAACCGGAAAAAGACGAGCTCATCAATCTGAAAGATGAAGTGCAGTATGTTTCTCAAGTCTTGTTAACGATAGCAAATTATCATGATGTCAAAATGGAAGTTTCGCTGCCAGATGAGCCCATATGTATTCAGGGAGATCGCAATAAACTTCGGCAATCGTTAATTAATCTCGGGAAAAACGCTATTGAGGCAATGCCGAAGAATGGTGGGGTATTGGAAATTATACTGACGGAACAAGCGAATAAACGGATTATCACGATGCGTGATAACGGAATTGGAATGTCGAAGGAGCAAATCAGCAGGCTGGGAACTCCGTATTTTTCGACTAAACAGAAAGGCACCGGCCTCGGTACCATGGTCTCGTTCAGTTTAATCCGAGCAATGAAAGGGAAAATCCATATCACGAGCGAAAAAGGCAAGGGGACCGAGTTTGAAATCTCATTTCCGGCCGTTCGTGTGGATTGCTATGATTCCCATATGCGGAATACGACCAAGAGCTTGCTGTAAAGCAGCTCTTTATTTGTTTTGAATGTATCCTATACGCCAAGAATCCTCTTGACAATTGTCACCAATCCGAATGATAATAAAAACGACTAGTCAGTTTTTTATTTGGAATTGATGATATTTGAGGAGGATTACGATGACTGCACACCTAGATAATTTAGACAAATATGCGTCCTTGGCCATTCAATTAGGGGTTCATGTACAGCCGGGACAAACATTAGTCATCTTCGCACCTCTTGTATCGGTGGATTTTGTACGCCTATTAGTTAAACGAGCCTATGAGGCAGGCGCAAAGCATGTATATGTAGATTGGTCCGATAGTGAAATAACGCGGTTAAAATATGAGATGGCGCCATTTGAAGCTTTGCTCGAATACCCGATGTGGCAGGCCAAAGGATACGAGGAATTAGCCAACCAGAATGCTGCTTTTCTATATGTCGTAGCGAATAACCCTGATCTAATGAACGGTATTGATCCTCATCGCATTCAGACAGCCAGCAAAACAAACAATGCCGCAATCATGGGTTTAACGTCAGCCCGATTAACGAACAAGGTCAGCTGGTCGATTGTCGCAGTTCCTTCCCTTGCCTGGGCGAATAAAGTGTTTCCTTCGCTGCCGGAGGAAGAGCGCGTCGATGCTTTATGGAACGCGATCTTCAAAGCTACCCGGGTGGACGCCGAGGATCCGATCCAGGATTGGAAAACGCACGCCGATGCGTTGGAAACGAAATCCGCTTTGCTTAATCGGAAGCAGTATAAGGCGCTTCATTACCGTACGGAAGGGACGGACATTACGGTCAGTCTGCCAAAAGACCATATCTGGGTATCCGCCGGCGCCAGCAACGAACAGGGCAACAGCTTTATTGCGAATATTCCGACCGAGGAAGTTTTCACGTCCCCATTAAGAAACGGCGTCAACGGAACTGTGAGAAGTACGAAGCCTCTAAGCTATAACGGCGTTCTCATTGAAAATTTTTCTTTAACGTTCAAGGAAGGGAAAATCATTGCTTTTCAAGCGGAGAAAGGCGAGGAGATGCTCAAAAGTCTTATTGAATTGGACGAAGGCTCCCATTATTTGGGCGAAATTGCCCTCGTGCCGCATCGCTCGCCGATCTCTGAGATGAATCTTATTTTCTATAATACGCTGTATGATGAGAATGCTTCTTGTCATTTTGCCATCGGACGGGCATTTCCGTTTTGTTTGCAAGGCGGGACCAAGATGACCCGCGACGAGCTGCAGCAGCATGGGTTGAATGACAGCTTGACGCATGTCGATTTCATGATGGGATCGGCCGACATGGACATTGACGGTATTTTGCCGAACGGGGAAGCAGAACCGCTGTTCCGCCGCGGAGATTGGGCAATTTTATAGACAAAGAATAGGGAGGAGCCGTATGTCGCCTAAAGTTTCGCAAGCCTACAAGGAAGAACGTAAGGCAATCATTCTTGAGGGAGCGCTCCACTGCTTTATTGAAAAAGGCTTTCAAGCTACCACGATCGACGATATTGTTCGGCACTTAGGGATAAGCAAAGGAGCTATTTACAGCTATTTTGCCAGTAAGGAAGAAATGTACATTCAAATGGCTGACGACAAAATGAATGCTATGCTGGAGAATACTACAGAACTTTTCAAAACGATGCCAAGCGCTGCCGATCAGGTCCGCTATATGTACGGACGATTCCGCAATCAATCGCTGAACGAGCTTCGCAGGTGGATGGCTTTCCACTTGGAGTTTATGCTGTACGCGGCTCGCCAGCCGCATTTGACCGAGCGATGGAATGATTACGCCGGTAAAGCCTTGGTCTTCATCCAGGACATCATGGACGGCGGCAAGCAAACAGGGGAGTTTCGCTCCGACTTGGATAGCGCGGCTGTAGCCCGGTTATTCTGGTCAGTCCGGGACGGTCTTGCTCTGCAGTATATGTTAAGCGGCGAAGAAGCCGACTATAAGCGCACGATTGACGACATGGAAAGCATGGTATTCCGCTATATTTTGGGCTAACCCATTCGAACCGGAGGATGAACGCTATGATTTTCAAGAAAATGAGCGAACTGACAGCAGAAGATATGGTGGCGCTTTGGAATAAAGGGTTCGAAGGGTACTTTATCAACAGTGAGCTGAATTTGGAGAAATTTTTGTTTAGAGCTGTGAATGAAGGTCTCTCTTTAGAGCATTCTTTGGTGATGTTTGCCGAACATGAACCTATCGGTTTCGTCATGAACGGATTCCGTTCGATTGATGGCAAAAAAGTAGCGTGGAACGGCGGCACCGGTATTGTTCCTGCCTACAGAGGAAAAGGGTTCGGAAAGCAATTAATGGAAAGAAATCTGCAATTGTATCGTGAGCAGGGGACTGACACGGCTTTACTGGAAGCACTTGTGCAAAATGAAGCGGCAATTCATCTCTACCGATCGGTTGGTTATGAGATTACGGAGCAGCTCATTTGTTTAGAGCGTACAGATGCTCTCGAAGCCAGTTTGCAGGCGTCCGACACTCCTCGGAGATATGCTGTGCATCGAGGGCACCCCGCAGCAGTCAAAGGAGTGCCGTTCTATAGGCCAATGTCGGCATGGCAAACACAATGGGCAAGTATGAAAGGCGGCGAGAGCATAATCATTACCGAGAACGAAGAGGTGGTTGGTTATGCGCTTTGCAAGCGCGTTTATGGCGAGGACGGAAATTTGGCAACGGCGGTACTTTACCAATGCGAGTCGATTCCGGGCCATGAAGAGGAAGGCGCTATTCTTAAAGCGGCATTAAGCGAAGTGTTCGCACCATTTGATTCCTCATATAAGCGATTAGCGATGAACTTGAGGCAAAGCAACAAGTGCTTGAACAAGCTGCTTGAGGAATGGGGGTTCACCTCTTTCGTCGAGCAAGTACACATGTCGCGGCGCATTTGAGCGGTGCGGCCTTGAAACATTCGGATCGTGAAGTATTAGTTTGACGCGGGGGCGCATATGAATCGTTATGAAGATGAAAAACGATTTGATGAAGGGGGTACCCCATGTCTTTTTTTGACAAAGTCAAACAAGGAGCATCCGATGCCGCGAAGAAAGCTCAGCAAACCGTCGAGCTAACGAAGCTGAAATCGCAGATTTCGTCCAAGGAGAAAGAGATAGAGAAATTTTATCACCTCATCGGGGAATCCGTTTATGCGGCGCATGTGTCAGGAAGCTTAGACCGGACCGGGGAAATCGTAGAGAGATTCAGCCATGGGATCGAAGCGGTCAAGCAGGAAATCGCCGTCCTGGAGCAAAAAGTGATCGAAGTTCGCAACGAGAAGGAGTGCGTCTGCGGCAAAGTCGTCGTGGCCGACACGAAATTTTGCTCGGCTTGCGGTCATCCGTTCTGAAGAGGGAGCGGGCGGCCGTCCCATAAGTGTGCTAAGCTATGGTTATAGTCAATAATCAGGGAAAATGAATAAAGAGGAGTTAAGCGGCTTGCAACTTGCATCTGCTTAACTCCTTTGCTTTTTAGCCCGTTGGTCGAAAAAATGGGAAAATTCCCCTCTAAGAGTTCGCCTCTGATCACCAGGTAGGAATATTATGGGATTAGTTGAACTTATACTATACGTCAATCAATCATAAGGAGGGGCCATGCCTGAACCAATCGTCGTCGTTCCCTACAGAGAAGAATGGAAGGAGGAGTTTGCCTCGATTGCCCAAAAAATCCGAGCGGCATTAGGTGAAATAGCGTTACGAATCGACCATATCGGGTCCACTTCCATCCAGGGGCTTGATGCGAAACCGATCATCGATGTTCAAGTAAGTTTGGAAACGTTGGAGCCTATGGAAAAATACAAAGAATCCTTTGAACGAATCGGTTATTATCACAAAGCCGAGAATCCGGACAAAACCAAGAGATATTTTAGAGAAAAGCCGGGCGATCAAAGAACACACATTCACGTAAGAGAACACGGGAGCTGGTCGTCTCTATTTCCTTTACTGTTCAGGGATTATCTGCGCTGTCATCAAGATGAGTGCCTGAAATATGCAGAGTTCAAATATGAATGTATGGCCAGGTACAGGAACGAGAGAGAAAGGTATGTTGAAGCGAAAGAGCCGGTGATTTGGGAAATCATGCGGAATGCCAGTCGCTGGAGCCAAGAAACGGGTTGGAAGCCAGGCGCAAGTGATTATTAATCGGATTTTTATAAGGAGACTAAAATGACCGATTACTACTGGGATAACAAAATTGAGTATTTAAGAAATACAAGAGGCTTGTATTACAACGACGATTATTTGGAGTTTCTCGTAAAGACAGTTTGGAAACTTCATGAGCCGGTCAACGTGATTGATTATGGCTGCGGATATGGCTATTTGGGACTGAAATTGCTGCCGCTCTTACCCAAAGGATCTACGTATACAGGGATTGATAAAGGATCGGAGCTTATAAACACAGCGAGGGAGGTATTTTTGACTCAGCCTTACCAGTCAGAATTTATCTTAGGCGATATTGAGGAAGTAACCGCCTGCAGGAAGTATGACATTGCCATTTGTCATTCTTTTTTATTACATATGTCATCTCCGGCAAATATCCTTCAAAAGATGATAGATAGTGTCATGGACGATGGAATGGTCATTTGTTTTGAGCCTCACTGGATGGCTAATATGTCAAATTGCAGTCTTCATGATCTGGAACAAAGCCAAGTGATTCCACTTGGAACTTTGCAAAAATTGTTTGAAAACGATTTGAAAAGCAAAGGGAAAGACGGAAATATTGGGATCAAAATTCCTGTTTATTTAAGTCAATTAGGTTTAAAAAACGTAGGATGCAGAGTAAGTGATAAAGTTAATTTTCTGGATCAAAACGCGGATCCTCAAATAAATCAACGCCTGTATAGCTCTTTGAAAGAGGAGGGTATAGGCAGGAATCCCGGGGATGAAGAGATATTTGTACGAAACATAATGAGCCGAGGACTGACGGAGAGGGAAGCGCTTAGCCAATACGAGGCGGAGCTGCGTTTTTCAAAGGAATTTCAGATAGATTCTTTCCTAACGTATGCTCCCAATATGAAAATTACATTCGGAACAGTAAAAAGATAAACTTTGAAATCTTTTTGTAACCATATTGACATAATGTAAGGGCATACATTAATATTTATATAGATTCAGGAAAACGTTTGGGCATGGATTTTGGATATTGGTTTGGGATTTGGGTATTGAATTGTTTTCGAATTGGATTTGCGGTTTTGAATGAAAAGGAGCTGTTACATTATTGCCTACACTTAAAGATATCGCCGAGTTAGTGGGCGTCTCGATTTCAACCGCCTCGCGTGTAGTCAGGAACGATACGAGCAGGCATATTAACCCGGAGACGAGAGCCAAAGTATGGGAGGCCGTACGTCAGCTCGACTATACGCCAAACGAGTCGGCGCGCCATCTCGTGAATAAGCAGAAGACCGGAAAGAGACAGACCAAACAAATCGGCTGCATAATTCAAGCGGCGCGTCTGAATGACGATCACCCCTACTATTCACCGATCATCACATCTTTTACGAAAAAGATATTGGAATCCGGTTATTCGTTAGCGTTCATACACACTTCCGACGAGCTCGCAGACGATGCGCTCCTGCATCGATGCATTCATGAGATTCAGGTGGATGGCGTCATCATCATAGGCGAAGTGGGACCTGCCATTCTGGAGTTTCTCCAAAAGGTGGAAGATCTGGCCTTGATCGGCATTTGTACGATTGGGACTGAAATTACGATGGTGGATTACGATCGTATTCACGCTGCGAAATCCGCTGTTGATCATCTCATTGCGCAAGGCCACAGGACGATTGGATTTGTCGGCGGGCCCGGACATACGGGAGAACTGAACAGTGAAGAGCGATTCCAGGGTTACAAGTTCGCCATGTATGATGCGGGAATACCCATAAACAAAGACTGGGTGATAGACACCCGATGGGAAATTGACCGCAGCTACGAGTACGTGAAAGAACAATTAGCGCAATCGGATATCGAGCGGCCAACGGCTATTTTTTCGGCAAGCGATCAGTTGGCAATCCCGGCTATGCGCGCAGTCATCGAAAGCAATTTGCGAATTCCGGAGGACATCGCCTTTATCTCGATGGATAATATTGATTTCGCGCAGTATACTACGCCGCCTTTATCTTCAGTGCATGTGCCTAAAGTCGAGATCGGCATGACGGCCGCCGCAACCTTGCTTGAGATGTTAAAGGGAGAGCAGCTAGCGTTATCTAGAGTACTGCTGCCACATAAAATCATTGTGCGGCAATCGTCAACGTTTAATAGAAACTAATTTTTTTTGAAACTCAGGATAACGTTATCCTGAGTTTGGCGCCAATAAATATCGACTATTTCAAGGAGGTGACTTTCACTTTTACGGGAGCTTCAATGAATGGCATTGTTTAACATGAAAGTGCTTTCACAAAAAAATAAAAAGGGTGATTGTGAAATGGTAAAGAATTCAAAAAAGATCGTTTGCCTATCCATGTTGATGTCTTCAATGGTTGTTGTAAGTGCCTGCGGTAGTTCCAATTCATCTGATCCAGCCTCATCCGGTGCACCGACAAGCGATGCGAAAGCTACGGCCGCCGCTAGCGGAGAAAAAGTAACGATAACGTATGGCGGTTGGGGACTGGACACGATGACGGAAGTCATCAAAGCCTTTCAAGCCAGTCATCCGAATATCGAAGTAAAAGCGGAAAATACGCCGTACAAGCAATATTTCACCAAATTGGAAACGGCGGCGCAGGGCGGAACTATGCCTGACGTGCTGTGGATGAACGGACCCAATTTTATCAAGTACGCTGAGAACGGCATGCTGAAGGATTTGTCCGATAACATCAAAAAGGATCAATTGGACCTCAATAATTATCCGGCTTCGCTCGTTTCCCTGTACAGCTTAGGCGGCAAAAACTATGGAATTCCTAAAGATTATGACACGATCGGCCTCTGGTACAACAAGAAACTGTTCGATGAAAAAGGCGTTGCCTACCCTGACAGCACGTGGGATTGGAACAAGTTGACGGAAGCTGCGAAAAAGTTGACTGACCCAGGCAAAGGCATCTATGGTTTCGCGGCCCCGATGATGAATCAAGAGGATTACTATAATACGATTATTCAAGCCGGAGGCAGTATTATTTCCGACGATCACAAGAAGTCGGGGTACGATCAGCCTGAAGCTATTGAAGGATTGAAATTTTTAACGGATCTCATTCAAGTTCACAAAGTTTCGCCTACGCTTGCACAAATGACGGAAACGGCCCCATCGGATCTGTTTACTTCCGGTAAGCTTGCGATGTATTTCGACGGTTCATGGGCTGCATTCACGATCAATCAAAATGCCGATATGAAAAACAACGCCGATGTCGCTCCGCTGCCAAAAGGGAAAAAACAAGGCGTCGTCATTCACGGATTAGGCCATGTCATTTCTGCCAACTCGAAGCATCCAAAAGAGGCATGGGAATTTGTTAAGTTCCTTGGCTCGAAGGAAGCGGCGGAAGTTGCCGCGAAGCAAGGGGGCGCAATTCCGGCATTCAAAGGTTCTGAGACGGCTTGGTTAGCCACATTCCCGCAGTACCATGCGAAAGCATTCATTGACATGGCTGCGTATGCGACACCTTATCCGGTATCTAAGAATACATCGGTTTGGACAACGTATGAAACGGAGATTTTGAAGAACGCATGGACAGGGGATAAACCGGTAGCTGATGC
Source organism: Paenibacillus sp. FW126-R14 (assembly GCF_058789495.1). Classification (NCBI taxonomy): domain Bacteria; kingdom Bacillati; phylum Bacillota; class Bacilli; order Caryophanales; family Paenibacillaceae; genus Paenibacillus; species Paenibacillus sp. FW126-R14. The sequence continues at coordinate 30,345 of NZ_JBYTBS010000059.1, read as the reverse complement.
AGCCAAAGAGCTCGGCGCCAAAATGAACCAAGCGCTAGCTGCGGAGAAATAAGCTTTCGGCACGGAGGTTCGCTTATAACGGCGAATCTCCGTCCCTACTACACTCATGGGAGCGTGAGTACTCATGCGAATCAGCTCGAAGCGCCGGTCCGATTGGATGTGGGCGTACATCATGATCACACCATTAATGCTTGGTTTGCTAGTCTTCTACATTTGGCCCGTATTTCAAACTTTTTATTTTTCATTCACGGATTGGGGCTCATTTGGCAAGTATACGTGGTCAGGCTTGTCCAACTATAAGAAGCTTTTCACGGATAAAGACCTTCTCTATGCTTTTCGAAATACGAGCATCTATATTATCACGGCGGTGCCGATCGGCATCCTTTTATCCATCGTACTGGCCGTACTTCTGAATCAGAAAGTCAAAGGACTCTCGATCTATAGAACCTTGTATTTTCTACCTGTCGTTACGATGCCCGCTGCGGTTGCGATGGTGTGGAAGTGGCTGTATAATTCCGATTTTGGTTTGATCAACTATGTGTTGAGCCGTTTGTCCATTACAGGACCGCATTGGTTGACGGACAACCGAACAGCCTTGCTGTCCATTATTATTGTCGCAATTTGGAGCTCAATCGGGAGCCATATGATTATCTTTTTGTCCGGGCTTCAGGGCATTTCCGAATCCTACTATGAAGCTGCATCGATCGACGGGGCAGGCGCTTTCACCAAATTCACCCGGATCACCATGCCTCTGCTGACACCGACGATCTTTTTCGTTATGGTCACGTCGCTTATCGGCGCATTCCAAGTGTTTGACTTCATTTATATGATGGTTGGCGATATTGTCATGGAATCTACGCAATCGATTGTTTTCTTATATTACAAATACGGTTTCCTGAAAAATGCCAAAGGGTACGCATCGTCCATCGCTGTGCTGCTGTTCATGATTATTATGTTGATTACGTATATTCAAATGAAAGTTCAAAAGAAATGGGTTCACTACGAATGAGGGGGGCGAGTGTATGAGCACGAAATCGGTCAATCAGAAATCGCTTCGGATCGGTGGGATCCATATCATCCTCATCCTGGGTGCGATTATCATGGTTACGCCATTTATTTGGATGTTCCTTACATCGGTAAAAACATTAGGAGAGTCAACGGCCATTCCTCCGGCTTTGCTGCCTAAAGCGTTTCAATGGAGCAATTATTCGAAGGTTTTTGTGAACTTGCCGTTCTTTACTTTCTATTGGAATACATTCATTACGACATTGGTTAAGGTCATTGGTCAGCTAATTATCTGTTCGTTAGCGGCGTATGCGTTTGCGAGGATTGCTTTTCCCGGGCGCCACTTCTTTTTCATCCTGATGCTGTCGGTCCTGATGGTACCCGGGCAAGTGTTCCTCATTCCGCAGTACATGATTATGAAAGATCTCGGCTGGCTGAACTCTTTGACGGCCTTGATCGTACCCGGCTTATTCAGCGCATTCGGAACTTTCCTGCTTCGGCAATTTTTCATGACGCTGCCCAATGAGCTGGAAGAAGCCGCAAAGCTGGATGGCTGCAACCAGTTCCGGATTTACTGGCAAATCATGCTGCCGCTGGCCAAATCAGGGATGATTGCCTTGGCGATCTTCACGATGCTGTGGTCATGGAACGATCTGATGTGGCCACTCATCGTCAACTCCTCCCCGGATAAAATGGTGCTGTCCGCAGGAATCGCCTTCTTGGAGGGCGAACATAAAACGAATTACACGATCATTATGGCAGGCTCGATGATGGCTATTTTGCCGATGATTATTATTTTCTTTGTTTTTCAACGTTCCTTTATTCAAGGGATTGCATTTACTGGAAGCAAGTCATAAGTTCCAACGTGTGCCAGCTTTCGGCTTAACTATAAGAAGTCACAGGAGATGAGAGTTTGATGCAAAAAGTTACGGCTATCCTGCTTGGAGCAGGCGATCGCGGCGCGCGGGCTTATGCGCCATATGCGCTGAATTATCCGCACGAGCTGCAAATTGTGGCAGTTGCAGAGCCAGATGAAGAACGTCGCGCTGCATTTACTTCGGCCCATCACATTGCACCGGAGCGCTCGGTCGAGAACTGGGAGCTGCTGCTGGCCCAGCCGAAAATTGCGGATATCGCCATCATTTGTACGCAGGATCAAATGCATTATCATCCTACATTGCAAGCGCTGGAGCTTGGCTACCACGTGCTGCTTGAGAAGCCGATGTCGCCAAGCCCGGAAGAATGCGTGGAAATGGAGCTCATGGCGAAGAAGCACAACAGGCTGTTGACGATTTGCCACGTTTTGCGTTACACGGCCTTCTGGACAGCGATGAAGCGGGTGATTGACGAAGGCAAGATCGGGCAAATCGTCAACATTCAGTTGAACGAAAATGTAGGCAATATGCATATGGCTCACAGCTTTGTGCGGGGGAACTGGAACAATGCCGAAAAGTCTTCTCCCATGATTTTGGCAAAATCATGCCATGACATGGATATTCTATCCTATATCATGGGCGAACCATGCGAGCGCATCACCTCATTCGGATCGCTCATGCATTTCAATGAGGAGCATGCTCCAGAGGGCGCGCCAGCGCGTTGTTTGGACGGTTGTCCGGCGGAATCGACCTGCCAGTACTATGCGCCCAAATATTATTTAGGCGCAGGCCGCCGCTGGTCGCGCAAGTTCACGATGGATACGAGCAATGAAGGCATCATTGAGGCGCTGCGGACGACGCCGTACGGGAAGTGCGTGTATCGCAGCGAGAACAATGTCGTTGACCACCAAGTGGTCAATATGCAGTTTGCCAGCGGCGCGACCGCGATGTTCAGTATGTGCGGGTTTACGCGGGATAACACGAGAATTTTGCAGATCATGGGCACGAAAGGCGACATTCGCGGCAACATGGAAGAGGACGAATTCACCGTTCATGATTTTGTGACGAATGAACAAACAACCGTACGCGTACATGCCTCGGAAGAGGGGCACAGCGGTGGGGACTCGGGCATCATGCGCAGCTTTTTAAACGAAGTCAGAACGTATCATGGCGGGGAAAGCAGCTCTTCCGCGTCGGTTTCCGTGCGCAGCCATCTGATGTCGTTTGCAGCGGAAGAATCCCGCTTGAATGGCGGCAAGCCGGTAGCGATCGAAGAGTTTTATAAACGGCTAGTAACGGTATAAATGAAAACGCAAGCGGCCAGAGCGAATGGCTGCTTGCGTTTTTTTAGGAAGAAGGGTAGTAAATGAGTGTTTTATATATAGCTTTCCGATCAGACAAATTCGTATACGTGTGCGGTCGATCGGCGGTGAAGTGGATCGCATCCCCAACTTGAAGGATGTAGCTCTCCTGGGCAATGGCAATTTGCAGCGTACCTTCCACCATAAGAATGTATTCTTCGACACCTTCGTTATGGGGCTCAGAAGCATGCGTGCAGCCTTGCTCCATTTCGACCGTGTAGATTTCGAAGTTTTTTTGCGGATGAAAAGGGAAAACAGGGTAGGCGCGATATTGTCCGTCCTCTTCGTCAAAGGAAGAAAGATCTTTGGCCCGAACAACCGTAATTTTCGGTTCATCATCCTCGATCAAGCTCGTGAAAGAGATCTGTAATCCGCTGACGATTTTCCAAAGGACGGAGATGGTAGGGTTAGAATCTCCCCGTTCGATCTGCCCCAGCATCGCTTTGCTGACACCTGTCAATTCGGCTACCTGATCCAAGCTTAAGCCTCTTGTTTTACGTATGTTCAGCAGCTTTCTGCCAACCATTTTGTGTATCGGTTCATGCATGTTTGCGACTCCTTTTCGTCAATTTATGTCCGTAAAAAATGCCTATTTACAATATAACATACATTCGTGTACTATGGTATATATAAACAGTAAAACGCACGTATGTGTATTATATTGTATGTTTGTCCTAGGAGGAATTTAGATGGGTGCAACGATGATAGGGTTGGTTAAAGAACACCGGGGACCCGGTGCGACATTGAAAGAAGTTCCGGTTCCCACTTGCGGTGCCGATGAAGTGCTTGTTCGCATTAAGGCGACTTCCATTTGCGGAACGGATTTACACATATACAATTGGGATGCTTGGGCGGACAAAACGGTCCTAACCCCGAATGTGTTCGGGCATGAGTTCGCGGGGATCGTCGTGGAGATCGGAGACCGCGTAACCGGGGTTAAGATCGGGGATCGCGTATCGGCAGAAGGCCATATGATTTGCGGAAGCTGCAAAGCATGCCGGACTGGTAATGGTCACGTTTGCCCGAATACCAAAAGCTTTGGAATTACAGCACCCGGTTGTTTTGCCGAATATGCGGTTGTGAAAGCGAGCAACATTATTCATAATGCCCCGGAGTTGCCTTTTGAAATTGCTTGTTTGCAAGATCCGCTGGGGAATGCCGTGCAGACCGTTTTGTCCGGAGACATTGTGGGTAAAACAGTTGCAATCATCGGTGTTGGACCGATTGGCATGCTGGCCATCAAAGTAGCGAAAGCCTGCGGCGCCGGTGCGATCTATGCGGTGGACATTAATCCAAACCGGTTAAACATGGCCTTGCAAATGGGTGCGGATGTTACGATAAATGCAATGGAAACGCGTACATCGGAGGAACTTCGCAAGCTGACAGACGGAGAGGGCGTTGAGGTCGTGCTCGAAATGTCTGGAAATCCGATGGCGATTGCGGACGCGTTTGAGGCTGCGGCCAATGCCGGCAGAGTATCTTTGCTCGGTATTCCGACCAAGGAAGTCAGTTTGGATGTCACGAATCAGATTATATTTAAAGGGCTGAAGGTTGAAGGTATTACGGGCCGGAAAATGTACCAAACTTGGTACCAAATGAAGGGCCTGCTGAACCAGCATCGATTGGATCTAGCCTCGGTCATTACACATAGATTCACGCTGGACCAGTATGAGGAAGCTTTCCGCTTAATGCAAGAGGGCCAATGCGGTAAAATTGTATTTACTCACTAAAAAGAATACTTACGATGAATGTTTGATTCATAAAATCAAAAGCAAAAGCTTACGAAGCAAGTTTGTTCCACAAAAACTCTGAGGAGGGCGCACATGAATTACTTGAACGATTTGGCGGCTGATATTGAAGGCTGGAAGCGGGATGGACGTTACCGTACGATTAAAGTATGGGAAAGCGGATCGGATACATGGATGCATTTGAACGGGAGAAAAGTTCTCCAAATGTCTTCCAATAACTACTTGGGATTGACCCATCATCCGAAGCTGAAGGAAGCGGCTATTGCAGCCATCGAGAAATATGGCGTCGGCAGCGGATCGGTACGCACCATTACGGGTACGCTCGATATTCACGAGCAATTGGAGCTTGAGCTGGCGGCCTTTAAAGGCACGGAAGCGGCGCTTGTGTTTCAATCCGGTTTCACGACCAATCAAGGCGCTTTATCATCGATTCTCGGTGCAGATGACGTCGTGATCAGCGATGAACTGAACCATGCCAGCATTATTGACGGGATTCGTCTCACGAAGGCGGCTCGCAAAATTTTTGCCCATAAAGACATGAATCAACTGGAGGCGGTGCTCAAAGAAACGCAAAAGCATCGCAAACGCGTTGTCGTTACGGATGGCGTGTTCAGTATGGACGGCGATATTGCGCCGCTTCCTGACATTGTGCAATTGGCAGAAGCATACGACGCCATCGTGTATGTCGATGATGCGCATGCGAGCGGCGTTCTGGGCAAAAACGGCAAAGGCTCAACAGACCACTTCGGCCTTCACGGACGCGTTCATATTCAAATTGGTACATTGTCCAAAGCCATTGGCGCTGTTGGCGGTTATGTTGCGGGAGCGCAGCTGCTCAAAGAGCATTTGATTCATACAGCGAGACCGTTCTTGTTCAGCACATCGCAGACACCAGCTGTGGCAGCAACATGTTTGGCTGCGATTCAGGTGCTGCGTGATAGTTCCGACCTAGTAACCAAGCTGTGGGACAACGCAAATGGATTCCGGAGTGAACTGCAGCGTTTGGGCTTCGATACAGGGGCCAGCGAAACGCCGATCATCCCGATCATTATCGGCGATCCTGCGCAAACGATGCGTTTCTCCGATCGCTTGCTCGAAGAAGGCGTATTCGCGCAAGGGATTGTTTATCCAACGGTAGCGATGGACAAAGGCCGCGTACGTCTCATCGTTACGGCACAGCATACGAAGGAAGATTTGGCTTTTGCGTTGAACGCTCTGCAGAAGGTTGGCAGAGAATTCGGACTGGTGTAAGTGAGTCAAGTGCAGAAAGAACAGTGAACATCAGAGGGCTGTCTCACAAGTAGTTGATTCTACTTGAGGGGCAGCTTTTATGCTTGGCATTTTATTTGTTCCTCTGCTTCTTCAATAAGCCGTCACGTGTTGACAGCCGTTAAATTCTATGGTCTTTGTGGTAAAATGGTAACAGCAATCGAAAGGCGGTGTTATTCATGAGCGTGGACCGTGAAGAACTAAAACGAAGAATTGACTATATACCTGAGCAAGATGTCACGGAAGTAGTTGGTCTTTTAGATAAATTGAGTTTGAAGCGGGAACGCGAAGACTTCCAAGGCATAGACGTGAAAGCTCTTTCGGAGGAAGAAGACCTCATCCGTCAAGTTCAAAAAAGCCGTGAAGAGCGGCAGGCTGGACTTTTTTATGACCAAGAAAAAGGGTTAGATTATTTGCGTTCAAAGATCAAGGCGTTTGAGCGTGGACAAAATTAATAATGTGCTTTGGTCATCAAGCAAATAACAACGGGCCTGTTGAAAGGTTTATTGGGCTAGATGGGGACTTTATCAAGTCATTCTTATATTCGAGGTTAACGAAGAGGAAGCCATTGTCTGGGTCGATAGAGTTAAGCACTAGCGAGAAAATGTTTACTGGAAGCCGTAAGTGGAATTATTCCGAAAATCATGTGGACCGTTCATTTGAGCGGTCTTTTTTCATACCTTTTTCAGACAAAGGAATGGAGGGCAACCGTATGAAGAGATATATTCCTATACTGAGCCCCAAATCGAGCACCACTTCAAGGGTGATGCGATGTGAGTTGTAAACCGAGTCACCCAAGCAACTTGCCTGCGCGGCGCAATGATCGGTAGGCGTCTTTCTTGTCTACGCTTTACCCTTTTTGTGGTATAATGGATAAAGAAAAATCTCTGGCACTTGCAAGCCGTTGGAGCTGAAATGATGACCGAACTGTTAAAGCCGTCTGTCGATTTTGTGTTTAAAAAAATATTTGGCAGCGAAGAAAATAAAGATGAAGTACTGCTCAATTTCTTAAATGAAGCGTTACGGGAAACGGAACCGAAGCCGTTTGTCAGTCTGACAATACTCAATCCGAATATTGATAAAAATGCTGTGACTGACAAGCAGTCCATTCTGGATGTCCGAGCCAAAACCGAGGACGGCAAGCAGGTGAATCTGGAAATCCAGGTTAGCAACAAGCACGATATGGCAAAGCGCAGTATGTACTACTCGGCCAAAATGTATGAGGAGCAATTAGAGGAAGGTAAATTATACACGACCTTGCAAAAAGTCATTTCAATCAACATATTGACCTTCAGCTATATGTCAAACGAACGCTTTCATAACATATTTCACATGAGAGAAGACCATACAGGAGAACTGTTAATAGACGATATTGAAATTCATTTTATGGAGCTGTCGAAGCTGGGGATCAAAGCCCACGAAATGGACAGCCGACTTGTAAATTGGCTGATGTTCATTAATGGCACGAATCAGGATCGATGGGAGGAATTAGCGATGGATACACCTGGCTTGAAAAAAGCGATGACGACGTTGGAGTTTTTGAGTCAAGACAAAGAAGCGCGGATGCTGTATGAAATGCGGAAAAAAGCGCTGCTGGATGAGCAGTCTGCTTTGGATTATGTGGAATCCAGGGGCAGAGAGGAAGGAAAGACCGAGGTGGCTGCTAATATGCTGCAGGAAGGCTTGCCAGTTTCATTGATTGCTAAAGTAACAGGTTTGTCCGAAAGGGAAGTTGAAGCACTGAAAAATCGGTTGCATTAAGTTAAATAGATATATGCAAGATTCTCAAGAGGATCAGGGCCGCCGCTCTGATCTTCTTTTTTTGCACTCATTTTATGGATAGGAGCACCAGTGAAAAGTTAATGAATTTTCTCTACTGCTGAGGTTAAGCAAAGCCCTAGCTTTAATTAAAATAGAATTTATATGTTTTGTGAAAGGTTGGGATTATTTGCTAATATAAGAAGGGAGAGCGCAATACTCTGATAGAATTGGAAGTGGAGGTTAACGGAAGACAAACTCATATTATCATTTCAATATAAAGGAGGACTCTTATGAACAAAATTATGAAAATCGGCGCTGTGCTTCTGACAGCTGCGCTGCTGGCCTCAGCCTGCACGGGAAAAAACCATTCAGCCAACACGACGGAAAGCGCCTATAGTCAAACCAATGCAGCCAGAGCTTACACGATCCTTGCCGACAAGCTGCATACGCCTTGGTCCATTCAAATTGACGGGGATACGATCTATGTGAGCGAGCGTGTAGGAAGCATTGTCAAAGTCAAAGAAGGTTCTGTGACGCGTCAAAAGGTGCGGCTCCATAAATCGCTGAAAAATCAAGGAGAAGGCGGATTTCTAGGGCTTCAACTCACTACGGATTTTCACAAATCACGACAAGCCTATGCCTATCATACTTATGAAGAGGGCAGCAAGGTTTTCAATCGAGTCGTCCTCCTGCAGGAGAAAAACGGCGCTTGGGATGAGATTGAATCCTATCTGGAAGGCATTCCTGGCGGTTATACCCACAATGGAGGCAGGCTGGCGATCGGACCCGACCATATGTTGTACATCACAACCGGCGATGCCGGAAATGAGAAGCTTGCTCAAGATGTGCAAAGTACCGCTGGCAAAATATTGCGCATGACCCTGGATGGCAAAGTTCCCGCAGACAACCCGTTCCCAGGATCCTACGTGTATACTTACGGTCATCGGAATTCGCAAGGCATCGTGTGGGACAAGCAAGGGCGTATGTTCAGCTCCGAACACGGACCTTCAGGAAACCCTGGCGGGCATGATGAGATTAACCAAATTGAAAAAGGACGCAATTACGGCTGGCCGGTCATCATAGGAAACTCCAAAAAGGACGGCATGATCAGTCCGCTGTATCAAACCGGAGATACCGCCATCGCTCCGTCGGGGATTGCTGTGGATGCAGAGGGGCAATTGCTGATCGCAGCTTTGCGAGGCGAGAAGCTTTACAGGTACAATCCCGGTACGAATCTCCTAACAGTAAAGCTGGAAGGCGAAGGAAGGCTCCGGGATGTCAAGGCTCACAATGGGAATATATATGTGCTTACAAACAATACGGATGGCAGAGGCAAACCATCAGATCAAGATGACCGGCTGTTGCTGCTAAAGTAAGCAGTAATCAAAAAAACCTAATCCGCTCAGCTGCCGCTGGAAGGATTAGGTTTGTATGCGTTGCACAGTTGTGGTCAGGCGTACTTTTTGAAAACGAGCACAGCATTGTGGCCTCCGAAGCCGAAGGAACTCGATAAGCCGTAGTGCAGCTCAGCCTTTCTCGCCACGAGAGGCACATAGTCGAGATCGCAAGCCGGATCTGGATTTTCCAAATTAATGGTAGGCGGAATTAAGTTGTCTTGCAATGTCTTAATCAGCGCCACTGCTTCTACGCCGCCAGCTGCGCCAAGCATATGTCCGAGCATGGATTTGTTTGCGGAGATCGGCACGTCATACGCGCGGCTGCCGAGCAGACGCTTGATGGCAAGCGTCTCCGACAGATCACCGGCGGGGGTGCTTGTCGCATGCGCGTTGATCGTGTCAAGCTCCTCCGCCGCAAGCCCGGCGTCGGCGAGCGCTTCGCGCATAGCTCGGTATGCGCCCAAGCCTTCAGGATCGGTCGCCACGATGTGGTAGGCGTCCGATGTTGAGCCATAGCCGATGAGCTCGGCATGGATGCGGGCACCCCGGCGCTCGGCATGCTCGAGCGACTCAAGCACGAGCACGCCGGCGCCTTCGGCGGCGACGAAACCGTCGCGCTGCGCGTCGAACGGGCGGCTCGCCTGCTCCGGCGCGTCACACCGCGTCGACAAGGCCGTGGCATTGCCGAAGCCCGCCAGCGCGAGGTCGGTGACCGTCGCTTCGGCGCCTCCGGCAATGACGGCGTCTGCGCCTCCGCGCTGGATCAGCTTAAAAGCCTCGCCAATGGCATTGTTACCCGTGGCGCAGGCGGTGACCGGAGCGAGGGAAGGCCCTTTGGCTCCGAACAAAATGCTGACCTGCGCAGCCGCCATATTGGCGATCATCATGGGCACGACGGTCGGACTCACGCGGCTGGGACCGCGGTTGAGCAGCGTGCGGTAGTTGTCCAGCATGGTATGAATCCCGCCGATGCCGGAGCCGATATAGACTCCGATTCGCTCTTCGTTGGCTGCGTCGATTTCCAGTGCAGCATCCTTCAGCGCCTGTTTGGCAGCGGCTACGGCAAATTGCGTGTAGCGATCCATACGGCGCACATCGCGCCGTCCAACGGCCGCTTCTGCATTAAAGTCGCGAACCACTCCGGCGATGCTGGTTTTATAATCGCTAACATCCATATGTGTGATTTGGGAAATACCGGATGTACCGCTGACAAGATTTTCCCAAAAAGTAGCTACCTCATTGCCGATGGGCGTAATGACGCCCATCCCTGTGACAACGACTCGTTTCATGTATAACGCCTCCCAAATGTAACTTGCAAAAGTACTTCTTCAGCATCTTTGTCATTAGAATGTCATAAACGTTATCCTATTACAAGTTACAGTTTATACTGGTATAATAACTTCTAGGATGCGAGGTTAAGGAGGAAGTAAACTGAATACGAAAGAACGGCTGCAAGCACTTTCCGAGTTTTTAAAAGCACATCGTGCAAAGCTGAAACCTAGTGATGCGGGGCTACTCGGCGGCAGCCGAAGAAGAACGCCGGGCCTGCGCAGAGAAGAAGTCGCGGCGATTGCCGGGGTAAGCACGACCTGGTATACCTGGTTAGAGCAGGGCAGAGAAATTAAAATGTCAGTCCAAGTGCTGGATAGTATCGCGACAGCTCTGCAATTGAACGAGGACGAACGGCAATATTTGTTCATGCTGGCGCTGGAGCAGCCGGGACCTACGACAATTATTGACCAGACCCCTGCTACCGTGTCCCCGGCTTTACTTCGAATTTTGGACGAGCTTTATGCTTGTCCCACTATTATTTCGGATCGCAGGTGCAATATTGTGGGCTGGAATCAAGCGGCGGCAGCTATATTTTTGGATTTTGCGATGATTCCGCTGGAAGAGCGAAATTTAATTTGGCTGCTTTTTACAAGGAAAGAATTAAAAGCATTGGCCGTTAACTGGCGGGATTTCGTCATGGGCTTTCTGGCGATGTTTCGCTCCTATTACGGGCAGTACGTAGGTGATAACTGGTATAGTGAGTTTATTGAGCGGATTAGCGCGGAGAACCGGGATTTTCGAACTTTTTGGAATCAGAGCGATGTCAGCAGTGCGCCCGAAGTGTTCATTGAATTCCGGCATGCGAAAGTGGGGAAGCTGCTTTTTGATTTGACTACATTGCAAGTGCAAGGCAGAGCAGATTTGAGATGCAGTGTGTATACACCGTCACCCGGTTCCGATACCGATGCTAAAGTAAAGCTGCTGATGAGCAAAATTTAGCACGGAGAGCTGAGATTTGTGGGAATCCTAGCGCCCAGTTGTTCCACAAACCATATACAAAAAGCTGCCCCTCCGTCATCAACGATGACTTGTGGGACAGCTTTAAACAGCTCTATTTTATAAATGAGTCACCTTCTTGTCTTCACGTTCTAACGCTTTCTGCTGTTCTTTGGTGAAGGTGCAGCGCAGCTTGGCTAATCCGGTGTGTTCGTTGACGTAAATGATTCTTACAATGCCATGGATGGATTTCAGTTGTTTGGTCCATTCTCTTGGATCGAACATGAACATCAACTCCTTTATGGAAACGCTTTACTTTATACTCCATCCTATGTGCAAAGGACAAGTTTCATGCCTGAGGTATGGAAATGCTGAAAAAGTGGCATTATGGAAAGTAATGACATGATTATCGGCGGGTGGTTGTTGCAAATGGTAAAAGAAAATTCAGCAATATGTTCGTATTGCGATGCTTCAGCGACATTTCGGATCGGAAATGCCGAGTATGAACTTCACGCTTGCGACCGGCATGAAGACTCTGCGGTTAACGAATTTGATTTCGTGAGTGGAGAACTATCTTGGAGAACTATTTCAATGGCTTCTCACGGCTTTCCTGAGCGGGCGAACGTTTAAACAGGAGGGATTCCCATTCGGTTATTTCATTTAAGCTATATTCTATTTTTTTGTGCTGTGCTTCTGGCTGGCATCATTGGAATCGCTTGGTTCGTTTTTCATCGCAGAAAAAGAAAAGCACGTTAAATTGCTCGGTTTGCAGGCCAAACGAAGTATGCGCAAGAACCTCCATTTTCCACATATTGAGTGGATCTGGGGGTTCTTTTGTATTTGCGTAAGTTAAATTCGAATGAAGAGGTCATTCATGCTAAAATATGCTTCAGGCATTTTCATTACAAGCGTCAGAATTGGAGATGATGGCATGGAAATCGAAAAAGTCAGAAAAGAGCAAGCCTGGCAGCTGCGGCATGAAGTGATGTGGCCAGAGCGGGATTTGTCCTATGTTCAGCTGGCGGATGACGAGAAGGGTGTGCATTACGGCCTTGTAGACGAGGGAACGCTTATTTCCGTAGTCTCTTTATTCATAGATGGAGAGGACGCTCAGTTTCGCAAATTTGCTACAAAACGATCCGATCAGGGCAAGGGCTATGGTAGCCGTTTGCTGAGTCACATGCTTGAAGAGGCTTATCAAGCCGGTGTAAAGCGTATTTTTTGCAATGCGAGAAGCAGCAAGGTTTCATTTTATGAAAAGTTCGGACTTACGGTTACAGAGCTTCAATTTACAAAAGGCGGAAAAGATTATGTCGTGATGGAACGTTTTTTCACGTCTGAACCTTGATTAAGAAAGGGAAATGCACATGTTGAACAAGCTGTACTACAACTCTGCCTACACCAGGGAATGGCAAACAACGATTAGCGAGATTTTGGAACGGGAAGACGGGTATTATGTCACTTTGGCGGAGACGGCTTTCTATCCGCATGGAGGCGGGCAGCCTTGTGATGCAGGGCGCATTAATGGCATTCCTGTACTGGATGTTAGCAGCGAAGGGGACGCCGTGCTGCACAAACTGGCTAGTTTACCGGAAGAGGGGAAGGCGACCTGCGAGGTAGATTGGGATCGTAGGTTCGATCACATGCAGCAGCATAGCGGACAGCATCTGTTATCTGCGGTATGCCGCGATCTCTATCAAGCTATGACCCTCTCTTTTCACTTGGGGACGGACTATGCCACCATTGACGTTGAATCGCCAGAGTTGTCCCCGGTTCAACTGGCTGCGATTGAGAAAGAAGTGAATCAGCAAATCTACAATAATCGCAGCATCACCAGTTATTTCGTTTCGGAAGAAGAGCTGGCTCGCTTACCGCTTGTCAAACAGCCCAAAGTAACGGAAAATATCCGGATCGTCGAAATCAAGGATATTGAATATAATGCATGCGGGGGTACCCATGTTTCATCAACAGGTGAAATTGGGATGATCAAGCTGCTGAAAGCGGAAAAGCAGAAGGGGAATACGCGGATCTACTTTAAATGCGGATACCGTGCGCTGGAGGAGTTTAACGAGATTCTGAAAATTCTAGGCGCTTTATCCCATAAATTCAATACAGGGAAAGATGACATTCTCGACCGGATTGAGAAGTGGGAGCTCGAGCACAAACAGCTTCAAGCCGAGCTAGCGGAATTGAAAGAGACTAACGAAGCTTATGTCGTACAAGAGTTGTTGTCCAATCGCGAAGGAGACTTAATTGCGCACGTATTCGAAGACAAGTCCTTGAAAGATCTTCAGAGCCTGGCAAGCAGATTAACGGCAGAAAGCAATCTCCCTGTGCTTCTTGCGACTCATATAGAAAACAAAGTTGTCCTCGCGAATAATGAACCCGCTTTATCCTGCGGAGCATTCTTCAAAACGAATTTGGGAGCGTACCAAGGAAAAGGTGGAGGGAGCGACAAGATCGCCCAAGCAGGGTTCCAGACCTGGGACGATGCCTCAGCTTTCTATGCGTTTGCTAAACACCAGTTGACTATCCGATCGTAAAAAGAAACAGGCAGTTGATCCATAATGGATCTGCTGCCTGTTTGTGATTGTAAAAATCCCGTCCCTCTGAAAAAGAGGGGATTTCAAGTATCTAACATGGCCGGAAAGGGAAAAAAGGTCTTGTATCTATTAAAGCGATAGCTAAGAGATCAAACAGCACGAGCGGTAAAATAAAGGGCAGAAAAGAGATTTGCGCTTGCTTACCGTTTCTTATCGGTTTTAAATATACTTTATTGTTGTCTACTTTTACAATGGTTCCTTTGTAAGTCCCGTGCGTCGTTTTAATCATCACTTGGCGGTTGAGGTACGTTTTGCAAATTCGATAGGAGTCCGTCTTTTTCATCATGTATACCTCCTTTCTAGCAGTCTTAATCTAGTATATGTTCGTCCCATAGAACTAGTGCGTGTGAAATGCTTCGCTAACGGGAAAATCTCCCACTAAATGACTCGAATGATAGAAGCTTAATTGCACAAAGAGGGTGTCCCATAAGTCATGGAAATGACTGGGGACACCCTGTAAACATCAAGAAACCGTTCTCTGGTAAATGGAGGTACCACCCATTTAAGAAAGGAACGGTTTCTTGGTGCTTTCACTATACCATACTGCTACCAATGGATTTGGAGGAAGATATTCCTTCTTGTTTGTAAATATCCCACATCCCATTTCTTCTTCGCCAAGTAATGTTTGCACGATATTCGTAAATGGGGTAATCTCTGATATGATTAGAAATAACGCTATGCCGGTTAAATGCAATGGAATAACGCCGAATCGGTTAACATTTTTGCCAGATTGCTAGTCTTATTTTTATCATATACGGATCTTGTAAAGTAGATTCGTACAATTTGCGTTGTGCGACATATTTCTACGAAATTCATAGTTTTCTTACATTATATTCATTTGTATTATAGTTAATATTACCCATAAGTTCAATATATTTCGGCTTTTCTACTAGATCGGAGTTCCTAATATATGTTCTCTTAAGCAATCTTCGACATAATCCGGGGCTGCTTTTTTGATTTGCTGTACGGTATGCAGGTATCTTTGAGTCGTATTGATATGCGTATGACCTAGAGACTCTTGAACCTGCTGCAAGGATGCTCCCCGAAGTAACGCCAGTGTCGCATTCGTATGTCTGAGCCAGTGAGGCGTTACTTTCTTGTTTACATTCCACTGTTTTCTCGCCTTCTGAATAATTTTTTCGACAGCTCTTACGGACAAGGGGAACATTCTGAGTTCTTGTTCTTTATCCGATTTTTGCAACTGAATAAAATATTGGTTAAGCAGCTTCCATAATAGCTGAGGCACTTTAACCTCGCGTTCTTTTCCGCCTTTGCCGTATACGGTCAGCCAAATTGACGTTTCCGCTGGATCTGTATGAAAGTCCCCCCATTTCATCGCTATTAATTCCGATACCCTTAATCCAAGCAGCGCAAGCGTCAGTCCGATTAAATAATCGCGCATGCCCTGCTGCTTCAGCTGTTCTATAAGCAAAACGAGCTCGCTGGTCGTTAAATAATGATTTTTACTCGTGATCGTTACTTTAGGCGTACGAACGGAACTCGTCGGATTCATGGCGAAAATCCCGATGTTGGGATCGCTTCCCCATTTGTATAACGAACGAATGGGCGCTATATGGATGGCAACCGTGGCCGGTGCTTGAGACTGATTGTTCTTGCTGAACAGACCTTGCATCAAACCCAATTTGTATGCTTCAATTTCCCGCCATGTTACTTCTTTAAGCGTCTTGCTGCCGATAAAAGAGCGGAACTTGTTAACCGCATTTTTATAATTTCGAATGGTGAATTCGGATCGATGATACGCGGAAAGGAACATGGCAAGTATCTGGTCGTCTGAATAATTGTTGTTCTCGGTTGAAGCGGCAAGTGTGGTCTGTACGATCTGTGTGCTCATTTTTACCTCCTCGGATTGGTCGCACAACGCAAATTGTACGAACTTCATATTAACACAAATTTCAGGGAAATGAGGGATAGCGAACCGTATGTTGGAAATGAACTGTGTTTCGCCAAACGAAGCTGTTTGCAAACATCTGACCGTTCTTAAAAATAAAGATGTGCTAACTTACGAGCACAGCTTAAGAGTAGGCCAGATCGCCATTTATTTAGCGGATCATCTTCAGTTTAGCGAACTGGAGCAAACCAGGCTGGTCAACGGCTGTTATCTGCACGATATCGGTAAATTATATGTCCTGGACGAGATTCTGAATAAACCGGGCAGCTTGAACGATGACGAATGGGAAATGATGAAGCTGCATACGGTTCAAGGTGCACAATTGCTGCGGGCCGATGAGGCTATGGATATCGAAATCGTCAACATGGCAGCCTATCATCATGAGCGCTGGAATGGAGCAGGTTACCCGTATGGCCTGCAGGGCGATGCGATCCCGGAGCTAGCCCGGTTTTGCTCCGTCATTGACTCTCTGGACTGCATGCTTTCCGATCGTCCTTACCGTAAAGGGATGCAGCTTTACGAAGCGAAGCGGGAGCTGCTCCTGCAATCCGGCGAACAATTTGACGCCTATGTCGTCAACGCTGTGCTTAGTCTTCCTGACGAATGCTTGAAAATATCAAACTCAACTCTTAAATATTACTAAAATATCGGTTACTTCATAAGGGGCGTGTGTTGGGAATGAAATTATCAGTCTCTCAAAAATTGTACGGCGGTTTTTTTATCGTACTCATATTGCTCGTTAGTATCGTCACGATCAGCTACACTCAGATGAAAGATATAGATGACTCTTATAGTGATTTAATTGATAACCGTGCCAAAAAAGTAAGCATGGCAAAGGATTTGCTTCTTGCCGTTAAAGAAGAGCAGGTAAGCTTCCGAAGTTACCTGCTGACCGCCGATGAGAAATATACGGCAAAGCTGGAAGCCGCCAAAACCAAGTACAAGCAAGTCAGCGGAACATTCAATAGTTTGGTGGATACGGCGCATGGCCGCGATTCCATTATTCAAATGGACCAGCTCGAAGCGCAATATAACCAGACGGCAAGTCAGGCGATGAGGCTGAAGCAGCAGGGAAATACGGAAGAAGCGGTTAAAACCGCCGAAACGCAGGCAGCGCCGTTGGTTGAAAAGATGGTGCAAACGGGCGAAAGTCTGATCGAAATGCAGCAAAATTTGCTGGATCAGGGCAGCAGCGAAAATTCGAAGCAATTAGCCTCCACATTAAGATGGCTGCTGATCATCGGCATTTGCGCGATCGGAGCCGGGATCGTAGTTGCTTTCTATATCAGCCGTCAAATTTCTATACCGATCATGGCCGTTGCCAGAGCAGCGGAAAAAATCGCGAATGGCGATTTGACCGATGTTCAACTAAACGTCAAAAACCGCGACGAAATCGGACAAATGGCCGCTGCTTTCAATAAAATGGCTGATAATTTACGCCATATGATAGGCTCGGTTTTAAGTTCGGCCCAGAGCCTATCTTCCGCTTCCGAGCAAATCTCTGCGAGTACCGAAGAGATTGCCAGCGGAAGCTCCAATCAGGCCCATTCCGCTCAAACGATGAGCGAGCTGTTCAAGGAGCTGTCTTTCGCCATCAATTCCGTTGCCAGAGGCGCGGAGCAGGCGGCGGAATTATCGAATAATACGATGTCTCTCGCCCAGGAAGGAAGCAAGGTGCTTGGCGCTTCGATTGAAGGCATGCTGCAGGCCAATGAGCAGATGTCGAGACTGGAGCAGGACTCCAATACCATCGGGGAAATTATTGAAGTCATCGACGATATCGCCGATCAGACGAATTTGCTGGCATTGAATGCGGCCATCGAGGCGGCAAGAGCAGGTGATCAGGGCAGAGGGTTTGCCGTCGTGGCGGCTGAAGTCCGCAAGCTGGCCGAACGGAGCAGCGAAGCGACCAAGCAAATTACCGCAATTATTAAAGGGATGCAGCAAAATACGAAACTAAGCATAACCGCTGTTAATACCGGAGTCGCTTCTTCGCAAAAAACGGGCGAATCGTTCGAGCGAATTGTCACGATGGTAAATGAATCCGCCTATAAGGTAACGGAAATCGCCGCCGCCAGCGAAGAGCAGGCCGCACAAACAACGGAGGTGCTGCTTGCGATCGAGACGATCTCAGCAGCTACCGAGGAAACGGCGGCCAGCAGCCAGGAAACCGCCGCCGCGGCGCAATCGTTGGCTGTGCTTGCTGAAGAATTAAACAGCCTTGTCGATGCGTTCAAAATATAAGCATAATACGACAAATCCGATCTTATCTGGCTATGCAATCCTAGCGGAGAAGGTCGGATTTTTTTTGGAATGCACAGGTTTCCGAAAGCAGAAGAGTCCGGTTGGATGAAGATGAACTGAGATTAGTGGGATCAAACGAATGGAAGAAAGAACCAATAAGCATTTTCATTCATTAATGTTATAATCAACTAGCAATTCATCACACTATCATGACATGGCTAAGGAAGAGTAGATCGATATGTTAAAAACGCCAAATTCTAAAAGGGTAAAAAGCTCTTTAAAAGTGACAATTATCTATCTGTTAGCTGGAAGTCTGTGGGTTATTCTAACGGATAAACTAATCGCTGCTCTAAACTTTTCGGAAGCATTTTCCCTAAATTCATCAAAGGGACTTTTCTATGTCATCATAACAGCGTTGATCCTATATTTTTGTTTGAAACGATTGAAAAAGGAACTCATTGAGAGCGAGGAACGTTATCGCATTTTAGTCGAACATTCACCAGAACCAATCATTGTTCACAGCGATGGGAACATCGTCTTCATGAACCCTGCCGGCGCAACAATGCTTGGCGCGAATTGTCCCGAGGCGCTTATCGGACAGCCTGTTATCAATTTTGTTCATCCTGACTTTGTGGACATTTCGCAAGTGCGAATGAGGCAAATTACGGTGGATAAGCAGCCTACGGAACCGATGGACCAGAAATTTTTGCGTATAGACCGGCGTATTATCGATGTTGAAGTGAGAGAAGTGCCGATTGTCTTTCTGGGGGAGCCTGCCGTGCAGCTGCTATGCCGCGATATTACCGAGCGTAAACGTGCTCAATGTTTGCTGGAGGAGAGGGAACAGAGTTATAAGTCGCTTGTCGAGCATAACCCGGATGCTATTTTTACGTTAGATATAGAAGGAAATGTACTGACGGTTAATCCCGCTACTGAGAAGATTACCGGGTATGGAAGAGAAGAGTTTCAACATCAGGCTTTTATTCCCTTCCTACTTGAAGACGATCAAGAGAAAGCGTGGCTCCAATTCGGAAAAGCGGTTGTGGGCGAGGCGAATGACACGGAACTTACACTTAAAAGCAAAACAGGGAAAAGCATTGATCTAAATTTAAAAATGGTACCGATTATTATTAACGAAAAAATTGATGGCGTTTACGGGATTGCCAAAGACATCACAGAACGCAAACGAACGGAAGAAATGCTGCTAAAATCGGAGAAGCTCTCGATTGTAGGCCAGCTGGCGGCAGGGGTTGCCCATGAGATTCGAAATCCGCTCACTTCGCTCAGAGGTTTTGTGCAGCTTTTACAGTCGAAGGTAGACAATTATCAACACTATTTTGAAATTATGTTATCAGAGTTAGATCGCATGAACGATATTGTGAGCGAGTTTATGGTGATAGCCAAACCGCAAGTTGTGAAGTATGAGATGAAGGATGTCAGAAAAATCGTTGATGACGTCATCTCACTTCTTGGCACACAAGCCACTATGAATAATGTACAAATTCATACGGAGATCGCCTCCGAGATTCCTAGGATAAAATGCGAAGAAAATCAATTAAAACAAGTGTTTATTAATATTCTTAAAAATGCCATAGAAGCGATGCCGGACGGGGGAAATGTCGTTATTGCTTTGGAAACGGACGAGAGTCAAGTTAAAATTCGTTTCACTGACGAGGGCTGCGGAATCTCGGAAGAGCGTATAGCGATATTAGGAGAACCCTTCTATACAACGAAAGAAAAAGGGACCGGCCTAGGCTTAATGGTATGTCACAAAATTGTGGAAGCGCACAGAGGAAGTCTGGAAATCAAAAGCGTTATTAATCAGGGAACAACGGTTGAACTGCTTTTGCCGGTTAAAAGCGGTAGTTAACTGGAATAAGGAAAATGGCAGGACTGCTCTTTAGTAGGTTGACTACTAGAGGACGGTCCTGTTTTTGTAAGCATATTTACAAAATCAACAGATGTATTTGATATCACACAAACAAAACAACAATAAAATACAATAAAATACTCGATAAAACAACAAATATTTGATTGTTAAAATGTTTTTAAGTTGTTTTATTGTGAGGGGGAATGCCAATATCGAGTGATTCTGATTCGTGCACGATAACTCATTGCCAGTCCGGATTAGCCGAGAGTTTCAAGCAGCAAATCAAAATTCACTTCTTAAAGGAGGATTTATTTTGTTATATGCCAAGAAATTCGTATCCGCAGTCATGGCATGCACCATCGCCTGTTCCGTTGTGTATGCTGCTGGAGCGGGCTATGCCCCTGTCGCTATTGCCGCAGAGGCGGTCGGCATACCTATCGCTTCTGTGCCTGCCGGCCGTTATGAACAATCCGTCAGTGTTTCCCTTAGCAGCATGACCTCAGCTGCTGTCATCTATTATACGCTGGATGGCACCATGCCTGACGAAACCAGCCTGGCCTACAATGGAACGCCAATTGTCCTCAAGGATTCAACGAACATCTCGGTTATCGCCTTGAAAGACGGTGTCTGGAGTAAACCTGCTACATACGGCTATATCATCAAGACAACCGAAAAACCGCTGCTGAAATTCGCAGCTATGTCGGACATTCATATAGGTCCCGGTACAAATGAAGATGATGCGAAAACTCGCGCAAGGTATGCGAGCAATTTCGATGTGATTTCTTCCATCTTCCCCAAACCGGATGCCATCCTTATCGCTGGCGACCTCATTAATGATAACGGAGATGGGAAAGGGCCGCATCATACTTTTGTTCGCAGCGTTTTCGAGGAACAAATGGCAAGAAAAGGCTGGTCGGACATGCCTGTACAGATTGCCATCGGCAACCATGACGCCAGCGTTGCTGAAGTCAAAAAATATTATCCTGCCGATTGGTTTACGAGCCAATCGAACGGCTATTATGAGAAGACGATCGGTGACTATTCGTTCTTCTTTTTGAATGGAAACAATTATAACGGCGATACAGGACAAAGGAACTGGCTGAAAGGCAGGCTCGCGGCACTGACAGCCGATCCGGCGAATCTTAACAAGCCGATCTTCGTTACGTTGCACCATCCAGTTACAGGAACAGTCATGGAGGGTCAGCAGTCCTCAAACCTAAATCTGTATACGGATTTGAAAGATTATCCGCAAGTCATCGTCCTATCCGGCCACTCGCATTTGAACATCAACGATGACAGGTCTATTTATCAGAAAGACTTCACTTCGGTCAACCTAGGGTCAATGTCGTATATCGAGACAGAGCACGGAAATTCAGCCGTAACGGAAGAAGGCTTAGTGGACGGACGGTTCGAATTCCCAGTCAGCCAATCTGAATTCATTGAGGTGTATAAGGATCGCGTAGAGATTGAACGAGTAGAGTATAACGGAGATCAAGGCTCCATTTATATCGGTGGAAAGTGGCAAGGAGCCGGTGCCGGTCCGCCGTACACGAGTGCAGGTGCATTAGCGGGCAAGAAATGGGTTATCAAGCTGCAAGGAAATTCGAATGATGAAATAAAAAACAATTTTACGTATACAACGGGCAACCGCAACAAAACGGCGCCTCAATTTCCTGCGAATTCCGAAATCCGGATGCAACCGGGAGCGGATAACGTGCCGGTTCTCTCGTTCAGGCAAGCCAAGGACGATCAGTCCATGCATCATTACGAGATCAAAGTGATGAATAAGCGAACAGGCGAAATCGCCAAATCATACAGCGTGTTGTCAGATTATTATTTTTCGCCGATTCCGAACAAAATGAATATTCCTATGGCAGAACTCAATCCGGCTACCTCCTACGTTGTGACCGTTACGGCTGTGGATGCCTACGGAAATAAAAGTTCAGCTTTACAAACATTATTTAAAACCGACGGCACGGCGCCGGAATTGACGCCGATCGACCCCAGCACGATGTGGAATCAGCTCGTGACCGACATGAGGTTTGAAGATAATTTGGTTGACAACGCCTCAGGGGTAACAAGTCTGGCCTCTAGTTTCGGGAGTGTCTCCTTCGTCGAGGGCAAATCCGGGAAAGCCGCCAGCATCGCGGCCGGCAATGGCAATTATATCGATCTGGGCAACAGACCCGACGTTAATTTCGGAAACGGCAGCTTTACCGTGTCGTTCTGGCATACGGGCAGTTTGGCAGGGGATCAGACGGTCATTTCCAATAAAAACTGGGCTTCTGGCAAAAACGCCGGTTGGTATATCGGCCCTGCGACTGCGAACAATATGACGCTTAATATGGCTGACGGCACTAACCGCATTGATTACTCTGCTACCGGTGTGGGAACAGAATGGCACCTCTACACAATAACGGTCGACAGGGCAGCCAAGACAGCCGCAACCTATGTGGACGGTGTCCAGAAAGCATCCAAGGACATATCCGCTCTAGGCAGCTCCAGCATGGACACTCCTTATCACATCATCATCGGCGCAGACGGCAATAAAGGCTATGGCGGGGCAACTGTTACGATGGACGATTTAAAAATATGGAAGCGTGCCTTAACTGCTGCAGAAGCCAAGGCGCTGTCGGATTCATACGTGTCGTCAACTTGGTACACGTTCGATCAGTTGACTGCGAAGATTCAAGAGGCGGAACAATTTGTGGCGAAGGTCGCAGCAACCGCGGGAATGTCTGTTCCAGTGCAAGTGAAAAATGAATTAGACGACAGGCTCACCGCTGCAAAAGCCTTGACCGCAAGCAACGATGCGCCTTCAATCGATCAAGCCTATCTTGATTTGATGTGGGCCTTGCAAAATGCCAAGGACAACGTTGTTTACACGTTCATTCCGAAAAAGGCGTTCACGATTAGTTCCTTCAGCTCTTATGCGGACAATGAGAGCGCGTTTGCAAGCAACATTTTGGACGATCAGGATACGACGATTTGGCATTCCAAATGGGAAGCTCCCGCAGCTCCTTTTCCCCATACGGTCATTATTGACATGGCAAAAACCTATAAACTTAACGGCATTCAAAGAAAGAGCCGCCTTAGTCAAACCGCGATGGAATTCCCTAAGACATTCGAATTGTACGCTTCTGATCAACTGGCCGACTTAAGCGATCCTTCCTACTTGAGCGATTCGAAGAATAAGGCTTCAGGCACGTTCGGCAAGACTTGGACAGGGACGCTGTATAAGGACTATGTTTCCCTGGACAAGTCCGTGCAAGGCCGCTATGTGAAATTCGTAGTGACCGGAACCTACAATACAGATCCATCGAAAACATTTACTTCTATGAGCGAAATTGATTTTACCGGCGAAGACATGGATACTCCCGTCAATCCGTCGGTTCCAACCTCAGACCTGAGCGGAGTCAATACCATACAAGCAGGTCAGTCTTTTGATGTAACTTACGTGCTCAGAAATGTAACCGATAGTACGTATCAGAGCATTTATGCGCAGGATCTGACACTCAATTATGATTCATCAAAGTTGGATCTGATTTCGATTGCTTCCGCGAAGCCTGGATTTGGGGTCGTTTCCAAAAAAGAAGAGGCGCCTGGCCGCGTCCGAATCCTGGCTGCCAGCCAAGGAGCAGACCATGCCGTCCATCCTAATGAAGACGCTTTGAAATTCACTTTCACTGCCAAGTCTATGACCCAAGATACGAATACAACTATGTCCGTGAATAAGGTTGTGATCGCGAATAACTTAGGTGCCGAATTGCAAGTAAACGGTGCGTCGCATGACGTGCTGGTTACGGCACAGGTGATCATCCGCATTCCGGGAGACTTGAACGGAGACGGACGTATCAGCATTGGTGACTTGGCTATCGTAGCGGCAGCTTATGGCAAAAATGCTTCCGATTCGGACTGGAATCAGTATCAGTTGGCTGATTATAACCATGACAACAAAATTGATATTCTCGATCTTGCAGCAATCGCAAGTCTGATTCTGGAGTAATAACGAGAGAGGGACGGCTAATGAGCCGTCCCTCTTTTCTTCATGTTGCTGCTGTTATTCATGCTCATGCGTGGATACATCGGCAGCGGCTTTTTGTCGCGCGCGAAAACGGCGCACCTTCATTAGATTGCCGCACATCTTGTCGTCGCAATATTTTTTGGAGCGATTGCGCGTTTCATCGACATACACCCACAGGCAGCTCGGGTTATCGCAGATGCGAATCCGCGACGGTTCGCCATCAGCGATCATTTGAGCCATGGAAGCGGCGATTTCAGCTTCAATTTGCGGCCATTGCCGATCTTGAGCGTCCCACTCCAAGCGATAACGTTCCCCGTTCTTTGCCAGCCGGCGAATTACCGGTCCTTGCGCCATAAGGGAATTGAGGGCTGCAATATCCTTTTCGTCAGGCAAGGAATTTGCTGTAAACTGTGTCACGATCCGATACATGAGTGTTCTTAATTCCTTCAAGCCAAGCAATTCCTGCGGAGTAGGAGGCTCTTCTACGGATAGATGATGGTTTTGCAGCCACTTATCCAGCCATTTAGGATTGTCCAGCCGGTCATCAACGGCACCGTCGCCTCTCCAATCATGATGCAAGCTATTTATAAAATCATCCCAGAGCATAGTATGTATCCTCATTCTTTTTTTACAGCTAGTGTAACACCTTAAAATAAAGTTAGCCAGTTACTTGACCCTCATACCATTTCATGGTAAATTATTTTTGTAACTTGTTAAAGTTATTTTGATGGTTACATAATTGAATATAGGAGGATGTATAATGAACAAAATCGAGCTTCTGCTTCACGGCTGGGACAGCTGCTATGAGAAGGAAGACTGGTATCCGCCGCTTACGGACGCACTCAAAGGCTTGACTGTTGAGCAAGCCAACTGGCGGCCGGCCGGCGAGCACGTCAATACGATTTGGGAAACTGTTCATCATTTGATTTTTTATAAAGAACGTTTGCTGTATAGAATGACTGGCGAAGAAACCGAATATCCGGAAGCGACCAATGACGATACGTTTGTTGTAGAGGCTTCCTCAAGTGAAGCTTGGGAAGAAACGCTGGCTCGCTTGAAAGCCGTTCATCAAGGCATACGTGAACGCATGGCGAGTTGGGAAGAGAGCGATTTTGAGCATATTTACCCGAATCGAATGCATCCCACTGGAAACTGGGTGAACAGTCTTATCCTGCATGACGCTTATCATACGGGCCAAATCATGTACATCCGCAAGCTGCAGGGATCTTGGCCATCCCGTCGTTTTTTTGACTAACCAATACCTGTGCCCGGTTCAACGACTATGTTGGCCTGGTCACAGGTTTTTCTTTTGCGAAAAAAGCGGCAGCAAAAAGGGATTCGAACATTTATTTCGAAATAGAGAAATACCCGATTATAAGGAGGCTTCGCTTCGATATGAAATCCGAAAATCAATTGCCCAAATCCTCCCCAGAAGAGAAGGGGATTAATGGAAGTAAATTGCAGCAAGCTTTCCGGCTGCTGGATCATGAAGTGAAAGCCGGCCATATTCCCGGCGGCGTAGCACTCGTTGGCCGGGATCATGCCATAGTTGGAACCTATGCGGCAGGACATTCGATTATTTCTGAGCAGACGAAGCTGCAAGTAACGGAAGACACGATTTATGATTGTGCCTCCTTGACTAAAGTGATGGCGACACTGCCGCTAATTTTACAGCTCATCGAACGCGGCGAGCTTCGGCTTAGGGATCACATTTCCCGGTATTTCCCCCAGTTCTCGGCGAATGGGAAGGAGGATGTGACGGTGATGCATTTGCTAACGCACACATCCGGGTTTAAGAACTATAAAGATTTGCACTCGCATGGTTGGACGCCGGAGCAGATCAAGGCAGCCGTACTTGGAGAGAGCTTGACCTATCCTTGCGGCGATGGCTATATGTACAGTGATATCAATTATATAATTCTTGGTGAATTGGCTGCGCTGCTGCACAGTTTGCCGCTTGATGAGGCGGCTCGCCGTTATGTATTCGATCCGCTTGGGATGCGCGATACGGGTTATCGACCTGCTGCGGTATTGAAACCGCGAATCGCAGCAACCGAGTTCATGAACGGCGCCTATCGCTGGGGCGAGGTGCACGATGAGAATGCGTGGGCGATGGGTGGCGTCAGCGGTCATGCGGGAGTCTTCTCGACGGCGGAAGATGTGGCGAAATATGCGGCTATGTGGCTTAACAACGGGCAGCTCGAAGGTGGCGGCCATGTGCTTTCAGGCGCGTCTGTTGCAGCTGCGACGCGCAGTTATACGGAAGGCATGGCGAATGCAAACCGTGGTCTCGGCTGGGTGCGGAAGGGTGATGTTTGGGACGCTTCCGGCGATTTGTTTTCGCCACAGAGCTACGGCCACACGGGCTTCACTGGGACTAGCGTATGGCTGGACCCGGAGCGAAGTGTTTTTGCGGTGCTTCTGACCAACCGGGTACACTTCGGACGAGAGAAGTCCGTTGTGCGGCTGCGGGATTGCTTTCATAATGCGGTTGCCGCATCTATTGAAAGTTAGGGGGGACTTATGCAAGATCAATTCGAGGAATTACTCAGCAATTATTTTGAGCAGCCTATCTATGAAATTGAACCTGTGCCTTTCGGACTGACCAATGTAACTAAAATAGTAAAAATAAATGGTGAAAACTATATTCTCCGGATTTACAATCGTCATACCAAACATATAGAAAGCATCGAATTGGAAGCAAAGATTACAACATGGCTAAGTCAAAGCGGTCTCTCCTTTCAAGTGCCTGTTTTCATTCCTACTCAAACAGGAGACAGGTTTGTACGATTATCTGACGGGTCATTAGGAGCTGTTGTATCCTATCTGGATGGAAGTACTCAACCTATTTCAAGCATCGAGGATGCAGCCGAAATCGGACGCGTTGCCGGGGAAATCGCGCATGCACTTGGTCAATGCGATATCGATCGGCTCGATTACCGCGGAATATCATTTTCGGACATGTACAGGATTCACCCCTTTGCTACTCGCCAGGCCGTAACAGCTTTTATGAAAAATCCTTCGTTTCACATTCCTGAATCGAGTTTGAATTTTTATCAGGAAATGGTCGTATTGACCGATATGAATGCCTGCAAATTAAAAGAGCTGCCGATTCAGCTTGTACACCATGATTTGTTAATTTTCAATTTGTTATCTCAAAACAATCGGATTTGCGGAGTTCTGGATTTTGATTTCCTATCGCTAGACACCAGCTTTATGGAGTTTGCGATTTGCCTGAATCATATTCTTCAGATGTCGGACGGCTCTATGGAAATGGCGGAAGCTTTTGTTAAGGGCTATTCCGTTTACCGGAAACACACTCTGCCCGAATTAGAACAATTGCAGAATCTGACACAAGTGTATCACCTTGCTGTTCTGTATATTTATGTCGGTCAGCACCATGCAGGGGCAGACATTGAACATAACTTCAACTACATTCTCAAGCAGTTCATAACCAGAAATGAATGGTTGGACAAACATCATATTGAAGTACAGCAGATGCTCATGTCTTACTTGCTGGAGTAAGGGAACTTCAGAGCGGGGCATCCAGCTGAGTCATATCTTACGGAATGAAGGTGCAGAAAGAAATGAGTACGCTAACTAGAGCTATTTTGCTTGCCGCTAAAGCGCATGACGGTCAAACCGATAAAGGGGGAAACCCCTACATTCTACATCCGATCCGGTTAGCGAGCAGATCGAAGACGACGGAGGAGTCTATTGTAGCCGTTTTGCACGATGTCGTAGAGGATTCGAATGTGACGTTGTTTGATTTGAAAAATGAAGGGTTCAGCTTGAACGTCATTGAAGCTCTGGATTGTCTGACAAGGAGAGCGGATGAAACGTATGAAGGATTTATTAAGCGAATTAAGATTAACCCGCTTGCAACGAAGGTGAAGCTTCTGGATCTCGAGGATAATTGCGATTTAAGCCGAATTCCGCAGCCTACTGATGCTGATTATGCGAGAATCGATACATATAAGAAAGCCATTGCCGAGTTGAAGTTTTAAACTAGGCATTTGTCACGCATCCATTTCAATCGAATAGTATGATTGCATACAAGTGCTAACGATTGGAGTGGAACATGGTGAAAGACCCCTATGTGGAGTATAAAAGACCGGATCTTCAATATTTTTTTGATCTGAACGCAAACCGGTTAATGACCAGAAATGCAGAAAATTTCATTAATCGGCTAGGCCGGGATAATCTAAATACGCTGGGCAACGTTTCGCTTCTAGATATTTATTTGAGCAGAGGACATGTCGTTGAACCGCACTATCATCAGAACGCCTCAGAGCTGGTATACTGCATAGCGGGTTCAGCGATGGTCTCTCTCATTAACCCGTTTACGAATCAACTTATAACGCTGACGATTAAACCCGGTCAAGTCGCTAATATCCCGCAAGGCTGGTGGCATTGGGAAGTAGCGTTAGAGGATCAAACGCATTTGCTCGCCATCTTTGATGCTCCTTATCCGGAGTATATTTTCGGGTCCGACATTTTGACCAAAACGCCGATTGAAGTACTTGCGCACACGTATTGCTTAGATCCTGCGCTGTTGAGGAAAGCGCTGGAACCTCTCCATAACCAGACCATCATTATCGGGCCGACGGATGAGTGCTTGCAGAAATCGCCGCAACAGCAGCAACAACAGCAGGTGAATGCGCAGCATTATTACCCGCAAGGACAATATTACTACGGGCATCCGAATTACTGAGTGAAGACATGGAAGAGCACCCTGCTCCTTTAGGAATAGGGTGCTCTTTCCAACTCTAAGCTAGTTACGGGTAAAGGTTATAAGAGGCTTAACCTTATTTATTGGCGTAGCTCGTTTTTTTGTTTTTTTCACTTTGATGCGGGTGGTACGAAGCTTGGTTCTGGATTTCAGTCGCGTCGCTTTCTTTTTTGAGGATACAATTCTAAGTCCTCTGCGTTTGCTTTTGAGCACGCGTAAGCGTGGTTTTCTTTTTCGTTTTCGAACGGCGATGGATGGCTGTTGGGCGCTGACATCCAGGGGGACCAATGTTTGTGGAGCATCTAATACTTCTGTTGACTCTAATGGACCAATTGTTTCTATTGGGGGAATTGAACGAAGCATGCCGAAATGGATAGGCTGAATGCCCAGTGCTTCATAAGTCGTTTTTACCATGGGATCGCGAAAAACGATCATCTCCGCTTTCCGGGGCTCGATCCATACGGAGATGTTACGCAGCGTATTGTCGATATAGCCGGGGTGGCACATCACTTCCGTTGTGCCTTCCGGCAGCTGGTGCAGATATTGGAGCAGCCGGTGCAAGCCATCCTGCTTATCATAGGTGTCCAATAGGAGTTGGTCCGTCATCAAAGGAGAGGGATGAATGTCCTCGTGAGGCGTTTGCGAGCGCCGCATAGGGATGTTCTCTTTTACCGCAAGATGAGTCATCGCTCTGAAAACAGCCGGGAAATTTTGATGAATATGATGATGCGAATCTACATGCGTGGGCCTGAGACCTGTTGCAAGGAAACGATTCCACTGGGCATTAAGCTCCGTTTCAATATCACATTCTTCACGCGTGGAAGTCGAGTTTATTGGCTGGAAGCTCCCGTCCTCCCTCACTAGAGAAGGGATTTTTCCTGGGCTCGACACAGGTCTGCCGTAAGTTAAATTAAAGTGGAGCCCGACACCGAGACCTGGATGCAGGCGAGACAGACGGACGGCTTCTTCAAATGCGGGCATATTCACCATGAGGGTTGTACTCGTAATCCCGCCTGCCTGAAACGCTTCTATAATTCCTTTATTGACGCTTGGCGATATGCCGAAATCGTCAGCATTGATGATGACATATCTCATCATAAACCATCTCCCTTCCTCGGAAATTAAACCTGTATGCTTATCAAATGCAGGAGGGAGGGATTCGGCAATGGACAAGAGAACAAGGGAGTAATGTCTTTTTTTGTCGTAAAAAGAAATAAAAATTCACTGTATTTTTTGTTATATAAAATAAAATTTCAAATTCTATTGACCCCTATATTTT
>NZ_JBYTBS010000058.1:0-47201 GCF_058789495.1 Paenibacillus sp. FW126-R14 | reverse complement strand
AATTTAATTTGCTCGATATTTTTAATCCAAGAAGTTACTTTGTATGAGATTATTAAGCTTGTTACTCCGAGAATACACAATAATACAGATAAAATACTAATTATAAGTAGCCCCACTTTACTTAGCTTCATCATACAACCTCCGATCTCATTACCCATTATAGATGTTATAATTTGGAAATGGATCGCAATTATTTAACCTCTTCCTTAAAAAAATTGACCTAAATCTCACACTTGTGATTTTTGGGTAGTAATTACCTGTGCCTGGTCATATGTTTCTTTCAAGCGCTTTTTGTCAGCTTTGGGAGGAAAGCCAAACATGCGAGTATATTCACGGCTAAACTGGGATACACTTTCGTACCCTATCCGGTAGGCAACCTCAGATGCATCTCCCGCTTCCGTTAATAATAGACGCCGTGCTTCTTGCAACCGAATTTGTTTTTGAAATTGAAGTGGGCTCATCGCAGTGACTTCTTTAAAGTGTCTATGAAACGAAGAAACACTCATATTCGCTAGTTCGGCAAGTTCTTGGATCCGTAACGGCCTGTCATAGTGACTCATTATTTGTTCAATCACATCTTTGATTCGATGGGTTGAACTTCCTTCCATCACAATATGCTCCAAAATAACCCCGTTCTGGCCTTGCAGCACCCGATAAAGAATTTCCTTTATAAACAGCGGAGCAAGCACCGGAATATCTATCGGATTATCAAGCAATCGAGCTAACCGGATGACTGAATCTAACAAGGAAGATTCGATCTGGCTGACATACATCGCCCGCTTCGAATTCTGTTTCAGATCAACACGAAATTCAGAATCCTGTAAAAGCTCTAAGATTTGACTTGGTGTAAATTCAAGTTTGAAGCCCAAATAGGGAACATCGGCCGTAGCTTCAGTGACTTTCGCGGTAACAGGCAAGTGAACGGATGCAACAAGGTAATCGGCAGGACTGTACCTAAAAAGCTCCTGTGCCAGCCAAACCTCCTTCACCCCTTGGACCACCATGCAAAAGGAAGGCTTGTAAACGCCATGACTTTGTTCAGCCGTATTCGAAACACGCATGAAAAATAAGGACGGAATAGCAGTAGGATGTACACCGTCTTTTTGTGCATAGCGTTCTATGATTTTAATAAGCTCATCCTGTTGTTTAGAGACTAATTCCGACATTTGATTCTCCTTGTTTCTATTTTTTTATAGTTCGATTATAGTCCATATTTGTCTGATAAATAAGTGGTTGTGAGAGGATTAGGCAAACCTTTGGCACGAATGGGATAACGGTCTCTTTGTCATTTGGTGCATAATAAGAATGTGATGATCGGTACGTCATATTAAAAATCGGAGGATATAATATGCAGAAAGTAATTTTGAACAATGGGGTTGAGATGCCGATCCTTGGTTTTGGTGTATATCAGATTGCAGATCAAAATGAATGCGAACAAAGCGTATATGACGCTATTATGGCAGGCTATCGGCTTATTGATACAGCTGCCTCTTATCTAAATGAAGAAGCTGTTGGCAGAGCAATCAAACGGAGTGGCGTAGCGAGAGAGGAATTATTTATTACAACGAAACTTTGGGTGCAGGATACTGGTTATGAGCGTACAAAAAATGCCTTTAGAAAATCATTAGAAAGATTGCAATTGGATTATTTGGATTTATATTTAATTCATCAGCCATTCGGCGATGTGCATGGTTCCTGGCGCGCTATGGAGGAATTGTATCGTGAAGGAAAAGTCCGTTCAATTGGCGTTAGCAATTTCCATGAGGATCGTCTGATTGATTTAATCATTCATAATCATATCGTTCCTGCTGTTAATCAAGTTGAAACGCATCCTTTCAACCAACAAATTGAAAATGCACAATTCATGCAAGAAAATAGTGTTCAAATCGAATCTTGGGCGCCTTTTGCTGAAGGAAGAAATAACTTATTTCAGAATGAGTTATTGGAATCCATAGCTGAAAAATATCATAAATCCGTCGCACAGGTGGTTTTACGGTGGTTGACACAAAGAGAAGTCGTTGTGATTCCAAAGTCTGTCCGTAAAGAAAGAATGATCGAAAACTTCAACATCTTTGATTTTAAATTGAGCCAAGAGGATATGGAGACGATCACTTCATTAGATACGAAACAAAGCCTGTTCTTTTCGCATCGCGACCCTGAAATGGTGAAGTGGATTGCTAACCGTAAACTTGATATCTAAAAATGGTTAAAAGAGACCCACAGCAACGCGCTGAGGGTCTTCTATGTTCCAATCATTAGCTTATTTCTTATTATTAGGCTCTTTATTAAACATAGCAGATACAGCATTTTTCTCAAGATCAACTGTCAACCAATCTATCGTTTCAGTTTGTCCTGAACCAGGGTTATAGACTTGAAACGTGTATACTCTTTCTGCTTCATTTCTTAATTCAATATATGTAAGATCTTTCATATACCCTAGATCAGTTAAATTTTTCTGAGCAAAGTCACTGGCTAGTTCTAACGCTTTACTCTGTTCCTTATTAAAATTCTTATTTATCTCTGATATGGATAAATGAGTGTTCTCTGTTAAACATGAATCTTTAAGTATTTGACAACTTATCGATTTAGAAACGGGGTCAACGTGGTACCACTCTATTACTGTAGTAGTTGCCTGACTGGATTGGCGAATTACATACTTCCCTTCTTTATCTACTCCATCTTCTCTTATATTTGAAACTCTAATTGCTTCCGCATCCAATTTCGATTTGACTAGTTGAATCGCTTCTTCAATCGTTATTTTATTGATCTCTTTTTCCTTTACAGGAGTTTCCACAGGTTTCACAGTTGGTGAACTAGTCGTTTCAATCGTATTGACTACTTCACTACTAATTGATGGTGCTGGGGACTGTAAAGGGGGATCATTTGGCTCCTGTGTTATCGAACAGCCACTTAGATTTACTATCGCAATAATAATGAAAAAGGATAACTTATTCATTTCTCCCTCTTTCCCGAGAACCAGCTTGGATGAGGAGTTCAGCCACCGCCGGATAATTCCCGGCCGCATCTCGAATGTGTACAGCTCCCCATTTGCAGCAGCCTAATGCATCGCCGCCGTGCCCGTGGGTCAAGTGAACGGATGCGCCATGCGCAAGTAGCAGCCGTACCGCTTGGTCGTTTCCTCTCATAGCCGCGTTATGAAGCGCTGTAAAATCGCTGCTATCGCGGCGGGAATCCGCAGGGAACCCGGCTTCGAGCATCACACGAACGGCTTCAACCTCATTGTTCCATGCGGCATCGGCGATTACGCTCAGATCCTCGAACGCGAGTGACGGAAACAAATTCGAATCCTGCTCAAGCAGAGTTTTCACGGCCACCGGATCGGCCAGCATGCACGCAAGCAGCAGACGCTGCTTTGGAGGACTGTGCTTCGCAATCAGATCCACGATCTCGGGATGATTGCGCCGC
This sequence comes from Paenibacillus sp. FW126-R14, assembly GCF_058789495.1. Lineage (NCBI taxonomy): Bacteria > Bacillati > Bacillota > Bacilli > Caryophanales > Paenibacillaceae > Paenibacillus > Paenibacillus sp. FW126-R14. Next base: position 43,775 of record NZ_JBYTBS010000058.1, on the reverse strand, counting down.
GCTGCAAGATGAAACGGCTTCGTATTTGGACCTATTTTATATACATAGATATGTCCACCGTTCGAATCGCCTGATGTGAAGCTGCCCCGCCCTACTTGAGCTTGAAGGCACTCAGGAGCGGAACGAATGAAAGAGTGGACCAGCTCGGCATCTCCAATATTGATCGCCATAAAAATATCCGCAGCCGCGCCGCGCCCAATGAGAAACCTGCATTTAGCCTCGTCATCGATCGCCCACTGAGCCGGGGTGCTGCCATGATCGATATCGCGCCTATCGATATCGGCGCCGCGGTCGAGCAGATAATCCATGATTTCATATTCAGTGGCAAAATGAAGCGGAACCTGACCATCGGGTCCGCGTTGATTGACGGCTGCAGGATTCTTCTCTACAATTTCTTTCACTGCATCAAACATACCGAGCGCTGCCGCAGCGTGAATATCGACGGAAGCCCCTCGCCCAATCAAATAACGGGAAAGCTCATGATGGCCATGATGCAAAACCCCGAACCCCCCGGCCCACCAACTGCTTTTTGCATTCAAATCTGCGCCGTACTCCAGCAATATATCCACGGTTTCGCGATTGCCTTTCGCTGCTGCAGCGACGATCGCAGGTGTTTCGAAGGAGAACCACGGCTCGTTAATTTGCTTGACCAGAAAAGGATGCTCGTTTAGGCATCGTCTCGTCGCGGCCGTGTCATTGCTCATGACCGCCTGTTTGAATTGTTCAATGACCATTTGCTCATTCATCTTTCTAGCCCCCAATCATCATCACTCTAAATTATGATACCATAAAATGGGATTACTTTATTCGAATGATGACCTTTCCTTTGGCACTTCCGCTTTCAAGATAATGAAGCGCCTGATCGGCATCTTCCAAACTATACACCTTATCAATAATGGGCTTAATGTGACCTCTTTCCATATACTCTTTTAATACCTTCAATTGAACTCCGCTTGGTTTCATAAAAAGGTAACGATATCTCGTCCGGCTCTTCTTCTCAAGTGCTGTGATCTTTCGGCTCACGATGGACAAAACGGCCGTTTTCATCCACCCCAATTGTTCTTCTTTTCCAAATGCTGCGTTTGGTAGGCCGGAGATGGATACTATTTGTCCGTTTGGTTTTAATATCTGGAATGATTTTTCCAAAATATCTCCGCCTAAAGTATCAAAAACAGCGTCATATCCCGTAAGCATCTCCTCAAAATTTTCTTTTTTATAATTAATAATCAGATCGGCACCTAGCGCTTTGACTAATTCATAACCTTTATCGCTTGCTGTTGTGGCGACAAAAGCTCCAATCAGCTTGGCCAGCTGGATAGCAAAGGTGCCCACGCCTCCTGAGCCTGCGTGAATCAAAATTTTTTGACCTTTTTGAAGTTTCAAAATTTCTGAGAAAGCTTGGTAAGTCGTTAGGCCGACCAACGGTACCGATGCCGCTTCTTCAAAGCTAAGATTTTGCGGCTTCAGCGAAATATCTTCTTCGTGTACAGAAATATATTCGGCTAATGTGCCGATCCGGTTTTTGCGGGGTCGCCCGTAAACTTCATCGCCAGGTTTAAATGCACTCACCTGTTTGCCAACTTTAACAACAACTCCGGAGAAATCATTTCCTAAGATTAGAGGAAACTTATACTTTAACAGGAATTTTACTTTTCCTTCTTTTATTTTAAAATCGATCGGATTTAAGCTGGCTGCATGAATTTCCACGAGCACATCATGTTCTCCGATTTCAGGCGTCGGATGTTCTGTCATCATTAACGGGGCTTTTTTTCCGTATTTCTCAATGACCATGGCCTTCATCTTTAATCACTCCAGTTAGATTATTGGTTTAAACATATAAACCGATAGTGCAAAAAGGAACTTCCATTCCTTATTTTGTTATTGAGACTTATTGCACTCAGCTTCGACGGCCGCAATTAGTAATTTGAGCTGTTCCAGAGGTTTGAGAACCGTCAACAGATAGTAATTTTCCACGCTTTTTTTCTCGGAGCTAACAAAACCAGATTGCTTCAACACCTTCAAATGGTGGGAGACGGCCGGCCTGGACAGATTGATATGCTCCGCTATCGTATTGACATTGAGTCCTGATTTGTGCTGTGCCAGCAGCATAATAATGGCTTGCCGGTTCACATCAGTCAACACTTCCAGCAGCGGGATGCACTCTTTAAATTGTTGCAGAACATGCTCGGTTTGTTGGCTCATACGGTCTCCACCTTCCGTTCATTTGTTTAATCACTTAAACATATTATAATTATTTGTTACATAAAATCAAGTGCAACGTACATCAAAATTAATGTAAATGTTTCCCACCCCTAAGGTCACGGATTCTTGTAAATGCCGTACTTAATTCTGATGTGCCCGCTACAAAAAAATGATTTTTCAACAGACAAGCACTGGCTTCGGCAAAACTTTTTCCTACCGCGATTAATGGCTTGCATGGTTCGGCATTTCCTGTGATCGAGAAATGGAATTTCCAATTCTGACACTAACCATACGGGTAGTTTTACTAGCCGGTTTGTTGCGTTTCTTTCCGCCGCATCCACACGAACATGACATTCTGATACACCTTCTTAATCAAATTAAATTACGATGTATCGTATGTAATATTTTGTTCATGTGCGTGGATATGTATCCCGGCTGATTGAACTCTATCGATTGATATTCGCCAAATGTTCACTCCTCAGATTTTTTTCGTTTGAAGAATATGTCCTGAGGTGCTTTGTCATTATTCATTTTTGCAAGTATCTTTTGCAAGGTAGAATTAATATTCAACAAAACCATGAAAACAAATCCCAACATAATAAAAGTAATTATTTCTCGGGTGAAAATAGATATGCCAGCTAAAATAATTGCATAAAGTACGTATAGCCCATTATTAAAAAACTTCAATTCAAACACGCCCTTCCTAAACAATCGGTTTGATTATTACTAACAAACACTTCTTCATTTATTGTAGGCATCTAAAAGATTGATCAATCTTTGTCTAAGCTCATCTGGATAAACATATTCCATGATCGAGTAGGGCGTTCCACCTTCCTCATAGCTCACATCTACGTTAGCACCAGCTTTAAGAAGCAATTCAAGATTCTCAGCGGTTTTATCTGTGTAGTTTCCAAACATTGGACGTAGTGCGGCTAAAAGTGGAGTATATCCAGTATCAGAGTTTGCATTTACATCAGCGCCTGCATCGATCAGCAATTTGACAAGATCTGGTCTTTGTCTAGAACTCATTAAAATTAATGGAGTTAATTTCGAATGATTAGAAAGGTTCACATTAGCTCCTGATTGTATAAGGAGGGGTACAAGATCAGGGGCAAAAGTAGCGGCATACTGTAGAGATGTATCTCCCCCTTCTTTATCTTGGTTATTAATATCGATTGGAAACTTTAAAAACTCTGCCATAATAAGTTTCACAACAGAAGAATCGTGCATAAAAGCGATTTGCATGACTTGCAAAAATAAAAGATCTCGTTGTTCTTTATTGACAGGTTTTAAAATGTTATAAATTCCAGTGCTATTCTTTTGAACCGCTTGATCATATAACGAATTTACTACCTTTTTAACCCCTTCTCTGGTCTCAATAATATGGAATTCAACTTTCTTGTATCCCGATACATCGCCATTGGTACTAACATTCCGCACATTAGACCAAGAACAAATTTTCTCAGAATCCATCACTCCCCTAATCTATTGCGAATAATTCCAGTTGATTTTTAACTTTCTTGAAGTAATAAGTTGATGTTTCTTGCTTTGTTTCATTTTTGCTATGTAAATAGATCGTTCTCACCAGAGTAACTCCGTATTCGTTTGGGCCACTCCCATTAGCATCTTGATTAAATTTAATATTCTCCGTGTTGAGAATATACTCATTTTGAAACTCAGTAATATAATTGTAACTGCTCACTAGGCGTGATTCATCACCACTTGAACTAGAAGCAAAGGTTGCAAGAAACTTAGTTTTATCGCGATTATTGATGGCCATTGTATTTTCGTTAATTATTTTAACTGCTTTATTTTGAGTAGGATCCGGATATTGTTTATCATCGATATACGTAATGTCAAGTAGTGGAACTAGAATTGAGATAGGTTCGGGCAAGGGGAGTAAGAGTGGTGTATCATCATCGGTAATCTTCTTTGGTGTATGAATTGACTTAACCTCTCTTGAAAGATCGCAACCTGTGAAAATCAGCACAACAGTCATCATTATTACAATTCTTTTCATAATTTATCACCAATTATCATCGTAATTTCGTCCATTACCATATAATCCCTATTTTATTAGACGCCGTAAATTCATTAATAGTTGCGTTTTGATCCCCAACAGCTCAAACAAAAAAAGGTAGTTTTAAACATCCTACCTTTGCGTCCTCCCTGTCTAGATATGATATTAATTTTTATCCTTTGTTGTTATTGATTCCTTGCCACAATCACCTATCATACCTCCAGATAAAACCACTTACAATATTTCAAAAACAACATTTCTTTCTGTTTATCGTCGACCATATATAGTACCTTCTCAAATGAATACTTATAAAATTCCAATAAATCTTTCTCAATGGCTTTGAGCTTATTTATTAAATCGTTTCGATTGTATTCAATATAAAATATTTTCTGCAATTCTAGCTCCGATACATCTTTTCTCATTGTGCCTGAAAAATCGTCAGACCAGACCCTTACGGAATCATTTACATACTCTAAAGAAGGATATGGATCATGACCAAGCCATACATCTTTTCTACTTAATACCGCGTCAAGCACTTCCCTCCAATTCTCAAGCCCACAACAACAGCTAGGAAGTATTACTTTATCTTTATCTTCAAAGGCTAAGCCACCTCTTATTGCAACTTCATCAAAGCTTATGAGCTCATTTAATACTTCAACAGGATCTTTATTTACCTCTACGTTGTTAAACCCGCATAATAACGTAAAAAACATAACGGCATCTTCTGGCCTAGAAAACCTTGAAAGATTAATGGTTTCTCTATATTCAACTTTTGATAACCAAGAGGGCTGCTCATAATATGGATCTTGTATTACTGCACTAACTTTTCCCATTACTTTTTACTCCTCATGGCTATCAAACCTCCACAGACATAAAAACATCTATATGATCCTCGCTATCAACTCGAAAACCAAACCGTTCATATAGTCGTTTAGCAGAGCTTCCTTGCAAGACATTTAATAATACGCGTTTTCCTTTTACCTCATCTTGCTCAAGCATTCTCTTTAACACATAACTACCGACCCCTTGACCTTGGTAATTGGGGGAAATATAAAAATGCTCCAACAAATAACCCTCTAACGTTGGTTTAAGAGCTACGCAGCCTACAAAAGAAGATTCTGATTCAATGATCCATGTGTGAACAGGATCAAATGAATTCCGCAATCGTTGACGAACCTTCTCTTCATCAAACCTTCCTAACCTCGTTAAATCATCTCGTAATACAACGGCCCGTAAATCAGCAATGGTCTCAACATCGGAACTTTGGGATTGGCGAAGGGTAATCTGTTTCATCTAAAATGACAGCTCCTTTATTCGTTATTTGCTCGCGGACTGGGCAATCATGGCGCTAATCCGTTCTATTCCCCTCGCAATATCTTCCTCGTTTACGTTGGTTGCGTTTAGCTTCACGATATTTCCCCTCTCGAAATGCAGCAAATAATTCCGCTCCAAAGACTCCAGTAGGATCGATTCTCTCTTTAGTTTTTCTATAAGACGCGTAGCGGAAACCGCTTTATCCAGCAAAATATGCGTATGAATGAACGGATTTTTCGAGCGCTCATAGAGGAAAGCCCCGCCGCTGCGGGCAGCCTCCTTCGCAAGCGCAGCATCGAGCAGCTTCGCCCTTGCTGCGTATCTGCTGCGGATTTTGGCAAGATGGCGATCGAACATGCCGCTGCGCAAATAAATTTCAAGCGCAGCCTGCGACAGCATGGAGCTGTCTATATCGTCTTGCTTCTTATACAGCTGGAACGCTTCAGCGAGCAGATCAGGGATGACCGCGATGCCGATGCGCAGGCCGGGAAAAATAATTTTGGAATAGCTTTTTAAATAAATAACATGAGACGAATCGTCATGCGTAAAGATTGGATCAGCCTTGCTGTCCTGTTCGAAATCTGCGAGGTAATCATCTTCAACGATGTATACGTCGTATTTGGCGGCAAGCCTGGCAAGTCTCTTCTTTTCTTTGTTCGTATAGGAACTCCCCAGAGGATTGTGGAAACGCGGCATCGTATAAAAAAACTTGATGTCCTCCGTACGAAAAATTTTCTCCAGCTTGTCAAAATCAATCCCCGCAAAGCGGCGTTCGATGCCGATGACGGGCACGCGACGCGTCTCCAAATATTCGATAAACAAATGGTAACCTGGCTGTTCGATCAGCACCTTCTGCTTGCCATTTGGGAAGGGCATAGCTGCAAGCAGCGACAGAGCCTGCTGAACCCCGGAGACAACAAACAGATTCCGCTCCTCGGTAAACACCTGATAGCCCATGAATTGCTTGCGGACGACATCGATCAAGGAGGCCATTCCTTTCGCTGTGCCATAAACAAACAAATCCTTCTGGTAAGTATCGATCGCTTTATTGATGCAATGCTGAAAATCCAAATACGGAAATACATCCGGATCAGGAGCAGCTGCCGCAAAGTTCAAAATAGGTGACGCTTCGCCTTGGGCGGAATTTGTCCCTTTAACTACATAATAGCCGCTCTTCGGCATCGCATATATGAGATGGCGCTTCTCCAGCTCGTCCAGCGCTTTAATAATTGTACTTTTGCTGCAGCTGTACTGCTCCGAAAGCTTGCGGATCGAAGGAAGTTTCTGACCGTCCTTATACGGCTGTTTCAGAATCAGTTCCTCCAGCTCATTCATGAGCTTCAAATACATGTACATCGGACAAGCCCCTTGCTTGCCATCTGTAACGGTACAGATGGCAGTTTTCTTTATTGTATCATGCACGGCTGGGAGATACGATATTCCTATCAGAAAAAGTCACTAGGAGGAAAAACGTTATGACACCACCACAAATCGATTCCAAGACAAAGCGATTCGCATATTCAGCGATCGTTATCTATTCCACGATCGTAGGACTCTCGTTTCTTTTCGGAAAATTAGCTTTATCGGTGGCAACGCCGCTGGATAGCCTTGCTCACCGCTTTACCGTCTCCTTTATCGCTGCGTCCATTCCTGTATGGTTTGGGTGGATGAAGCTTCACATTAAGCCGCGGGACGTGCTCGCTATTCTTCCGCTTGCCGTCTTATATCCGTCGATGTTCTTCGCTTTTCAAGCTTTTGGCTTGCGATTCACAACCTCTGCGGAGGCTGGTATTATCCACGCGACGGTGCCAATCTTCACGATGGTTGCGGCTGCTTTTTTCCTGAAGGAACGTACTACGAGGCTGCAGCAGCTTTCAACGCTTCTCTCCGTAGCGGGAGTCATCTTCATCTTTGTCATGAAAGGTACGTCGATAGATCTAACCAATATGAAAGGCACACTGCTCATTCTCTTGTCAGCCCTAGCTTTAGCCGGATATAGCGTGCTAGCAAGGAGACTTACTTCGCGCATGAATGTGATTGCCATGACTTATGTGATGACGGTGATTGGCTTCCTTGTCTTCAACTTGATGGCCGTCGGCCAGCACTTGGCAGAAGGCACGCTATCTCATTATTTTGAGCCGTTTGCTAGCCCGGTGTTTCTGTTGGCAATACTTTATTTGGGCGTACTCTCCTCGCTCATTTCCAGCTTGCTCAGCAATTACGCTTTGTCGAAGCTGGAGGCATCGAAAGTGAGCGTGTTCAATCATCTTGCAACATTGGTTTCAATTGTTGGGGGCTTCGTGTTCTTAAACGAACAGCTTGCCTACTACCACTTAATCGGCGCGGCTGTCATTATCGCAGGAGTGTTGGGCGCGAATGCGGGGACTTGGAGAGGGAGAAAGACCACGCTTCCTCCCAAAGGGTCTGTTCAAATAAATAAGAATGAATGATACACTGCTCTTGCTCAAAATTCAGATATTCAATGTATTATTATTGCGCTATCGGTTTTTCCGGCACCCATACAATACCGCTGTAAGTTGAAATATGATACCAGCTAACGCCTTGTGGGGAAATCCATTTCTCAAAAGACTGGGCATCTTGAAAAGTAAAGGTACCAGCATCATGACAAACTTCCCCAGTTAATGGAAAATAGTACGTTTTTGTTTCTGGTGTCAATTTGACCTGCTCTTTTGTTTCTGTAATTCCGTTAGGACGTTCGAGTGGCGCCCGATCTAGATTAACGACTTTCCATCCGTACGGCGTTTGGATGCGTGCCCACCCATTATTGATTTTGTCGGCAACATAGTCACCGGGCTGCAACCAATTTTGCAAAGTCGGTCCTGATTCTCCATCAATGTCAAAATAACGCGTTGCAGTCCGCAATTTGATCTTCTCATTGGAAAGGTCGAATTGTGTCAACGGTCCGTTCTCAGAAGGATATAACAATAAATTTGCTAAAGCCCATTTGAACGTTCCATCTTCCAACTGTACCTTGTACCATTGGGCACTTCCAGCTCCCGCATGGATCGTGACGCGTGAAACCAATTGACCTAATCCTGGGTTCGCTTGAACGCCATTTCCTGAGCCAACGAATGGGTAATTATAAAGTAGTTCATTCCCTTTAAATTTAATGATCATGTCACTAGGTTGCTCTACTACGTCTTCAAGAATAAACGGGTTTTCAATCCACTTCTCCCCCCATTCATCTGTAGAAATACGGTACCATATGGGTGCCTCAAACATCGCCCTACCCGTTCGTGCCCCTTTATATAAATTTTGATACTTCGCAGTTACATGGACTTTTTGCGGCTTGAGCACTTGTGGCGACTCATTCATGAAAACACCGACATTGGGATGGTCATACATGTTCATTTCATTAACGATCGTAATGTCTCTTTCCGTTTCCCAGTAGCCGCCTGCAGTGATTTTGTTGTCATCCTCAATCCATTTCTCTCCCATCCACGTTTTCACGCGAATATATTCTTTGCCGTTCTCCTTCGCCAAACAATCTCCTTGCTGATAGTTGCATGCAACTCTTAACATTTGAATACCGGAAACTGATCCTGCCACCGAATTCGGATTCTTATAGTCATCTAGCAATTTTGTCTCCGAAAGAACGACTAGCTGGCTGTTTGCCATTAAATCGATGGTTGCAAATGCTTGATGGCTAAAGGTAAAACTCAACCCGCTAATTAAAATTAACATTATGTATTTAACGTTTTTGTTCATTAGGGCTCCCTTCCACAATATTAGTCATGGATACTTATACCAACTGTTTAATGAAACATTTGCTGCATTCAAAAAAGTCTACCCGCTCCACTTGATACAAATCATAAATCTGTTCCGCTTTATTGATCGATTGATATATTTCATGGTGGATATCATTTGCTAATTTGGCATACGGCAGTTTTTCTACCGCCTTCTTCGATCGAATATTTTGTTTGCGGATTTTCAAAAATACCGTTTCGATCTGATGTTCAAGAAACAGTTCAGTAAAAAAGGATTCCTTCGCTCGTTGGTTATACCCTTTTCCAAAATAAGGAGTTCCGATCCACGTGGCCAAGAAGCCTGTTTTATTCGCAATATCATATAAATCAATGGTGCCAATCGGATGTCCCATGTCATCAAGTATTGTTCTTGAAATACACGTCTCCAGCTCTTCTTCAACGATCAACTGTTTGGTCACGAATAAATATTCTTCATAAAATTTACATTTATAACGGACGTATGGAAACACTTCAGGATCCATCATTAAGCTAAATAATGTATGGCATTCGTTCAAATCACGTTTTTTTAACATTATGTCTATTCCCACCTAGTCCTTATAGTTCGCGATATCAAACAACTATAAGTATATAAAAGGACTTGGTGGATTTTATTAATTCTACATGTTTTTTGTGTAAAAAGTCATGTGTGATTAGCCCAGCTGAATACTATTAAATGAAAGCATAATCTTAGGCAGAGCAAAGAGCTAGTACTGCTCTAAGGAGGAAAGTCAGATCATGCCGACATCTACTGGAACAAGTATGGTTTACATCATGTCCAATATGGAACAAATGAACGAAGTCATTGCTTTTTACAGAGACGTGAATGGTATGCTTACCTTTATGGGGGCCTACCCAACATATGGAAGAGGTACGGGGACAAAGAAAGTTTCACCTGCAACAGCAAACGACGGCATTGATCCCCTACTCTCACAAGGATCACTAACTTTATCCCGTGATGGTCGTTTCTTATTTGCAGTCAATGCAGGCAGCAATAGTATCAGCAGCTTCATTATTACCGACAACGGAGGACTCGTTCTCGCCGATGTGAAACCATCGGGAGGCGCACAGCCAAATAGCGTAAATGTATTCGGCAATCTACTCTATGTTTCAAATGTAGGAAATGCCGCTAATCATTTTGCATCCAATATCACTGGTTTTCACGTAGCGGACAACGGACGGCTTATGAATATTCCGGGTTCCACCCATTCTCTAAGTACGATTAACGCTCAGCCTGCACAGGTTTTATTCACTCCAGATGGCAGCAAAATCGTTGTAACTGAGTTTACTACAGACCTCCTCAGTGTTTTTCATGTTAATCCAAATGGTACTGTTGCAAGACCCATCATTAACCAATCGAATGGTACGAGACCTTTAGGCGCTTGCTTCCTGTCCTCAGGAATTCTTTTAGTTACGGAAGTAGCTTCCAGTGCGCTGTCCTCCTATTCGATAAGTGGCAACGGGCTGCTTCATGTTATTAGCGGATCTGTGCAGAACGGCCAGAAGACAGCCTGCTGGGTTGCAGTTTCGAGTAATGAACGTTATGCATATACCACCAATACCTTAAGCGGCACAATTTCCACTTACCGAATAGATGACAGAGGTTTGCTAACGGTACTCGGGTACGTTACAAGTACAGCTGTTGGCACACCTGCTGGCATACCTATAGATGCTGGTGTGAGTAAAGACGGACGCAATTTTTACACCCTTAACGGCAATCAGGGCACAGTCTCCGTATTTCAAATCAAGGATGATGGCAGTTTGATCAGATTGCAGGTTGCTGCATCGACCAGCTTTCCTTACTTGGGCTCGCAAGGTTTGGCTGTGCTTTGAAATTCAGCGATACTCTCTTGCTCCGGGTACATCTCTTCGGCACCATCCCGTGTTGATAACGAATGACCGATTGACAATAAACCGACCCCTTCAATGGTATAATATACCATAGAAGGGGTTATCTGCAAGTTCATCTATAGCCCTATCGAGTCATGCTAAAAAAAGAATACAGACTTAGGTCCAGTGACAGCTCCAACATTTGGCGAGTCCCTCTACCGAACCAAAGACAGATGATATGTTCATCTTGTTTTGTTAAATTCTATAAGAAAGCAATCTAGTTGGAAGGAGAGAAGTAAGTGAGAACTGTATTTCGCATCATGATCTATCTCATCGTTTTTGCCGTCGTCGTAGGGGGGACAGGCGCGGTCGGTTTCATCAATACGATGAATGCCGGAATGTCGGTATACGATAAAGCTCCCCCTGTATTAACGGATGTGCAGGTGCCGAAATATGACCTGAACAAACCTACCGTGGCTGTGCTGTTGGCGAACGAATCAACGGAAGTGTTCGATTTTCTCGTCCCGTACGAGATGTTTGCGATGACTGAAGCATACAATGTATACGGCGTTGCCCCCGATCGCGAAATTAAATCACTAACCGGCGGACTCGATGTCGTCCCGCATTATTCATTTGACGAAATGGATGCGATGCTTGGCAAAAGCCCGGACGTAATCGTCATTCCATTTATGCCGATTTTGGACGAGAAAAAATATGCACCTGTTCGGGAATGGATTCGTAAGCACTCGGGCGCCAGAACGACATTGATCTCCATTTGCAACGGAGCTGAAAACCTGGCGGATACCGGCTTGTTGAACGGTAAATCGGCCGCAACGCACTGGGGTGACATCAACCGACTCATTAACAAATATCCGGAAATCAAGTGGGTAAAAGATCGGCGCTACGTCCCGCAAGATAATATCGTGTCTTCTGCCGGTCTGACATCGGGCATCGATGCTGCGCTTTACGTCATCTCACAGCAGTTGGGCGAGGCGGCGGCGAAGAAAGTAGCGGAAGGGATGAACTATCCCTCTTATGATTACGTGACAAACCCGCAAATGAAGCCTTTCATTGCCGGATTGAGCGATATAACGTACATACTGAACAACGCTTATCAATGGAACAAAGTAAAAGCGGGCGTGCTGCTATATAACGGCGCCGATGAACTGGATTTGTCCGCCGCATTCGATACGTACGCCGCTTCCGGTACGACCACGACGTTGACCGTTTCCAGCACTAACAAACCAATTGTAACCAAGCACGGCTTGAATCTTGTTGCGCGTTATCAACCTACTAACGTGCCGAAGCTGGCGAAAATGATAGTCGTCGGTGCCAATGCCGAGTCTACTGCCTCGAAAGACATCAACCAATGGAAGAACAGCGGCAACAGCGCGAAATTGTTGTTCCTGCACCGAGATGCGACGAATAGATTTGCAATGGATCCCGCATTCGAGGATTTGGCCGGGCAGGAGGATATCCAGACGGCGAAATTTGCCGCTAAGCGGCTCGAGTATCGCGCTACCGAACACCTGAATCTGAAAGGTAGTTCCTTCTCGATCGAAGCATTCGGCGTACCAGTGTTGCTCGGCGTCTTATCTTTGCTTATCGCTTTATTCATCGATCGTCGCTTCATCCATAGGAAAAAAGGAGCTTCTGCTGATATTGGGCATTCTGCTCGCTAAAAGGGAAAAGGCAGCCGCTTGATGCCGGCTGCCTTCATTAATTTTGGATATATCAGTATCGTGTTGAGTACCAATCTAGCACTCGTAGGGCGCGGAGAGTGTTCCATCGGCTAGGTTCGCCTTCTACACCTTCCATGTCGAAGTGAACTCGATCGGGGTGAACGTTCTCGAGCGGCCATTTCCCATTTTGATCTTGTTTCTTCGCCACCAGACCGACCGCCTCGGAGATCCGTTCATCGGGTTCGACACCGGCGCTGCGTAAATAATCCAACCCCCTCAGCACGTCGTAATGCCACGTGGTCGGGAATGAGAACTGCGTCCAATTGGGATCGATCACCTCGCCGGATGAGAGTGACCTCAACATGCCACGCTCCATAAGATATTCTTGCGCCCGGATGCGGGCTTCAGTCACCGCAACAGCATCACCCTTAGCCTTCTCGTACTCTAATAGCCCTTCCAAAACACAAATGGTACTGTGGAAGGAAGATCGTCGACTTTGAGGAGCGTTGCAATTCCAACCTCCGTCCTCAAGCTGCTCACTGAGGAGTCGATCGACTAACCGATCGCTTGCCTCTCCGAAGTAGGCACCCACTCCTAGGATCCAACCATTGACACAGGGCTCGGTCTCGCCATCGAAGTAGGGCAGACCTCCCATTTGCTGTGGCCAGGTGATGTGATTACGCACTAGGCCAATCGATCTGCGGGTTTCCTCACCCAACGGATCCAAGCCTAAATCCTTCAAAAGCAGCAAAGTGTAGCTCGTACACAGCCAGTTCCTTGCGTCGGCAGCACCGCCCCAGTTGCCCTCGGCAGATTGCATTCCGAGGACCCGGGCACCCCAACCTTCCGAAGCAATCTTAGACCGCTCTGCGGCAACACGGTCATCGGGCTCTTCGGTTAGGTCACGCATCACCTGCCAACGGATCGCAGGGTCCCCGCCAAGCAGCCACTCAATTACTGATTTCTTTGACTTCGAGATTTCGAATTCGAGATCTTTAGTAGTCATTTACTGGTCCTCCCACCTCTTACTTTTTCTTCAGAAAATAAGGATAAATTCGGATTAAAATCTTGAACACCTCTATTACTCGAGTCCTGTTCCTTCGTCAAAGCCAAGCATAATGTTCATATTTTGAATAGCTGCTCCCGAGGCGCCTTTTCCCAAATTATCAAACCTGGAAACAAGCAATATTTCATCGTCATTACCAAATATAAATATATCCAAATTATTGGAGTTATTGCACTGCGTTAGATTAAAGTAACCGTCTTCAAGATAAGCCTCAGAGTCGTAAGGGATAACTCGTACAAAACGTTCATCTTTATAATACGAAGCAAGCAGTTCTTGAACATCTCTAGCGGTTACATTCTTTTTGAACATTTTAGGAAACAGAGGAATTGAAACCGCATCTCCCTGATAATAGTTCCCGACTATTGGCGTGAACAGCGGTGCTGAGTGTAACCCCGAATATAGCTGCATTTCCGGACGATGCTTGTGGTCAAGGTTAAGGGCATATTGTCTTGGTGCGAAGAGTTGATCTCTAGTTGAGTCCTCATATTCAGAGATAAGTTTCCTGCCTCCGCCACTATATCCTGTAAGCGAATAACAAGTCGTAGGATAATCCCTCGGGACAATTCCTTCAGCGACCAAAGGTTGCATAGCTAAAATAAACCCTGTCGCGTGACATCCCGGGACAGATACTCTGGATGAATGTTGGATTTTATTTCTTTGATTTTTATGTAATTCTGGCAGTCCGTATGTCCAATCTTGGTTGGTCCTAAACGCCGTACTTGCGTCAATAATTTTGGTCTTTTTATTGGTTACCATAGATACGGAATCCCTTGAAGCGGAATCTGGCAGACAGAGGAATACGACATCCGCTTCATTGATTAGAGTCCTACGCGCTTCGTAGTCTTTTCGCTTTTCCGACTCAATTTTGATTACTTCAATATTAGAAATTTTAGATAAGTAATCATGTATTTTTAAGCCGGTTGTACCTTCTTGACCATCCACAAATATTTTATAGGTCATTTTTCCACCTCTTACCATTAAATTTATGTATAATTATAAATATATTTGTATATATATTCAATGTATTTATGTTGTTTTCCTCCCCATTAAAAAAGACGCCCACAAGGAGCGCCTTTCTTCTTCGATCAGCTATGATCTGCTTGGGGTTGTTTGTTAGCCGGTGCAAACCAGCCAATAAGTGCAATAGCAACCAAGACGCCGTAGAAGATAAGCGTCCAACCAGTGCTATGCGGGAAATCATGATTTAAAATACCAATATCCCCATGTGCAAGGGTAATTACAGCAAGCTTCACCCCGACCCAGGCGACGATGGCATAAGCCGTTGTTTCCAAAGCGGGCCGCTGCCCAAGCAGCTTTACAAACCATGTTGCCGCGTATTTGATTAAAACTAGCCCCGCGATGCCACCGAGTACGACAACGATAAATTGTCCTCCGTCCATCCCACCAAATTCGCCAAGCGGCGAATCTGGCAGTCCAAGCGCAAGAGCTACTGCCGCAAGAATGGAATCTATCGCAAAGGCAAGATCTGCAAATGCAATCTTTCCTACCGTTGGCCAGAAGCCTTTCCCGGAAGATTCTTTTGCCGCTTCGTTGTGAGTTTCCTTTCCTTTGCTTATGCGTGCTTGTATGATGTGTTTTAATCCGAGATATAAAAGGTAAGCCGCCCCAATCGCCTGTACTTGCCAGACATTGGCGATAAATGAGATCGCGAAAAGAGCGACAAAACGGAAAGCGAAAGCCATAATAATGCCATAATTAATGGCTCTCTTCTTTTGATCCTCCGGTAAATGTTTCGCTATTACCGCCAAAACCAGCGCATTATCGGCCGATAACAAACCCTCCAATCCAATAAGAATTAATAATGTCCATGCGTACTCCAGCCAAAGTGACTCCAATTTCGCTTCCCCTCTCTTATTGAATGATTTCTGCAAAGTCCCGCATACAACGCAAGTTCGTGAAAGCCGGGATTTTTATACCATCCCCATTTTTCCAATTTTTAAAGCATTCACTACAAAATTATCGTCACTTGTGATACGGTTCATCGCAGCTAAGGTTTCGCGTTATTTGTGATAAGGTTCTCCTTATCGCTTTAAATGATGAATTATCAAAGGGCACCCAGATGGGTGCCCTTAATACGATGCATTCGTTATTCCATAAAGACAGTTGATTTCGTCAACTCTTCATACTTCAAATCCGATTCCGCCAGCCGCTTTGCACCTTCCTGCGCAATCCGCCACGCACTTGTCCCCATCAATAAATGCAGCGGTGGTTCGGCCATCTCCGTTAGCTTATATACGGCTTCCGCTATTTTGGCAGGGGCGCTTATAATGCCTATTCGCTTTTCGGGAGTGAAGGCAGTCATGTTCTGCAAGTGTGCCACAACTGGGCCAATGACCGGAACGTATGGATCGCTTATCTCTGGGATATTCATAGACGAACCTGCCCAATCCGTAGCAATACCGCCAGGCTCAACTGTAGTAACCTTGATCCCAAAAGTAGCAACTTCTTTCGCCAATACCTCCGTAAAACCGTTGACGGCAAATTTGGAACTTTGGTACGCGCCAAGACCTGCATTGCCGAAACGTCCGCCAATGGAGGAGATATTAATCATGGAACCCTGTTTTTGCTCACGCATAATCGGCAGAACGGCTTTCGTCATATACACTACTCCGAAGAAATTCGCGTCCACTTGTTCTTTAAAATCATGGATGTCTATATCCTCAATAGAAGCGACGTTGGCATATCCCGCATTATTGACGAGAACATCGATTCTGCCAAAATGCCTCCAGCCCTTTTGGACGACTGCCTGGACTTCTTCAATGTCCGTAACATCCAGCTTGAGCGTGAAAACACGATCTCCATGCTTGCTTGACAATTCCTCTAACGAGGCAAGATTGCGTGCAGTTGCAATAACATAATCCCCCTGCTGCAAAGCTCTCGATACAATTTCGCGTCCTAATCCTCGGGAACTACCGGTAACTAACCAAACTTTATTTCCCATAACATTCACCTCACATGGTTGATTGAGATGTAGTATAATTTATTCGAGTTACTCGAAGTCAACTTTATTTTAAAAGGTGGTTCATCCATGGTTTATTCCGTTAAGGATGTCTCCGAAATGTTTCAAATCTCGCCTCATACAGTGCGCTACTATACGGATCAGGAGCTGATACCTGGCGTTACACGTGATCAGAATGGCCGTAGGGTATTTGATGACGCAGCATTAGGATGGCTGAAAACCATTATTGCTTTTCGAACCGCAGGGATGTCTATTGATATGATTCGTCATTATTTGGATTTGTATAACCAGGGCGAGAAGACCATCCCTGCAAGGTACCAATTATTAGTACAGCAGCAGCAGCTCACCATGCAAAAGCTTGACGACCTCTCGCGACAGTTGGACGTTATTAACAAGAAAGTCCAGTCTTACAACGGTTGGATTCACCGCCATTGACGCACACCTTTATCGCAGATCGCTCAAAATCCAGGGTCCTTTAATGACAATTTGCGGTTCCCCGATAGTAAAGGTAATTTCCTTTTGTCCAGGCTTGACACTCAGCCACTCGGATTCCACTGCCCACGTTTTCTCGTTCAATTTAGAGCTGTAGGACATACCGATGCCATCCTTCTTGAAAAGCCGGTAATTTTGCAGCGTTCTCTGCTGGTTAGTATCGAAATGAGTATCCACTTCAATACGCATGCTATCAGCATTTACGCGCTCCACTCGGGTGAAATCTACTGGGAATCCGGCAAGTTGGCTTGTTACATGAATCTCTTTCGTTCCTTCTTCGGGCACCGGCAGGGTAACTTGAACATGCCCAGCTCCAGGATCCACGATCCGAATTGCAGGAATGGCAAGCTGGTAATGATCCGCTCCGTTCGGATTGTCAAACAGCAATTCACGCGGCTTGACGAATCCGGTGTCCTTCTCTATCGGCACTAGACCACCTTCATCGTCCGTCAGTTGAAGCTGCAGACCTTCTGCAATCGCATCTTTGCCATAGGAATCAACCGTCTGCCGTCCAGGCAATTGAGTGAGCAGATTTACTTTGCGGCTGCTTTCGTCCAGAGGGGTCACAATGGAAGTGATTCGAATGCCGTTCTGGATGTCGCTCGAGCCGAAGCCGGCAAGATCGTCGGCTGTCTTCGCCTTCGTCAAATGCAGCTGACTAATGGTTGTATCGCCAAATTTCAATGCAGCGTCTTCAAGTCCATCAAACGGAATCTTGCCTTCAAAATAATACCCGGCCTGCCAAATACCGCTGCCTCCCCATGACGCATTGCTCTGCTTAAAGGCAAACTGCCCTTGCTTCGTCACCAGAATGATATTCTTGACGGCCACTGCAGCTGCATTATTGCCACTCAAAGAGAGTTGTCCGCCTGACCCCTGAATAAGCACTCCCTCTAATGTGATCTCACCGTTCTCTCCAGTCAGCCCCACCGGCTTAGGCAGCACATAAGCCGTCTCTTCGGGAGCCTCGCTCTGCTGCACGAAGCCGAAACCCGGGATGAATTGCAACACTTTCTTCAATTCGGCTCTTACGTCTGGCGAGAAGGAGATGAAAGTTGTACTCAGGATAACAGCGGCGCAGGCGGCAGCCAGCCATTTCCGGCGGGAGACCTTCTTGTAAGGAGTTTCCTCAACGATCTCCAATCGATCGAATGTCCGGCTCTTGATTCGCTGCCATGCGGCTTCTTCCACTCGCTCATCCTCAGATGGATCGATTTCCTCCATGCCATGTAATTCCTTAGGCTCCAGCCGGTCCATCCATGCGAAAATTGGTTTATCTTCATTTTGAGCCATTCGTTTACTCCAACCTCCCTTCGCCAAGTTTCGCCTTGAACATTTTGCGCAGCCTGTACAGGCGGTTTTCCACCGCTTTGCCGGTCAGGCTCAGGCCTTTTGAAATTTGTTCCACCGATTCATAGTAAAAATAGCGCCGGTAAAAGATCGTCCGGTCCGGTTCCGGCAGATCATTTACCAAAGCGATCATTTCTGCGGAGGCTTCCTTCGTAATCACCTCGTCTTCAACGCTCGCGCCATCCGCCACTCGGTCCTCGAACGGCCCTGCTCCAGGCCGTCTCAACAGTTTCCGGCGCGCATCGAGCGCGGAATATTTGGCAAGGATCAGGAGCCAGGTCCGAAAGGAACCTTTTGCCGCATCATACTCGTCGATACGCCTCCAAGCCGCCAGGAAGACGTCGCTTACACATTCCTCCACATCTTCAGTCTGGCCCGCTCCCGCTATAATTCGGTTGACGAGGCCATAAACCCCGTTTCCGTATCTGTCCATCAATCCTTCAAGTGCTGACGGCAGGCGGCGGCGCAAGGCATTCGCCAGGTGCTGATCGTCCTCGTTCATGACCTCTCCCTTTCCAATCATGATATGCTTCCTAAGTATAACTACGTTGCCGGAATCTGAAACCCCTCAAAATCATAAAGAACCGTTCATTTCCCCGAAAACAAAAAAAGACCGGACACCAAATCCGATCTTTTCGTTCTATTCTGCTAAAATCTGCCCGACTTAAAAATCGACAACAGCAGCCAGATCATCATCAAAGAAGCAACCACGAATCCAACCTCGATGGTTGGCATGTTAAGCATGAAAGAGGGCCTCCGGCCAACAATGGAAGAACCGATAATGAGGCCCATCATAATCAAACTGAAGGAAAGAAGCACGATGCTAAACGTGATCCGGTTGCCGATGCGATCCAATTTGCGCAGGAAATCATCCGCTTCAGGAACGCTGACGTCCAGATGCATCTTCCCCTTTTTGATGAGCGAAATGAGCTCTCGGGACTGTCTTGGCAAATTCACCAGCATGTGCCCGTATTCCGTTATATCCTTGAAAATGCTCGCAGTCAGATTTTTCGGGCGGAATCGTTCCGTCATCAATTGAAGACCGAAAGGTTCCGCTAATTTTACGATGCTGATAGTGGGGTCCAGCTTTACGACAACCCCTTCAATCGTGACCAACGTTTTCCCTAAAAGAATGAAATCCGCCGGAACGCGAATATGATACTTGTACGCCACCTCGAACAAATCATTGACGATTCCTCCTAAGCTTACCTGACTGAGCGGGACACCGTAATACTGCTCCCTAAGCCCCTCAATGTCATAGTGCAGCTCCGCCATATCGATATCCTCGTCAATAAACCCGATCCGGTAGATCGCCTTAATTACCCCGTCGGTGTTCTGGCGCATAAGCGCAATGATCAGCGAGGAAAAATGATGCTTCATCTCCACGGTAAGCCGGCCCACCATGCCAAAATCAAGAAAAGCGATCACTTCGCCCGGCAGAATGAGAATGTTCCCAGGATGAGGATCCGCATGGAACAGTCCATCCACGAAGATCTGATGAAACAACGCCTGAATGAGACGCTTGGCAATACGGGCTCGGTCATACCCTAAGGTCAGGAGGTGATCCTCTTGATATAACCGGACCCCTTCGATATACTGCATCGTAATGACTTTCCTTGAGCTGTACTCGCTATAAATCTGAGGCACATAAATATGGTCTACATCCTTGAATTGTGCGGCTATTTTCACCGCGTTCCTCGCCTCTTTGGTATAGTCCAGCTCATTTAAGAGCGACCGGCTGAATTCTGCAATAATTAGCTCCACCTGAAGACGCCGCGCCCAAGCAAAGCGACGTTCGGCCAGCGCAGCCAAATCCGCTAAAATTTCCAAATCCGTTCGGATCGATTCGGCGGCTTGGGGACGTTGGATTTTGACAGCCACATGCTCTCCTGTGCGCAGTACGCCACGGTGTACTTGCCCAATAGACGCCGCTGCAAGCGAATCCACCTCTAAGCGCTCAAAGACGGCATCGATGCTTTGTCCAAGTTCCGACTCGATTGTGTCCTGCACCTGATTGTAAGGGAAAGACTTTACTTGATCTTGGAGTTTTTTCAACTCCTTCACAATATCATCCGAAAGCAGATCAGAACGGGTACTCGCGATCTGTCCGAGCTTAATGAAGGTAGGGCCGAGCTCTTCAACGACGTTCTTGATACGCAACCCCAGCGTCTTGCGATCCACATCGTCCTCCACGCGAAATCTTCTAAGCGGGATTCGCAGACGTTGCAGCAGATCCGACTCCTCCACCAGGAAACCGAAACCGTGACGAACCAGAGCGACTACAATATCCCGGTAACGATGCAACTGCCGTATCCTTCTCCTCATGATCGGCTAAGCCTGCGATTTCTGTTCCATTTGGTCAATGCGCAGCTTTAACCGTTTGATATCATCCTCCGTCGCGACGTGCAGCTCATCCAGCAGCTTTTGAAGCTGAGCGCGGACGATCCGCTTAAGATCTTCCTGCTGCTCCTCGCCCCTCTGAATCAATTTGGAAACTAATTCCTTCGATTCGCTAGGAGCCACTTCTCCCTTTGCCACCAACTCATTCACAAAGCCTTCCAGCTTTTCTTTGGTGGCAACCGTGATTCCCAAGCCAAGCGAGAATGCGTTCTTGATCCAATCATTCATCTTGCCCACTCCTCTACATATCAACATTAGGCTATATGATTTCCAACAGCTTCCATTGATATGTATGCGGAGCGGACAAGACATCTAAAAGCCGAGCGGTTTATTTAATTATTGTCCCACCCGAAGAGCTTCCAGCGGCAGAATCCCCATTATCAAAAAAGGATGTGTCTAAAATTCTCGCATAAATATACGGGTTTAAATTATGGCTTTGCACATGAAGTTTGATTTTTTCGAGGCCCTCTACATTAAAAATAAGACGTTTAACATCGTCATCTGGACTAACGCTGTGCGTTTCCAAGACAGTTGAAGCTGCATTTCCCGCAGTATCTCCCGCATTATAGAGCGAAAATTCCACATCATACTCACCTGGACTTATAACAGCCGCATCCAGGACCAGCCGCTTGTATTTACGGTCAAGAGTGAAATAGGCGTCCCCATATTGGTCAATTTTTAAAACCTCTTGGTACTGTTTATCTTTTACATTCGTTTCTTTAGGGTCTTTGGTCGGAATCGCGTAGATGTTGTCAATATCCATCGGCATTGCAAAAATCGGCGTCTTATCACCCGGTTTGCCTCCAATGTAAATCTTTTGATTAGCAGCATCGTAATCGATCGGTACTTTTAACGCTTCAGCCAGAGCGCGGACAGGCAAATAGTTGTTCCCATTGTAAAAAATCGCTGTCAGCGGTTTTCCGTCCTCGTCTTTGGGCTGCCACAGCTCTCCTTTCAATACAAACGATACGCCCCTGTTGAAAAACGCGTTGATCCCCTCCAAATTAGCTGCCGCATAAGCGGAACCGAACGAGCTAACAAACATGGCGGCAACAAAAAGCATGATTCTGACCGCTTTCGATTTCTTCACTATCATTTTCAATGAATGACACCCTTCCTTCTCATTTTTTGACTTTCAACATACGAACGATGGCCGAGGCGGCTTCCGCGCGGGTGGACAGCGCCTGAGGTGCGAATTTGTTGTCCGGAAGCCCACCGACAATGATAATGCCGGTTTCTGCTGCCTTGGAAACAGACGGATTTGCCCACGGCGGAATGTCGGCTGCATCGGCAAGGCCGGATGGCCTCGCATTGTCCGCATTGAGGCCGGAGGCCCGAATGACCATCGCAATCATTTCCGCATGTGAAATATTCGCGTTCGGCCGGAACGTAAGGTCATCATACCCTTCTATGATTTTGAGTTTGACGGCCTTTGACACAAATTCTCGCGCCCATGATCCTATTTGATCCGCATCCGCAAAGCTCAACGCAGCGTCATCCGCCGCTGCTTGCGATTGCAGAGCTTTCATCAGCATGGTCGCAAACTCTGCGCGAGTGACATTCGCATCAGGTTTGAACGTACCGTCCGGATAACCAGACACGAAACCGAGAGCCACCGCCTCCATGATCTCCGCGTTTGCCTTATGACCCGCGATATCTTTAAGGATGGCAGGTTCCGGTGTTTGCGTTAGCGAAGTGACATTGACATCACAACTATCGCTTAGACTCTCGCTTTCCGTTTTCACCATAATTTTCGCTATCCCCGGCGATTTGGCCGTTATATTGCCATCGTTGTCCACTACGGCAATTTGAGGATTATTGCTGCTCCATACGATTTTCTGATTTCCAGCGTTAGTGGCTGCTGCCGTTAATTTTTCCGTTTGTCCCGGCTTTAGCTCAATGGAATGTTTATTCAGTGTCAGGCTGGCAAAAGCAATTTTGTCAAAGTCGATGATGTTCAGTTTGAACTTACTAATGATTTTGGAATTCGGATCGATTTCCGTCTTGTCCGGAACGATAATGTCCGGTATGTTCGGGGAAATCTTTACTTTATCCACGATACTTATGGGAACTTTGGTTTTGACAAGCTTGTAAAATACGGAAGGCTGAAGTTCTTCGGGCAAATCATATTTGTCAATGACCATAGACAGCGAGTAATTATAAATCGTGCTTTTCAATTTGTCCGTCTGATTGTCCATATAGCTAAGAGGACCTCTGTGATCCATCGTGTTGTTTACGTAAAATGTTTTGGTTCCATCCGGACCATAACGTGTGATCCGGTAAGACGATTCCATGTTGGAGTTGTCATTCCATGTCAGTTCAACCGTTCCGTCATCCTTAGGAGTCACGTTGAAATCCGACGGATCTGCAGGCTGTAAAATTTTATAAGGCCCACTGCGCATTTCCGAATGAGTGTTTGATCCAAATATTGGAATATAGACCATGTCGAGACGTATAACAGCTGATGTTAGCTCCGGATCAATAGGCAGTCTGAAACACGTATCATCCTTACAATGATTCATCGGATGCCAAATTCCGCCATTATTAACGGAGTATTCAAAAGACGGGATGGAAACGGTCCCTAATCCGCGATCATCCTCATATAAAACGCCATACTCTTTTCCAGCAATTAAATAGGATGTGCCACCATTAAAAACCATAAACCGCAGAAGTTTGGCCGCTTCCAGTTCCTTCATAGGCCACATCGTGTACAGCAGCATGAAGGCAAAAATAAAAATCATTGACTTTCTTACAGCACTCCTCCCGAATCGAACATTCTTCCTCACAAACTTTCACCCTTCCGTGCTTAATATCAATAAAATTCTCTTTTAAGATGATATTAAAGCAGTCAGCGTTTCATGAGCGTTTCAAATCTTGTAAAATTGAAAAGGAGGGCAGGTTATCCTGCCCTCCAAATGATTCGCCATTGAGATCCGCAATCTTCATGATCCCAATCCGGTCCGTCTCAGATTTAAGATCGATAATAAGCCAGCACCCAGCACACGCCGTTTCGGTCGGTAACGATGGCTAGCAGTCCGTTGAACGGAGCTTCGTACGCTTCCGATTGAATCGTTCCACTGGCCGCAAACTCTCCGTAGATCTTACGAAACGCCTCCTCTGTCTCGATTGCCAAGAAGACTCTCACGTAATCGCCTTTCAGCACCGGCTTCGCCGCCTGAGTGTCGGCAAACTTAAGGGTTGCCCCCTCAACATGCAGGTCCGCGTTCATGACCACTTCCCCTTGCTTGCGCAGAATGTCAATCTCGCCGCCAAAAACGCTTTGATAGTACTTGATTTCGTCTTTACAGTTCTCCACTACGATAAACGGATTCGCTATCATCCATTTCATCCTCCTAAATTTTAATTGATCTTAATTGAAACATGCGATTTCGACGCTGTTAATCTGCAACGCCAACCTTCTATTCCTCTTTTCCTCCGGCCCCCTCCTTATCGCTCAGATTGCGAAGCACGGTTTTCAGCAGGCGCATCAACAACTCATACTCATCATCGGTAATGCCTTTGCGGGTTTTGTTCTTGACGCGGCCCAGCGCTTCCTGCACCTTCGGCACCACTTCATGTCCCGACTCTGTCAAGTAGAGCAGCTGATATCGGTTGTCGGCGGGATCTGCTTCCCTCCGCACATAGCCTTCTGCTTCCAGCTTGGCAATTGCCTTAGCGGTAGTCGTTTTGTCAATGAGCAATTTCTCGCACAGCGCTTTCTGCGTGATTGGATGCTCAAACGCAATCGCCATCAAAAAAATGTACTGTCCGCTTCCAATTCGATAAGGCGCCAGCTCGGCGGAGATCAATATTTGCATATGGCGATAGATCGCTGAGATGTATTGGCCGTGCGATTCCTTAGTGCCATTGGCATTGTGGCTCGATTGTTCGATCATTTAACTTCACTCCTTTCAAATAGGATGCTATTGCAACTAATTTCATGATATGCGATATAGGATGCTATTGCAACTATTTTTTTGCCCGATGTATTTCTTGACAAAATAGAAAAGGAGGGCAGGTTATCCTGCCCTCCACATGATTACTCGAGAATCTTCCTTGCCAAGATTGCAAGGTCGCTAATATCAATAACACCATCGCCATTGATATCCGCAATTTTCGCTTGATCCCAATCCGGATCGGTATTTTTCTTGCCATAATATTTCGCCATGATCGCCAAGTCTCCGATGGTTACTTTACCGTCTCCGCTCAAATCTCCCGGAGTCCGAGTGATAACCAACGCCTTAAAGGCTTGCAGCGCTGCATTCAAATCGACTGCCGCTTGATCCACCTGCTGCTGCGTTGCTGTTGCGCTGCCAGCTACGGTGTTCGCGTTGTCGATCGCCGCTTGCAAGGCTGCCTTCGATCCAGCCGGATATTGGCCGATAGCGCTGCCTTCTGTCGCTGCATTGAGCTCGTCTTGCGCTTTGACAATGCTATCGTTCAGCGCCGTTTTGTCGATGACAACGATGGCAGAAATTGTTACGTTGTGGGTGACTCCGTCTACGGTCGTTTCCGTCCCTTCACTGCCTGATACTACGGCATGGGATAATGCGATTGCCGTTTCCGCAGATGTAGTCAGCGATTTTGCTTTAAAATTCAGCTTCAGCAAATCACCGCCGGAATTTGCCGAATCGACGGCTCCCAAGTTTGCCGCAATAATCCGGACTTGTCCTACCGTTTCTTTTTGACCCACAATCTCGAATTTATCCTTTAAGGACTTTGCAGAGACAAACTCTACTTTTTCCGGGTCAAAAGTAAAGGTCAAATCTTGCGCATAAATACTGTCTGTTACATGATTTAATCCATAGGTCAGGTCAAATGAAGCACCGCCGAGAGCATCCGCAGCCCCCGTTAAAACCGCATTGAGCTTGTCCGGCGTTGAGTCTTTGGGAAACTCGTAATAGTACCAACCGTTGGTGCCGTTAATGCCGCCTTGGCCGCCGGTGATCGTGTTGAATCCGCCCCAATAATAGTCGTATGGGCTTTGGGTCTGACCGTTAGAGACCTTTAGCGAGTAGGGGTCTGTGTTCAGTCTGTCGGCTTCCGCGTCGGTCAGCGTTTTGCTGCCGTAGAAGAAATCTTGCAAATATTTGCCTTCCACAGTGGCACTGGCAGCGCCATGAGGGTCTCCGCTGGACACATAGTTGCCCGTATTGAACTTGACATAATCGTCGCCATTAGCGCCCAGAGTCTTGTAAACGCCCTTGGCGCTGCTAAGGCTCATGTTGTCGGTCGTGGAGCCGTCGTTATAGTCGTTGAGGTTTGTATCAATGATGATTGCGCGATTCGGTGCGAGCGTAGCCACCAGTGAAGTTTGGTCAAATGGCAGGCGGCTATAGTCGCCATAAGCGTAAGAATTCTCCTCATGCTTATACATGTGGCCGTAAGGCAAGAAATGACGGAAAAGCTCGGTCTCACGGGTGCGGTTGTGACGGTAGCTGTTGCCAGGACCTTCCGTGCCGTGGGCAATCACGTTTTCGGCGCCAGGGTTGTTATTGCTGAAGATGGTGTCTTTGAAGTTGTACTCTTGGCCTTGGGCGTTATATCGCCAGTTGGCCGGACCGGTTGCGCCTGCGCCGCCGGCAACGATCGCTTTGACCCGCTCATCGAAGACGCCAGCCACGAAGGCATACTTGCCATTGATGGAGAACCCTTTGGTGACCGCGCGAGTCGGGTCAATTTTGTCGGCCAAGGCCGGGTTGTTGGCAACCGCCAATTCCAGTATGTCCAGATAGGCCGAAACCGCCGTGGCGTTGGCCATTATGACGCTTACGTCAGCTGTGGTGCTGTTGCGCGAGTATGGAAAGAGATTATAGAACGTGCCGCTGCGGTTGGGGTTGCCCCATGCTAAATCAGTACGTACGCCATCCGCTGCCCAGTTTGGAAAGCTAATATTGGCGATGCCGTTAGCGGTCCAGCTGCCTGCGAAGGAGATCGGAGCGGCTTGACCCTCTGGGACACCAGCGGTAGGCATAGTAATGCTGATCGTCACGTTTTGCTCGGTGCCGCCGGTAAAATTGACGTTTGTAGGCGTCACCTTCGCCGTGACGGTGGCGTTGCCGGTACCGGCGTAGTTGTTCGTGAGGAGAGAGACCTTGTAGTCCACATCCAGTTTTGGCTTGTAGCCATACTCATAGAACTGGGCCAGTTCCAGAATCTCCTGCTTGCGCTCGGCCCACTCCTTCTCATTGGTTACCATGCCTTTCGTGCCCTTGTTCTTGTCAAAGAACTGCCAGACGTTGGGCAGGGTGTTCACAGCGGGCAGGTCGTGGGGATCCGGGTACTTCGTGTTCCCCCATTTCAGCCCTGCGAAAGCTTGAACGACCTCCAACACGGCGGCCTCCTTCTCTGCGCGGGTTGCGGAGGGGCTGCTCTTGATAGCGTTATATGCGGCCTTGGCATCAACCATCCGCGCCTTGGACTCGGCGGTCCATACATTGCTGCCGTCACCATTGTTGGCATCTACGGTTCCATTGCCCGATCCGCCGGGGTTGTTCTTGGAGTTCCAAAAGCGAATGTCCTCATCGGCGCGCCAGCCACTATAAGCGAATTCCGTCTTATTGTCCCAGCCGGACAGTGTGACCTCACCCCAGTCCCGGTTTCTTACGCGTTCGGAGTTCGGCAGATTGGAGCTGCCTTCGCGCCCCGCATAGTATTCGGTTTTGCTCCAATAGGTCAAAGAAGCATTCTGATCGTAAATGCCAACATCCAAGCCGACCTGCGTGCCATTGGTCAGTTCGCGATCCCAGTCGTCGCCCCAACCCTCGATTTGAAAGGCCATCTCGTAAGTGTAGTTGACCCCGGGGCTGTTAGTCTCAGCGTTGTAGCCGGATGATTTGAAAGCTTTCAAACGTGTCGAATAATCTTGGTGATTCGGGTTGAAGAAGGACCCTAGGGAAGGAATTCCGGTATTATAGAACGAGGATACCGATGTGGCGTTCGGGTTTGCACTCAGGAAGAAGATGCCCTGGGTATCCGTTTCCATGCCCCACTTGTCGTTGAAGACATCCAGGGTGACGAACAGGCCGTCCATGGCGGGCGTGTAAGTGGCGGCGCTCCAGTTCGGGGTTCCCGTGTCGGATTTGGTAGTATCGCCGGTTACCTCCACCAATACGTAGAGCACCGGGCCGTCCCACATGAACCGCAAGGTGCCTTCGGTTGTGGCATCCGGAGCGGTCGCCGTCATAGCGGTATTGTACTTATTGCCAATCCTGTAAGCAGTAGCGTTGTCCCAAGCCGCTTCTTTGATGCCGTCCACCGCAATCGGGTTAGCGGTAAACTTGGCATTGCCCTGAGCTCTGGGAGAGGTAATTTTGAGACTCATGTTGTTGCTGCCGGTCGGCGTATACCGTTCTGTGACGTTGGTGTTGTTCACGAAGTTCTTGTCATCCCGCTGGTTATACGGATACTGGTCGCCGGACGAGGCAAGAGCCGCCGGTGCGGTAGTACCGAACAACGTCGCCATAGCCAGCATAGTGGTAAGAGTTCTGCGAAATCTAATACGTTTCTGCATAGCATTTCCTCCTCTTATTGGTATAGTAGAAGTCATGGTTTTGACATCGATCAACCGCTCTCTACTGATGTTAAATCTATCATAAGCATGTGCAAACGGAATTCATTTTCTTTGGCATTTCACTATCAATAATTACGGATTTCCCTTACATGGCTTTCCTACGTCACTGAATTCTACAACGCAAAAAAAGCCGCGATAATCGCAGCTTTTAATCCGGAGCGTTATAGCTTACATGTAGCAATAGTTCTGATTCCTAGTTCAGTTTTTCTACTCTACTTGCTGCTAAACTTCAATTCGTAATTCTGCGTAGGAACATTGAAGGTATAAGACTTTTCCTCCTCCGTACCGTGCGTAATTTGATGCTTTTGTTCATAATCTGCCACCATTTTGGCGGCTACGACTTTGCTTACGCCTAATTCTACTCCCCATTTATTCATCAATTCATCGACAGCTGCATTGGTGGATTTTGCTTTGAAGGCGACGTCGCGCGAGGCTTGCTTTAGCGTCAGATTAATGACCTTATGGCTCTTGCCAACGGAGTAGGATTCAGGGGTTAGAATATCGATTGCAGGCAGATAAAACGTTTCGTCCAGAATTACGATCGGTGTCGTTGCGGCTCGTACAATTTCAGCGTCCAGTACCGGTTCTGCATCCGAGAACGTAATTTTTTGGCTGTGGTAGGAATTTACTTTGGCTGAGGCGATGACGAATTTCTGTTGAAGCACGTCCCGGACATGAAGAATAAATTCGCCGGGAATGACTTGTCCGTTGTAGCCTTGCGTCTTGAAAATAATTAACTTATCTTTGACCGGATTGCCTGCGAGTGATTGGGCCGCCGCTTGATAGACGGGTTCGCGTTTCGATGGCGGCAGACTTTTGGCCGCCTCGGCCTGCTGCTTAGCAGCCTCCACAGTCGCTTGTTTGGCCTCCGCTTCCGCTTTAGCCGCATGAGCCTGCGCAGCTTTCTGCGCTTCCGCTTCAATCGCTTTGCCCTCTACTTCAGCAGCCGTTTTATAGATGCCAAGGTCATAATCTTTCTGCTGCTTGTCTAAGTCCGCTTGATAATTTTTTTGAATTTCACGCGCTTTGTTAGCCGCCTCTGCGATATCGATCGTATTATCGGATAGCTTTTTCAAGAGATCCGCAACTTGTTGTTGACCGGACATGTCGCGGAAAATATTAGGTGTGCCAAGAAGATTTAGTGCGGCTGCCAGGCCGGTAGGATCTGGTGCTGCCGTTGGATTCACGATATTCACTAACGATTGGGGAAATGCTGTCGGAGTTGGCGTAATGGCTTGGGGTTGAGGTTCAACAGCCGTGATCGGATTGATATCTGGCGCTGCGAAAGGAATCGGATGCTCTTCCCACTTCCAGAAGCGGGTGTTATCGATCTCTTCCGAGACATTGCAGTGGCCGAGCTTCCCTTCGGCAAACACACCGCGTGTCGGAAGCGTGATTAATCGTTCGCTCTTCACGGAGGCAAGGCCGATTCGCTCCATGATTAACTCTCGTTCGTGTTCGTTGAACTGCGCGAGTTGATTGGTGGCCCATTGAATTTGGTTCGGATCGTTGCTGTTAAGCGCAGCTGCAAGATCGACGACAAGCCAATCCTGTATGTTGGGTTTCTTTGCCAACGGATAGGCAACATAGCTTCCGAACACTTCGAGCGGAATCGGATCTACCCTGTCCGCAAATGCTTCATGTTCCATTTGAAGCGCGATCGAATTCGAGTCGTATCCTAACAGAAGTAAACGATTATAGTAAGCGTGGTTACTGTCAAAATGATCTTTTAACTTTTTGATCGCGTAAGTTTCTTCGACTGTCAAGCTGGCCTCGGGGGAAAGAATCGGTGGAATGGAGGGTGGACGCGGCCCGGGACGTTTAATGTAGGTCATCGTATTCGAAGAACCGTTCGTGGGGAAATAATAATCGACTTCGGCATTTTCAATTAGCGGAACGACTCCTCCGGCGAAAAATCCGTTCACGTGCAGGCGACTAAGTCGCCATTCGTCCGTATCGTGCAGGACAAACTCAAAGCCGACCAAATTCGACCAAGCCACCGGCACGTCCGGTTTAGCGATAAACCACCCCATCGCCGTATCGTTAAGGCGCTCTCCGGTGTCCACATTATCTGTTACTGCTCCCTTTTCCCACAAATGAAGCAATGGCCTGCCTACGTTGGCGCCATCCCAAGTAATGAGATTAACCATCACAAGTTCATCCGTCTTATCACGTAAACCTTCGGCCGTCTTAACACCGAATTCGAATAAGCCGAAAGTTAAATCGCCTTCCCAACCCGCTGCCTTCTCAGCTGTCGGTGTAATATTGTTCGCCTTCTGGTATTCGCGGATGGCTTCCCTTTTTTCAAGCGCGTCAAAAGCGGTTTTCAACTTAGGATCCAGCAGTGCCGGTTCAAGCTGGTTCCGGTACGTAATTAAAGTATTGTCGTCAAACTTATCGATTTGTTTCGGAAGTTTTATTAAGAGCGCGGGACGTCTGCGAACCCATTCGACCGTAACGCGAAAATGCCGAAGCACTTCATAATACAAAATCGTTAACGTGTGGCTATGGTTGTAGTTCGTGAACGTTCTCGTCTGAATGCTCTCTTTTTCCTCTTGCCTGGCTTGGATAACGACGGTCGAATTCAGCTCACGCTGAGCTGAGCTTGCTTGTGAAAAACTGTCGCTTAAACGCTGAATGTTCTCCGCTGCGAGATCTCTGCTTCCATCGCTGGTGGCTGTCGAGCCGCCCATACTCCAAGTATCGCCAACGGCCGCTCCGACATCAAGGATCCCCATATCGAGCGTCCCCGTCGCCCCGGACGAGTGGGCCGTTCCTCCCATAAACGAAGATCCATGCTGCAGTTCTTTCAAACCCGCTTTCATCGTTTCCGTAATGGTGCGATCCCGATGCGTTTGATGAAGCAATTGCTCGTTTAACGTCGTAGCTTCGTCGCGCTTGGTCAAGCTGTCCCACGACCAGTCAATCACCGCGAGCTTGACCGTTTCTGCAGGCGCGAGCGGCAAACTATACAACAATTCGCCTAAAGAATGTCCGAGCGAATACCATGACACCTTATATTCTTCGATGTATGCGGGCTTGCAATTTACGGGAACATCGAATCCTTCCGGCGCATCCGTCAGACGAACGACTTGTCGCAGCACAAATTGTTGAAGCGCCATATTGCTGGGCACTAACGAATCGCAGCCGTCTTCCCCCACGAGCGTTTTGGGACTTGCCGCAAAAGACGTCGGCGACAACTGCCAGTCCGTTAGCGAAGGGTTCTGAAGCGATCGGGGGCCCATATTATTGAAATGTGCAAGCATTTCAGACGGGTTAAAAGATAAGCGGGCAACGATCGCATTCATTGAAAATCTAGCCTGGCTTAGAACATCAAACCGTTGTTCCACGCCGTACGGATATACCAAAATAGCGGTTTTTGCAACTAAACCGGGATCGGTGCGGCGCAATTCAATCGCTTCTGACAACATTTTCTTCACTTCAGGCTGCAATCGTCTTAAATCGAAGGATACATAGCCGACATGATCCGTCGTAAGCACGCCGAGTGGCTCCGCCCAAATCATGCCCCTTTCTTCGGGCTGTTCCACCAACATGAGGCCAAAGCGAAGCGCGTTGTCTTTCAACGAAGCGGCTATCAAGGATTTCAACTCCGATTGCGGTATATCGTCAAAACGGGCTGCATTCACGGCGTTCAGAACGTCTTTAAAGACCCCTATCAACAATTCTCGGATAAAGCTGCCATCTTGCATTTTCACAGAATTGAGACTGACCGCAGCGATCACATCGACAAGAGCCTGCTCTGTCACTTGAACGACGAAGTTGCGAGTCGCTGTCGATATTTGCGAATCCACCTGTAAGAGCGAGTAAATCATCGGCTCCCTGAATTTCGTAATCGGCGGGAGCGCCGGCTTCACGCGCGGAATCGCAATTTCGGCATAAAGCGGCAAATTCGATGTAGGCAATCCCGTGTCGGGATTCGTTATGAATAGGCTTAGATGACTAGGGAAAGAAGAGACCGTTACCATTCTAATTGCTCCTTTTCATATATTCAAATTAACTCCAAAATAAAGAGTCAAATCCATCATAATCGTTTTAACGTAAAAATTGTGTCGGCTTATATCTGCAAAAATGAACAGATCCTCTGTGATTTTGTCGAATAATAAGAAGCCTTGTCGGGCACACATCCCTCCAAGGCTTCTCCTTTTCCTTCAGCTTTTATTCCAAAATTGCACGTGCCACGATAGCGAGATCCATAATGTCGACTTTGCCGTCATGATTGACATCCGCTGACTTGTACAAATTCCAATCTGCATCTGCCGACGTTTTACCGTAAGCAGCCGCAACGATAGCCAAGTCGCCAATGCTGATTTTGCCGTCTCCATTCGTATCGTACGGTGATCCAACAATCACTGAAGCTGTAAACGTTTGAATCGCAGCATTCAGATCCGTTACCGCTTTGTCCACCTCAGCTTGCGATGCTGCCACATTGCTCAGCACACCATTCGCCGAAGTAATCGCAGCTCGCAGAGCAGCCTTCGCTGCTGTCGGATATTGGCCAGGTAGAGTTCCTTCCACAGCCGCATCGTACTTGCTTTGTGCATTTGCAATCAAGGCGCTCAGCGCTGTTCTGTCAACTACGGTAATTTGCAGGTTAAGCGCAGCACCGGCGATTTTCGTTTCTTTGCCTTGACCGTCAGCCACCACAAGCTTCGACACCTCAATGGAAGCGACCCCTGCCGCTGCTTCTGGCCGTACTTTGAACGTCAGTTTCATCAAATCTTTATTCGGTGCCGATTGGTAATCGCCCAAATGTACGCCCAGCACGCGAATTTGACCCGGTTTGGATACGGAATCGACGACGATAAACTTGTCACCGTTTAATGATACCGGATTTGGCACATACTCCAGTTTATAGGTATCATACGTTACGGTCACGTCTTGAGCTGCAACCTCACCGATGACATGCTCAAGCCCGAAAGTTAAATCCACTGTCGTGCCAGTCGTAGCACTGCTCGGGCCGCTTAATTTCGCGGTTGCCGGCTGCGGCAATACGGTTACGGCAATTGACGCTTTCAAGTTATTCGGATTGGTAACGCCTTCTACCGCTGCCAGAGTTCCACTCAGCGTGTAAGTGCCAGCTACATTGCCGTTGTAATCGCCTTTGTTCCATTGTACAGGAATAGCTTTAGTCCCATTATTGCTCAAGTTGGCTGTTGCTGTTGCCGGTAAGCTCAACTGCTCGAAGCCTGTTCCATAAGCAACGCTCATAGGCTGCGGCTGAACAACAGAAACAATCGGAGAACTAGGAGCAGGCTCTTCATAAATAAGCTCAACATATTGCAAGTTGGCATTTAAACCATCGAATTTCATGTACACATTTTGTGAACCCATTGCTTTCGTTTTGTTAACGAAATTGGTTGCAGCACCGACGTAGGTATCCAAATATGGATTAGTCCCTGTTTGCTTCGTACTGGCGATGCCATAATTCCCCCATGCAGCGGTAGACTTTTGATTAAAATTAATGCTCGCAAATTCATTGTTGAGCACGAATGATCCGCCACTGTATACATCGGCATAGGCTCTTCCTTGCGTCGTTGCACGTTTAGCCGGAGTTCCCGTATTATCAGCTTCGGTATAGAATCTGAAATATGGCGTTGAGGCGCCTTCACGAGAATACTGAACTCTAATTTCAGCAAGATTCGTTAAATCCATTTTGCCGAAATAGACGATGTCATTGGAATTCACGTAACTCATGGCATCCGTGCCGCTTTCAAATCTGAAGCTGGTGTTCGATGTGAAAATCCATGGCGCATTGTAAGGATAAATTCGGATACCGTTGGTTATCTTTTCAGTCGCTTTAGGAGCCACATCTCTCGGCATGACCGAAGACTTCAGATCGGCTATAGCAGCCTGCAGATCAGCAATTGCATCCGCTACTACCGAGTCGTTGATCGGCTCAGTCATAACACGTTTGACGTTGTCTAAGATCGTGTTGAAACGCGCCTTTTTGTATGCGGTGTACATGTTCATATCCAAACTCTCAGCAGCCCGAATCGCGTCTGCTAATTTTGAAGTGTCCACACCATCCTGCTTGAGCTGGAATTTTAACCAGTTCAAATCGATACCGGCGCTTTCAAACACAATTCTTAAGGTATGGTCCCCTTTGGAAAGCGCGACATCCGGAATGTTAAACGTAGCCCATTCTCCTTTAGTCGTCGTAATGTCGAATGTCCCCAGAAGCTTGGCGCCATCATAGAGGCCAAATGACATTTGGGCCACCTCGGACTGGCTGGATCGAATACGGGATGTGATCTTATAGTTGCCCGCTGTCGCAACGTTCACGTTATAAGAGATCGCCTCGCCCTTAGCGGTATTTGTATAGCACAACCCTCCGTCAACATCATTGCAAGAAACCGGAGTGATCACCCTTGTAATAGAAGCAGATTCTGTTTCTGCAACCTTCAATTTGGTATTAAGCCCAATGTTCGTTACGCCTGCCGTTACATTGTCCGTATTGAAACGAACATAATCAAAATCCGCATAAAATGGATCGGTAAGCGTTTGACTTCCATTCGAAGCCAGTATACCGAATTTCGGATTTGCATAGTCCGCCGTCGTGCTGCCTAAGGAAATATAATTGACACCGTCAGCACTTACATAGCCTGAATAGACGTTGCCTAATTTTTTCAAACGTAAAAATACTTCTTTCTTATCGCCAAATACACTCGTAATCTGACTGGCAGAAAGCGATCCGATGCTTACAGGCGTTGCACCGTTTGTTTCCTTGACCATGCCGATTATTTTCCCTGAACTGTACTCATACTTCACCCAAACATAATTATTATTGTCCTGTGAAGCGGTAATACCGAATCCGTTATAGTTCTGATTGGGAGCTTTATTGGTGTTAACCTTAACGGTCGCTTCCCAGTTTCCAAACGCTTCCTGTTGGAAATAGTTTTTCAGGTCCGCATGATCCGTCCAGAAATCGCCTCTTTCCCCTATGATTCTTAAGAAGCCGGGGTTAGCGGTCAACGACCAGTTGTTTTTGTTTTCACTGTTGGTCGCTGTTTCTTTATTAATCGTCCATGCGCTGTTTAAAGTAGTGCTAGTAAACTCATCGCTCTGCGGCAGTTTACCGAACTGAATAACATAAGTATTAGCCTGATCCGAGCTTAACGCTTTGATAGATACTCTGCGATTGACGGTATCCACCGTAGCCGTCGCTGTTACGCCCTCATTTTTTTCAAAAGTAACTTCAGGCAGGCTTGCGACACTGTTGAGACCCACATCATAGCTGAATCTGGTTTCTCTGAAGCCATCAATCGGTTTCCCGTCAACCGAAATACTTTTCAAATAAGCATAAGTTGGATTTTCAAAAATAGGCTCAAGCCCTTCTTCGGAG
Source organism: Paenibacillus sp. FW126-R14 (assembly GCF_058789495.1). Lineage (NCBI taxonomy): Bacteria > Bacillati > Bacillota > Bacilli > Caryophanales > Paenibacillaceae > Paenibacillus > Paenibacillus sp. FW126-R14. The sequence goes on along the minus strand of NZ_JBYTBS010000058.1, from coordinate 7,739 downwards.
CTGAAGATGACCTTGTAAATTCGCTGCTCTCCGCCAGCGCTGGCCGTAATGACCGCCGCCGGTCTGCCAGGGCTCGCCTGCACAACATCCACGACTGCACCATCCGCCGCAGTAGCTTTAACTTGAGGATATTGCGACAATACCGAGTCACCGTACGCTTTATAATCCAATTTTAACGAATTGAAGTTTTTAATGTTCTTACCGCCTACTGTAATACCGCTGAGTCGCGGATCGCCAAGCTTGGCGGTGTTAACTCTGAACCAGTCTTTACCCGGCGTATAGTCAACCTTGTAGTCGATATTCGCTGTTCTTGCGAATGCAGGTGATTGCATCAAGAAACGGCTGATATTTTTTGCCGAACGCTGCAATTCCCCTAAGGTAAGGCTGCCATTTGTAAGGGATGCAACGGTATTGAAAGTGCTGTTATTCCGGTTTTTCTGAGTTTCCGCATAGCCATCTGGGATAACCATGTAGATATCGTTCTGAGCGCGAACCATTGCTTTGCCGTTAAGTTCATCATAACGATTCGTCGTAGCATAGAAGCCTTGATCTTCGCTCAATTTTGCCCACCAGTCTGTCATCACAATGCCGTCAAAGCCCCACTCACCCCGAAGGATAGTTGTATTCAAATCGTAGTTGCTTGAGGCCCATGTTCCGTTTACCGGACCGTAAGACGTCATGATGGAGCGTGCCTTGCCGCTTTTCACTGCCATTTCATAACCTTTTAAATAAATTTCACGGAGCGCTCTTTCCGAAATAAGACCATTGGCAAGATGCCGTGCTGATTCTTGGTTATTCGCTGTAAAATGCTTCAATGTAGGAGCCGTGCCATTTTGTTGAAGGCCTCTCGTTTGCCCGATCGCCATCATCCCTGTTAGCAAAGGATCCTCGGAGAAATATTCAAAGTTTCTTCCGTTTAATGGGTTTCTGTGGATATTGATACCAGGACCCAGTAATGTATCGATATTGTTAAGACGCATTTCCTTGCCTACGTTGAAAAATAACCGCTCAACTAATTCGATATTCCAGCTGCACGCAAGCATCGTACCGTTCGGAAGGCTCGTCGCTTTTTGTGTATCGGTTTCCATACGGATTCCGGAAGGACCGTCTGCCGCACTGTCGATCGGAAGGCCGAACTTCAATAAATTGTTCGTAACGCCGCCAAACGCTGCTGCGGTTCCTGCGGTTACTTTGGGGCTGGACATCCCTTCCCCTAGAATAATCGATGCTAGATCATTATTGCTAAACTGGGCGATAAACTCATCCATCGTCACTTTTTTATCATATACGTCGACTAATTTGTAGCCTTTATTGGCTGTTTGCGGGATAGCTGCAGGAAGATTATCCTGAATTCGTTTTGCCAGATTGATCGTTCTTGTAGGAACGGCTTCGTTCACGCTGTTGAAAGTGCCGTCACCCTTCTGAGTGCCTGGCTTGATGCGATTAAACGCTTTCGTTGGTGCTAGTGCTTCCTGGAGCTTCTTAACAACTTTTAACTCAGCAACTTGATAGGCACCTGCTTTTACAGAATCCCTTACGCTATTTCCTACATAAATGTTATAATCGCCTGCCTCCAGAACATAAGAGGAAATGTTGCCCGTAATTCCGCTGTCATCATACGAAGCCATATCCTTGATATCGAAGGAAATCGCCATTTGCTGGGACTTACCAGGCTGTATAATGCCGGTTTTTGCGAAAACGATTAACTGTTTAGCCGGTTTGCCCAGCTTTCCTTGAGGCGCTCCGTAATAAACTTGAACAACTTCCTTGCCGGCTACTTTACCGGTGTTGTTTACGGTCACATTTACAGTAATTTCCTCGTCGCTGCTTTTGATGGAATCCGTCGTAGTTTTAAAGTCGGTATACGAGAGCCCAAAACCAAATGGATAGAGCACCTTATCCGGAGCAAAAGTTTCAAAATACCGATACCCTACATAAATATCCTCGGCATAGGCATTCTCCGTTTGGCTGCCAAAATTAGCGGTAGAAGGATAGTCGGCAAGCGTCTTTGCAATCGTATCGCTCAGTTTACCGCTTGGCGTTACGTCGCCTGTCAGCACATCGGCAACTGCGCTTCCGCCTTCCATGCCGCCTTGCCATGCATAGACGATGGAGGCTTTCGGGTAATTTTTCGCCCATGACATATCAATCACGTTCGCGACATTGAGCACGATAGCCATTCGATCAAATTTGGCATAAACTTGATCAAGCATAGCAACCTCAAGATCTGTCAGGCGGTAAGCGCCTTTCTCGTCCTTGTTGTCCTTATCTTCGCCGGCTGTGCGTCCGATAATCGCAATCGCCGTATCGGATTTCGCTTTTGCCGCATTAAGGATATCGGCAGTCAACGGCATTTCCGCTTGCGACCACGGTTCAGCCGCCCATCCGCCGCCTCCGTCGTCAAACGGATGTGTTTTCACCCAATCTGTATACACTTTGGCTAAGTCTTCGTTGACATGCACGCTGGGATTGTTGCGCAAGCCCTCTAGAATCCCGTTGACATAATCTACTCGGACAGCACCGCCAGAACCTGTTCCGGATTTATAATAATGTGTTTGAATACGCCCGAACACCGAAATGTTTTCGCTCTTTTTGATTGGCAATACCTTTTCAATCTCATTTACCTGCGAGCCCGCTACTTTATAATCGGGATTCTGCAGCAAAACGACGCCTTCGGCAGCTACTTGTCTAGCCACATCGGGCAAGCCCGGCAGCGCCTGTGCCGAAGCAGGCGTGTAGCTTTGAGGTGCGATGATGGATGCTACCATCACGAAACTAAATAACAATTTAAACCAACGGGCAGCTAACCTTTTCTCTTGCTTCTTCATTAATACATTCATTCCTTTCCTCTCGCTTGTTCAACAAAAGCGTTGCCAACTCGGCGATATCCATAATGTCAACCGAATACGACAAGTTTGGATGCTGTTGGCAGCTAGAGCAGTCTGCACGAGGGCAAACTGCTCTCCCACCATAGAACGTTTACTGCAGAATCGCTTGTGCCACGATAGCCAGATCTAAAATGTCGACTTTGCCATCTTTATTGATATCCGCAGCCTTGTACTTATCCCAATCCGCATCTGCCGACGTTTTACCGTAAGCAGCCGCAACGATCGCCAAGTCGCCGATACTGAACACGCCGTCGCCGTTCATATCGCCTGGTGCTGCAATAATAACGGAGGACGTGAACTTCGTAATCGCCGCATTGAGATCCGTTACCGCTTGCGCGACTTCCTTCTTCGTCGCTGCCGCATTGTTCAGCACGACTTTTGCCGTGTTAATCGCAGCCTGCAAAGCATCCTTCGCTGCCGTCGGATATTGACCTGGAAGCGTTCCTGCAACAGCAGCATCATACTTGCTTTGTGCATTAGCAATCAAAGCACTCAGCGCTGTTTTGTCTACTACGCTAATTTGGACGTTGTATGTCGCGCCGTTAAGCTCCGTTTCCACGCCACGCTCATCAGCAATCACAACGTTCGATACCGATACGGCAGTGCTTGCCGATTCTACCGATTTCGCACGGAATTTCAATTTGAGCCAATCTCCGCTTGCGCTATGATTGCTTCCCACGTTAGCTACGATAAAGCGAACTTTACCTGCGGAAGCTTTCTTGTCAATAATTTGAGCTCCCTCTTTCACAGGGCTCGCGGAAACGTATTCCAACTTCTGCGGATCATAGGAAACCGTAACATCATGCGCGTAAACTTGTTGAGTTACATTTTTCACACTGTAGGTCAATTCGAATTCTTGGCCTGGAATCACTTCCGGGTCACCAGATAATGCAGTGCCCGGTCTCGTTTGGGCATAAGTCATGCCATATCCAAGCGGGAATAACGGGTTGCTCTTGTCCTTCGCATTGATCTCATCAAACGTGCGAGGCCATGTGTAAGGCAATTTGCCTTGGAAGTCGTAGTCGCCGAATACAACATCGGCAACGCCCGCGCCTTCGGACCCTGGAAGCCATGCTTCTACAACAGCATCCCAGTTGGCAATATCGTTCGTAATCACAAGCGGTCTGCCCGATACAAGAATAATAACTACTTTCAAATTCGGGTTAGCCGCTTTTGCTGCCTTCAAGTTCGCAACGATGCTCGCATCGCTGGAAGCGCCGCCGCCTGTTCCGTAAGTCAGGTTCGTAGTTTTACGGTCTCCATCGCCTTCCGCATAAGGATCTTCCCCGATAACAGCAACCGCAATATCATGACCTGCTGTAGCTGTAGCTCCGGTTTGATCCCAATCCACGGTTACGCCCGGACCCGCTACTTGCTTGATGCCGTCCAGAATGTTCGTTCCTTTGGTTACTGTGCTGCCACTGCCCTGCCACGAGATCGTCCAGCCACCAAGCTGATAGCCGATATGGTTGGCTTTATCGCCAATAACGACGATTTTTTGCGATCCATCTTTTTTCAATGGAAGTAGGTTACTCGTGTTTTTCAACAGAACGAGAGATTTTCTAGCCGCCTCGCGAGCAAGGGCAGCATGGTCTGCGTTATAGATTACGCTCGAAGGATTAGTTACGCTATCCGATAACGGCTGCTCGAACAGTCCGTTCTCGAACTTGACTCTGAGAATTCGGGTAACGGCATCGTCAATCCGTGCCATCGATACATCGCCAGAGCCTACCAATGATTTTAAGTTGTTGATGAATCCGATCCAGCCGCTGCCTGCGCCAGAGTTGGCTGTCGTATTCCCTTTGGCGGAGAGCATGAACATATCTACGCCGGCATTAACACTAGCTTTAACTTGTTTTTTGTAATTGGCTGAACCACTTATATTATTGCCTTGATCATCTACTACGATTTGTTGAATAGCGTCATAATCCGACACAACAAAGCCCGTAAAGCCCATTTGGCCTTTCAGCACATCCGTAATCAGATGAGTGTCAGCGTGCGTTTTCAGTCCGTTAATACCGCTGTAAGTGACCATTACGTTACGTGCGCCTGCATCAATCGCTTTTTTGTAGTAAGCAAGGTGAGGTGCCAAATAGTCATCTTTGGCTTGATTCAGCGTTTTTCCTTCGGGAATCGGAACCGTGATGTTTCCGGTATTAACCCCGTTATCCGTTAAACCGTCTCCAATAAAGTGCTTGATGCTGGCGACGATTTTTTTGCCTTTCAGAAATCCTGCATCGCTAGGATCGCCTTGCAGCCCTTGGACAGCAGCGACTCCGAGCTTGCCTACGATTTGCGGATCTTCGCTGTAGCCTTCATATGTTCTGCCCCAGCGAATATTTTGAACGGCGGAGATAACCGGAGCGAAAGTCCATTGTACGCCCGTCGCGCGCACTTCTTCCGCTGTTGCGCTGCCGATTCTTTTCACCAAATCAGCATCATTGGCTGCGCCAAGTCCTACGTTATGCGGAAACATCGTGGCATCCGTCAGATTGTTGTGTCCGTGAACAGCATCGACGCCATAGATCATCGGAATGCCTAACCGAGTACCCAACGATTGATTTTGGAAATTGTCGACCATGGTTTTCCAAGCAGCTGCCGTATTTCCGGTTGGAACCGATCCGCCACCGCTTAAAATCGAACCTAAGTAGTAGGTTTTAACATCGGCGATCGTTCCCAGAGAACCCCGTTCTGCTTGAACCATTTGACCGATTTTTTCATCCAAATTCATTTTACCCAGCAAATCCTGCACCCGCTGCTCGATGGGCATATTCGGATTTTTGTAAATCTCCACATCAGCGGCTGATGCCACATTGGCGACATTAAAGGGTAGTAAGGACAGCATCATAACAGAAGCAAGATAGGACCTCAGTTTCTTCATCTTAGTTTCAAATCCTCCCAAATGTTATTGGAAAAGCGACTAAACATAAGCTGTTGAAAATATCATTTCAACAGTAAGTCGGTTATCCGTATCACCCCTTTCAAAATTTCTTGATACGATTTGTATCATTTTGGATAAAAAGAAAAAATAAAGCGCTTTCGTTGTTTATTATGTACCTAAGTTTCAATAATTAACATTCGAAATCCTCTTATTTTGTATAAATATTCTACTCACTTGTAACTAATTATACCTGCGAATTCTACGAGAAAAATGTGCAAAATCAAAAATCCGATTGATTATATCTCCAATTCACGTTTTTTTTGCGATTATTGTTCATTCCAGCAGTTCGTTTTGCACGTGTTGCCAAAAAACAAAATTGGCGAAAAGACGACATCATCGTCCCTCCCCCAATTACCGGAAGAATAGTTTTTAAGACTATACGCCCGGCTCATAATGAACATGAACTTCATAAACATTGGATAATTTTTTCAACTCATCTTCTACTCTTGTCGCAACTTCATGGGCTTTGTGAAATTCCAAATCAGACTGAATAAGCAAAATAACGTCGATTACTGCATTACTGCCATAATTTCTAGCTCTAATTTCCTTTACATCTTCTACGCCCTCAATATTCAGTACCGTATCTTTATACATTTCTATTTTTTCTTCATCAAACCCGTCTGATAAGTGATGGGAAGCATCCCGGAAAATATCCCATGCCGTTTTACAAATAATAAAACCTACCAGGATCGCAGTGAGCGGGTCAAGCCAAGGCATATTTAATTGTGCGCCTATGATGCCAACTACGGTTCCGATACTCACGAGCGCATCCGATATATTGTCTTTAGCGGCAGCCATGACAGCTTGGCTATTGATTTTGAGCGCAAGCTTTTTATTGTAACGATAAACCGCATACATCACGATTGCGCAAAACACTCCCGCCCAAGCCGAAATAAGATCAGGCGCTTGTTCTCTGCCTTGAAACATGGAAATAGCAGCCTCAACCAATACTTGTAAACCCACTGCCATCATGATAAAAGAAGCCACAAGCGAGGCTATTGTCTCAGACTTCCAATGACCGTAAGGATGATCTTGGTCAGCCGGTTTTTGGGCGATTTTCAATCCAACTAATACGGCAATAGAGGCCACGATATCCGTCGCATTGTTCAGTCCATCGGCTTTTAATGCTTCTGAGCCGGCTGTATAGCCAATTATTAATTTAATAGCCGATAAACATATGTAGGCGATTATACTAACGATTGCGCCGCGTTCACCCAACTTCAAATTATCAAACCTCATCTGCTGGTCCATTCTAGTACAATTCTCCTCTCAACCCCCGTTTATGCTTTCTTATACTACCAGCCGCTGTTCATGTGGGTCTAGAGAAACGTTTTTTCACTTGGTTTAAATAATGAGCACGTGTAAAGACATTTGAGTCTATGAAAACTTGTTGCTCTAGGTAAAACAAAAAGCAAAGGAGCTAAGCAGATGCAATCCGCTTAACTCCCTTGCTCTTTTTGTCGCATGTGCGTTATGGATTTTTAAGAAAACGGGTTCTATTGCTGTATTCTTCACCGCGTTTGAGGATAGAAGAAGGATGGGATTTTCGATCGCCAGCCACCATATTCAACATATCATAGCTCTTCGCGGAGAAAACATCCCAAACCCTTGAAATATACATGTCCAGAGCAATAAATGATCCAAAGATAGCTGCAATCATTAGGCAAAATAGAACCATAAAAAGCATCCTCCTTTTTCTGAAACGCCGAAGCCGTTTCGCTTATCGTTATAAACAGAATAGCACAAGTGAGGAAATAAAAGTAAGTTTAAAATTAGATAAAATCGATCTAAATTATGAAATTTATTTCATTAAACTAGATACAAAATTTCAAAACACTTATTATTCACTTCAATAAAAAGAAAATGAAGAAATAAGTCCCAAATATAGGCGGAATAAGGTTACTGAGAGG
>NZ_JBYTBS010000057.1:0-49275 GCF_058789495.1 Paenibacillus sp. FW126-R14 | reverse complement strand
GAAGTGGGGGATGCGGGGGGAGCGGGGGTGATGCTCGCCCCTTTTTTGTGCGGCTGGGGCCATGGTCAGGCGGCTGAGGGGGAACTAGGGTCCGTTATTTTCGCAGATTTGGGCCATATGGTGGGTGTAGAGGAACTCTGTTCCTCTATTTTTCTTTTTTTGGCTTTAAACACGGTTGGATGGACAATTAAGACCCTGTAGTTCCACCTGGCAGTCGAAACTTGCTGATATTGCATAAATAGGGGACTCCAGTTCCCCATATGGGAGGTGGGCGATGCTGCTTCCGCGGAGATCCACGAACCCGCCTGGTCCAGGCAGTTTATAAATTTTTAAGAATTGTTTTAGGCGAGGTTAATAGCTGTTTTAGCGGCAATTAAGATCGGAGGGATAAGATGTATACATGGAAGCGTGGAACGCATCCAAATTAGATAAAGCGTGAGAAGACGCGGAGGCCAAAAGATATGAACAAGAAATTAGCAATGATAGGTTTAGGCGTGGCGGTAGGCAGCATGATGCTGGTGACATCTGTATATGCAGGCGTGGGCGATGCACCGGGATATGAGACTTTCAAATCAGCCGTGAAACAAACAGCAGCTGTGCATAATGTAACACGACAAGTAAATGTAACCCTGCAGGACAACGGAGCTCAATTGCTGAACGTAAAATCGACCATTAAGAGCAGCGGTGATAATCGCGCGGGAAGCGCAGAAGTGACCGTGAACAGCGGCACAGACGAACAGAAGATTCATTTCTACAACCAAGACGGCAAGCAAATTATAAAAACAGACGATTCCGACGTCTACAAAGTACTGGAAGGAAACGACAGAGGCGGCAAGTTCAAAGACCGTGAAGGCACTGCGCACACACCGGACCCGCAAGTCGTCAGCGAAGTGGAAAATGTGGTCGACGCCATCGTCGGCAACCTCAAAAACTATGTCACCATGGATGAAGCCGCGGGCAACGTGAAGGAGATTCATTTTAAATTGACAGGCAGTCAAATTTCTCCGGTTATAAACACGCTTGGCTCTCTGGTTATTAAGCACGGCACGCTCGAGAAGAACGACCGTCCGCTGCCGTCGAAAAATGATACGCTCGGTATCGATATGACGACGCTGAAGAACAGCCTTCCGCAGTTAACGTCTGATATCAAGATGGATGGAGTGGAAGTGAACGCCAGTGTAGATGCGGATAATCACATCACCAACCAGAACGCCCAAATTCACATCTACGGCAAGGATGCGCAAGGTCAAGCGCATGATGTCGTGCTGAGCGTGGATATGACGTTGTCCAGCCTGAACTCGACAACTCCGGATAAGGTAGATTTGACAGGAAAGCAGCTGGAAACCGTGAAGTTTGACCCTGAGAAGTCCCACAGAAACTGGAGCGACAAGCAATAGTACAAAATGGAGGTGGCGGAGGCAACCGCTGACCTCCATATTCTCTTGAAAGGCGGATCATCCATGAGGCCAGTCGTCGAAATCAAAAGTCTTACGAAAGTTTACAATAACCTGCGCGGTATTCACGAGGTCAATATGACCGTGCAGCAAGGCGATATTTACGGGTTTTTCGGCCCCAACGGCGCGGGGAAAACGACCGTCATGAAAATCATGACCGGACTGATCAGAGCGCAGCAGGGGGAAGTGAAGCTGTTTGGTCATGATGTGTCCACACACTATGAGCAGGCGATGGCGAAAGTTGGCGTGCTGATCGAAACAGCCGAAGCGTACACCTATATGAGCGGAAGGCGGAACTTGGAGCTGGCGGCGAGATTTTATCCCGGAACCGATAAGAAACGCGTAGACGAAGTGCTGGAAATCGTCGGGCTCACCCCTTTTCAAAAGGAAAAGGTAGCGGGCTATTCGCTCGGCATGAAGCAGCGTTTAGGACTTGCGTCGGCAATGCTGTCAAAGCCGGAGCTGCTTATCCTCGATGAGCCGACGAACGGTCTGGATATCGAGGGGATGGTTCATATCCGCGAGATCATTATGCATCTGGCCCGCGAAGAGCGCATAACCTTCCTGATCTCCAGCCATCTCATTCATGAGATGGAGCTGATGTGTAACCGCATGGGCATCATCCATCAAGGAAGGCTTGTCCGCGAAGGGCTTGTATCGGAGATTGCCAGCGGCAGCGCGACATTGGAAGAAGCATACCTGCGCGAAATTCAAGAAGTGAGGAGGCTCGCCGCACATGCATAGCTTAACGGCCAACATTTGGAACGAAACCATCAAAATCACATCCAAGAAGAAGACGATCTTCTTCCTTGCCGTCACCCTGCTGCTTCCGGTTATTGCAGGACTGCTCTTGTCCCAATTCCAAAGCGGCATTGGTATCGGAGCGATTGCGTCGCAAGATTTTCCCATTATTATGCTGGGTTTGCTCACGAGCATTTTCCTGCCTCTCTTTGTTTTCATGGGCGCTGCGGACGTATTTTCCGGTGAAATGGGAGACCGCACGATGAAGAACACGCTGACGCGGCCCATCACACGCTTCAAGGTGTTCGCCTCCAAGCAAATTGCGCTCGGCGTTTTTATTGCGCTGTACTTAGCTGCGGGTCTGCTGGCTTCCGCTATTTCGGCGTTGTTTTTCCAGCACCTCGGAGGCTTCGGGACCGTCGTAAATTGGCTCCTCGCGTATGGCGCGGCTTTTCTACCGCTGCTTGTGCTCAGCATTGCCGCAGTCTGTCTGGCGCAGTTCTTTTCCAATGCTTCCTCCGCATTGACGGTGAGCATACTGCTTTATTTGGCGTTTAAGGTGGCAGCTTTCTTTATCCCGCAGATTGCAACGTACTCGCCTACAGCCTATACGGATTGGCATATGCTTTGGATTGGCAGCAGCTTGGCGGCCGGCAAGGTGGGCAGTATCTTTATGTTTTTGATAGCGTGTAGTATATTGTTTTTTACAGCAGGATTTTATTTGTTCGATAAAAAGGAGATCTGACCACGATGTCGATTCGCTTACGGCTGGTACTTTCATATATCGCCATGCTGCTTGTACCTCTTTTCCTTTCAGGGATGGCCGTGATCCTAATCTCCATCGCAACGTTCGGTAGTTTGAAGTCCGGTTTTCAGGTCGATTTCTCGCAGGGCAACCCGATCAAACGCGTCGTTGAACAAGAACTCGAAAATGTCGCTTACATGAAAGCCAAAACAGAAACCGAGCCGGACGCTTTTCTCGATCCCGTATTTGTTAAGGACTTGGAGGACCGGTTCCACAAAATCAATATGGGTATTATTATCCGCAAAGATAAAGAAATTACGTATAGTTCTCCCTATCTGAAAGAGGCGGAGGCGCAGAACAGCTCCAAGCTTCCTACTTTCGGCACCTCATCCGGCAAATTTCAGCGCAATCAAGGTTCTCTGTGGATAACTCGGCAGCAGGATTTTCTGTTTTCCGATAACAGCAAAGGGTCCGTCTTTGTTTTTTTGGATGGAGGTCCTTTTCAGAAATATTTGCACCAGTTTTCAAAATCGGTCATTTTAACCTTTGTGCTCATTCTCGTCGGTACGAACGGCGTGCTGACTTTCTTCGTTTCCCGCAGCATTATTAAACCTCTGAGAGCGCTCAAACGAGCCGCGGAGGAAATAAAAGAAGGCAATCTCAACTTTGAAGTGGTGCCCCAGTCCGATGATGAAATCGGGGAGCTCAGCAGGGCTTTTGAGGAAATGCGGCGCAAGCTGAAGAAATCGGTTGAAGTTCAACTTCAATACGAAGAGAACCGCAAAGAGCTGATTACGAACATTTCGCATGATTTGAAAACGCCGGTTACGGCTATCAAAGGATACGCCCACGGCATTATGGACGGCGTCACGAATTCTCCGGATAAGCTGGAGAAATACATTCGCACCATTTATACGAAAGCGGAGGATATGGATCGGCTCATCGATGAGTTGTTTTTATTCTCCAAGCTGGATCTGGGCAAAGTTCCCTTTCAATTTGAAACGGTGGATCTGGGCCAATACGTGCAGGATTGCGCGCAGGAATTACAGTTCGATATGGAGAAAAAAGGCGTGCATTTCGCGCTCACCGAGCTGCCGAAAGAGCCTTTGATCGTAACGGCGGACCGTGATAAGCTAAGGCGAGTGCTGCTGAACATCATCGAAAACGCCATCAAATACAGTGAGGAAGGCAATTGCCGCATCACCTTAACACTCAGAGAGATCGACGGCTATGCCGTCATTCAAATAAAAGACCGGGGCCAAGGCATATCGGAGGAGGCGCTGCCTCATATTTTCGACCGGTTTTATCGCGCCGACCCTTCGCGAAACTCCGCGACCGGAGGCAGCGGGCTGGGCCTTGCGATAGCCAAACAAATCATGGAAGAGCACGGCGGACGCATCGGCGCCACCAGCATGATCGGGCAGGGGACGACCGTCTACATGGCATTACCGCTTAACAAGCAGGAGGAGAGTCAAGGATGAGTCGGATTTTGATCGTTGAGGATGAACAAAGCATTGCAGAGCTGGAGCGGGATTACCTGGAGATCAGCGGCTATGAAGTCGATATCGAAAATAGCGGAGATAAAGGTCTCCAACTCGCGCTTTCCACAGCGTATGATCTCATCATTCTCGATTTAATGCTGCCGAAGATCGATGGTTTCGAAATTTGCCGGCGCATTCGCAGTGAGAAGGACATTCCCATTCTGATGGTTTCCGCCAAAAAGGAAGACATCGATAAAATCCGCGGCCTCGGCCTCGGCGCCGACGATTATATGATCAAGCCCTTCAGCCCCAGCGAACTGGTGGCCAGGGTTAAGGCGCATCTTGCCCGGTACGAAAGACTGATGGGCCGGCGCGAGACCAAGAACGACGAGGTGCGTATTCGCGGCTTGATGATCGATAAAACGGCGCGCCGCGTCTTTGTGAACGAACGGGAGGTTATTTTCACGACCAAAGAATTCGACCTGCTTACGCATCTGGCGATGAATCCGAATCGCGTATACAGCAAAGAGCAGCTGTTCGATCTCCTCTGGGGGATGGACGCCATGGGCGAAATCGCGACAGTTACGGTTCATATCCGGAAGCTGCGCGAAAAGATCGAGCAGGACCCGTCGAATCCGCAATATATTGAAACGATCTGGGGCGCGGGGTATCGGTTCCGGATTTAATAGGAAGCCTTGCTGGAGTGTATAACTCTGGTCGGGCTTTTTCGTTTCTTGGTAAAGAAAACTGCTCTAAATGTAAATACTTGCCAATTCAGATGCGCTTACTGTAAAATCTATTAAAAAGGAAATTTTTTCATAATAAGGATTATTATTTCCGTTGTGAGAGGGCGGCCATATGAATATTTTTAGCGGGGAAAGGGATTCGGAGCACTTGTGGATCCGTCTATCGGAAATAGAAGCCAAGAAAATAGCACTGTGGAATGCGACATTCACCGAAACAGGAATAGACCGAGATATTTCGACTTTGCCGTTTCGCTTAGCAGAGATACAGAGTGAAGAACAAATTAAGAAAGAATTATCTCTTATTTTAGCTGCAAAGGAAGAGATAGCTTCTCTCTCGAAAGCGATATCGAATCCGCACTTAATCATTTTTACAAATCAGAACGGAGTGGCACTAGTCTTTACTGGGCCAGAAAATATAGTAAATACATTGGAGTCTATGAATGTTGGTATGGGGACATCCTTTGCTTTAGAGCATGCTGGCATTAACGCTATTTCTCTTTCTATGCAATTGAATGCGTTGGTAGCGGTACAGGGATTAGAGCACAGCTTGACGTTTTTTTCGAAATGGAGTTGTATGTGCTCTCCGATTAAGCATGGAAATGAAATAGGAGGTTACCTGAATATTTCCGTTTCACTGACTGAGAATCTAAGTTTTATTGCCTCGCTATTAAGACGGATGATAACCGATATAGAATCTCGAATGATGTTGGCTGACCCAATGAGTAGACAGGCACTGATCTATGAGCATTTTGATCTTTTTTCTCTAACAAAACGCGAAAAGGAAATTGGTTTTGGCTGGTTGCAGAACCAAAGTGCTTTGCAGATTTCACTTGCACTAGGCATTTCAGAGGCAACGGTGAGGCACACACTTAAGAAGGTTTATAGCAAGACGAAGTGTCATGATCGAGGGGGATTTATTAAGAGATTTATGATATGAAGTACCCTATTTGTGGTATTTAATTACAATTTAAATGAAGTTAATATAAATACTAACAGTATGAATAGTATGTTTGACGATCGTAGCAGCTCTCGTGGCTTTTGCAGCTTTGCTTGAGTTTAATTCTAGGGGATGAAATTCTGCAATGTTGGTTCATTGGATTAAATGGAAAATTTATATTCGCTGGAAAAACGAATGGAAGAAGTTAACGCCGACTTATATGCTCATACTTTTAGTTGATGTATTGAAAATGATGGTTTTTTTTTCTTTATCTCTGTTCATTCTGGATATTCTCATTTACCCGCCCGAAGAGGCATCTAAACTGCTTAATGACTATGCAGGGGGAATGGCTAAGGAACTACTGCAACAAGCACTGTATCTTGAGGCAGATACCAAGTTAGTCTATATTTGGACCTTATTGTTCATACAACTAACAATCATGTCTATTATTTCAGGCGTGGAAGCTTCTAAGTGGGAATTGAGCCACAAGGACGACCTGATCCTGCATAATCTGGCGTGCAGCGAAAGACAAAGAAAATTACTTTTATACACCGAACAAATCGTCTGGCGCTTCAAACAACTGATTACTGGATTCATGCCAATCTTACTAGCATTGCTTTTTCTCGTTTCATCCAGCTTTAGTCATTTTTTTGTCTTATTATTTATCATTTTCTTAACTTATTTCGTCCAGTCTCAATTTGTTTCTAACTTACATAATTTGACTACCTTCATAAAAATGAGAAAAAGAGAATATACCCAATTTATTATTTTCCAATCTTTTATCTTCAAACTGTCTGTGGCTGGTTTGGGCTATCTGTTTGGGACAACATTTATTCCATGGGTTAATGCCTTTCCGCTAATAGGCAAACAAGTAGATGTACAAGCCTTTAAGGATTGGCAACTAAGTGGACAACAACTTTTCTTGCAACAAGTGTCTGGATTTTTTCAGTTCTTCCTACATGATTACTGGCCGCATACACTATTAGCCAGAACTGCTGTTGACTCAGCTCATTTGCTTGGATGTATTTATTACATTTTCATTGTAACACTTCTGACCTTATTGCTAGCAATGTGCAACGCAAAAACAAATAAAGAACGCCAAATGAAAGATAACCCGGTTTTCGAGAAAATTTTTCTTGCTATTGGTAAATATTTAGGGATTTCTGATTCTTTGATTGCCACCAGGATTAAACTGATGTGCAGATCTCAACAATTGCTGCAACGTCCTGCAGTTTTATTGGGAGGAGCCATAACTTGGAGCGTTGTTGGGGTATGTGCAGCTCTGCTTAGTCATACAGACTCCGTAAAAGTATTTTATTTAGTTTTGACCCTATGTATATACATGTTGACTTACTTTCTCTCTACATTATTATTTGATGACTTGTCCAGCCAGTTTTCTTTTGATAGTGATGGCAGGCAGCTATCCCAATTTATTTTTGCCGGGTTCACATTATGGCACGTGTTTACACAAAAAATCCGAATATTTTTAATTGCTTCTGTGCCCATGTTTATACTAACTCAGCTCGTAATTGTAAGCAGCCTAACTCTTGTTAGTTGGAAGATAATTATTTTAATTCTGATAGTAACTATCATTAATTATGTTGCCTTTGCCTTTGTAAATTATATTCCAAGCATAACGCGCCCACATTTCGACTTTATGCATGTCGAACAACTGGATGATTATACAGATAGAGGGATGATTAAGGCCATCCTAAGAACGATGCTCTTGGGGTTCATAATACCCATTATGCTACTGCCCCTTGCTTTTTATCTGGCTAACAATATAAATGAGCATTCCTTCGTTTTTTTACAATTAATCTGTGTTCCTTTACTTACGATCGTGGCTGTTTGGTTAGGAGCCTGGTTGATAAAACGCAAACATAACCGTTTGTTTACGATTGAAGAATTAAACCTATAAGCAAAGAGGAAAACGCCAATGAATGAGATTCATGGACAGGCTCACACAAGTCTGAACTTTTGGAATGTTAGTAAAACCATTGGTTCTGCAAGCATCTTAACAGATCTAACTTTCAAAGTACCTGATAAACGTATCGTGGGCTTCTTGGGACCTAATGGTGCTGGTAAAACTACGACGTTACTAATTGCTGCTGGTTTAAACCATCCGACTTCAGGTCGTGTATGGATTAATGGAATTGATATGCAATCACAGTGGAAAGAAGCGAAAGCAAGGGTTGCTTTCATTGCCGAGCATCCTTTGTTATACGAAGAATTAACAGGGAAAGAGTTTTTGAGGTTTCATTGCGATTTATTTGGACTGCATATAGCCAAACACGACATTTCAGAGAAATCCGAACAGTTCCAGTTGACGAATGAACTCGATAAACACATCAAACATTTTTCACTAGGAAATAAAAAGAAGTTAGCGCTGCTTGCCTGTTTGCTGAGACAACCTAAATTGCTGCTCTTGGATGAATATATTTCTGGATTGGATCCAATAAGTTCACTGAACATCCGTTCCATTCTTACGGATTATGCAGCAAACCAAGGCTCCGTCCTGTTGTCCACTCATCAATTAGAGGTTGCCGAAAAATTTTGTGACGAATTTATCTTTATTGAAAAAGGCTGCATCGTCGATACAAGTTCTCGTAAAGATATATTAGCGTCAAATAAGTCCCTTGAAGATTATTTTATTCATCAAATCCACCGAATACGTTCAAACCAAGGAGACAATCGTTCTCATAAAAATCTTGATTAATGCAATGATTTTTATTATTGGCCTCCTTTCTCTGGCCTTTCAGTTCTATTATAGACACTGGTAATTGTCCATTTTCGTTCTCGTTTGCATGATTGTGATGCTCGTTACTACCAATTTAGCAATAAAGAAAAAAGTAGTTTGTAAAAATATGAAAGGGGGTGAAACAATGTTGGAACTTTTATTCGCTGATCTAACAACTTACGCAGGCATTTCTGCCACATGGGCTACTGTAATAGTTAATGCCATTAATGTAGGCTCCACCGTAATCGCTCTGGCTTCCATTTTTGCGTCTGCTGGCTTGAGCGCTGGGCTCATTTTAGTTGTTAAACAGTTTGTTGCAAAAAATGGAACAAAAGCTGCAATAGCTTGGTAATAAGGGTTACTAAGCTATCGTAAGAAACAGTACGAGAATGGGATGAGATAAGAGGTTGCTACCTTTATCTTATCCCGCTTTTATTTCCCAGTAAAGATGATAAGGTGCGGCTATGAAAATAAAACATTACTTTTCCAAGTTAAGTTACCTCTATTTTAGCTCAACTCTGCTGTTATGCATTGGAGTGGTAACTGGGGCATTGTTCATCTTGGCAACGTCAGGCGCAACCGTTATTGAATCAAAAAATATAATAGTAAATCAAGAATCTGGTTCGCAGGCAGCCATACACATATTTATAAGGAATAGTTGCGTAGCGCTTATACTTGTACTAGGCTTGTTTTTTTTTGCTTTGCCTACCATTGCTATTTTATTTATAAACGGGCTTTGGATTGGTGCAGTAATCACCAGTAAGCTAATCGATGGGGCTTCATTATTCGAGATTGGAATAAAGATTCTACCGCACGGCATGTTTGAAATCCCGGCTTTATTGCTTGCTGGGGCGATAGGTTTAAAAGGCATTTATTTTTATTATAATTCTGATAAGCAGTGGGCCATTCATCTAAAGTACCTCATTTACGTCATCTGTTTCTTGTTTGTAGGTGCTCTTGTGGAGGGCTTTATTACGGCTAAACTTTAATGATTGGAGTAGAACTAATGAGCGCAATCGAACCTACATCAAATATAAAGACTGCATCTGGCCAAAGTTTACTTGATCTTGTGGCCGTTATTTATTCACCAACACTTACATTCAAAAAAATAGATGCTAACTATCGAATCCGATGGGTCATCTTATGTTTATTTATTATCCATGCTTCATTTTATTACTTTGTTTCCAACCGATTAATTGCAACGAATGAAATTCAGACATTGCTGCATCAAGGGGAAATCGCAATACCAACTTTAGCTACACAGATACTCAAAATTGTAATTACTATTTTTTCAACTGGCATCTATTTTATCACTGTACTAGTCTCACATTTAGCATTGTATGTGGTTTCAAAAGTCTTCAAAACAACGATTCAAAAAAAGATGCTTTTTGCAATTATTCTAATCTCTCAAGGTCCCGTATTTATCGGTAAAATATCCAAATTATTCTATGCGCATCATCAGTCTAGCACTACCGAAATTGCATCAAGTCAATCAATCACAAGCTTAGGACTACTGGCGAGCCAATTTTCTCAAAATCAAACTTTCATTAAAGTGTTATCTGGAGTTGATTTGATGGAAATATGGACTTATTCGTTAATTGGTCTTGGAATAGCAACAGTAGCAAATAGTTCTTTAAAAAAAGGACTTTTAACTGCATTCACTGTTTGGCTAATCATCTTTATTATTAATGCTTCTGCAGTCATTGCGATAACATAGTTGGGACAACTAGGGAGATTTAGTTATTCTCTGTACTCCATTACTGAATTTTAGATGTACTCAAGAAAAAATAAGGAGTTCTTAGGCTTGGATAAGAAAACTGGCTTTCTCTTTTTGAAGTTTATGGCATTTTTAACTGTAGTTTCGGTTATATCTATGCTTTTACGAGGAACGTTTGATTGGAGTTGGTTTACGATATCTGTCATTTTTATTCCGGCGATCGTATTAAGTATCTTTGTAACGATTTTTATAAAAAGAAGATAATAAAGATCCAAAGCTAAAGGCGGAGTCTATGAAGAAAAAGTGGTTAGTAACCATCATTGGCATTGGCATATTAAGTATAGTGGGAGTAAATGTATATTTAATAACAAAATCACAAAACTCTCACTCTAAAGTGGCAAACGTACAGGTCATTAAAGTAAATATGCAGCAAATGTCAGATACTTTGATTGCTTCAGGAATTGTAACACCAAGAGAAGAAGAGCGGATTTTTAAAAATGAAGCCATGGGAACCGTTAAAGATATATTCGTTTATGACGGACAAGTAGTTAATAAGGGTACTGAGCTGTTTCGTTATGACGAAAATGAAATTACGAATAAGATAACTCTGTTGGAAATTGAGAGATCACGCTTATCCCTTGAACTTGAGCAGCATCGTGAAAAGCTGGATAACCTGGAAGCAGACTTTAAGCATAATTTAAAAGATACATTGCAGGTCGAAGAGTCTCTTCGCCAAATAGAGAAAAATAAAAACGAACTCGATCGACAAGTAAAATATACGATGTTATCCATGCAACAAAATGAAATGGAAATGGCTAGTCTCTTAAAGAAGAAGGATAACTTAGTTGTCAAAAGCACGATGTCTGGAATTGTTAAGAAAGTTGCGAGAAATGCCAATAAAACAGCGACAGACCTACAAGAACCTATCATTCATCTTGTGTCCAACGAACCTTATAAAGTTAAGGGCACAATTACGGAGTTCGATTCTGTCTTTGTAAAAGTGGGTCAGCCCGTAAAAGTGAAAGCGAAAGTATTATCAAATGAAATGTGGGAGGGGAAGATTGAGAGTATCCAATTGAGTCCTTCTCAAAGTGTCCTAAATTCAGGTCTTGAAAAGAACACATCGGTTACTTCTTACCCGTTCGAGGTTGCTCTCATAGATAATCACAAAGGATTGCAAGATGGTTATCATGTGTCCGTGGAAATACAAATAAAAGCAAAAGAGAATGCACTTATCCTGCCTCATGATGCAACCTTTGCAAAGGATAGTAAAGAATATGTCTTTGCTGTTGTAGATAACAGGCTGCAAAAGAGAGAAATAACGATTGGATTGATGATCAATGAGCTTAAAGAAGTGATTGCAGGTGTTAACGAAGGGGACATTATTGTCAGACATCCGAAAGTAGAATGGAAAGACGGAATGGAAGTGAAAGTAGATGCTCCAGCTTCATAATGTTTTTAAAACGTATAAATCGGATGCCATTCAAGTCCCTGTATTACATCATTTAAGTTTGTTGATTGAACAGGGTGAGTTTGTTGCTATAATGGGACCTTCCGGCTCCGGCAAATCTACGCTCATGAGCATTATTGGGCTGTTGGATACAATAACCTCGGGTGCATACTTTTTGAATGGAAAGGATGTCTCAGCAGCCTCGGATAATGAATTGGCCAAATACCGCAACAAGCATATTGGCTTCGTCTTTCAACAATTTCACTTGCTGCCGAGGTTGAATGCATTAGCCAATACAGAGCTTCCTTTGATTTATGCCAGGGAAAAGAAAAAAATAAGAATGGAAAAAGCGCATAAGGCTTTAGAAAAGGTTGGTCTTAGCGATCGAATGAATCATTATCCAAATCAGTTATCAGGTGGGCAGAAGCAGCGTGTCGCAATAGCCAGAGCCATCATTAATAACCCCGATGTGATTCTTGCGGACGAGCCTACGGGTTCTCTTGATTCCAAGACAGGTGAACAGGTTATGAATATTTTCTCTGCGTTTAATCGGGATGGCAAGACTGTCATTCTTGTTACTCATGAACCGGAAATAGCTCGGTACGCCCAAAGAACCATTCTTCTTCGAGACGGAATTGTCATAGAGGACCGGAGGGTTTAGGAATGGAGTTATGGGAATGCGTGAAGATGGCCGTCACATCATTGTATGCGCATAAATTAAGATCGCTGCTAACGATGCTTGGAATTATTATTGCAGTGGCTTCTATTATTACCATTGTCGCAATCGGGCAAGGCGGCGAAGCAGCATTAAAAAAGAATTTGGTTGGCAATGGAAGTAACTCGCTAGATATACTTTATCGCAATCTTGAGACAGATGAAGAGGTTGAACAAAGTTTCGATGAACCTGCTGTTAGATTTGATGAGAGTGATGTTTTTGATCTACAAAAGCTTCCTGAAATATCAAGCATTATTAAGATGAATTCAGCTCCTTCAGTTTTACATTATGCAGATAAAATCGTAAATTCTCAAATAGTCGGTATGACGGAAGGATATTACGACGTGTACCCTCTTGAATTGATTTCAGGGCGTCTTATGACAAAAAATGAGATTCAACAAGGTCGGAAGGTTGCATTGTTAAGCGAAGATGTAGTCGAGAAATTAAGTAGAGGAACAAGCATCGTAGGAGAGATTATTGAACTAGAAGGAATATCTTTTAAAGTTATAGGTATTTATAAGGAAAAAAAGAAGAGTTTTCTAAATTTTGGAATGAGGAAAATTCTTGTCCCTATCGCTGTATGGCCTACTTTGTTCGGTGAGGATAGCATTCATTCGTTAGCCATTCAAGCCAAAGATCAGAATAAACTTAATGAAGCCGGGCAAAAGGCTGTAGATCTGCTTAATCTAAAATATCGATATAAGAAAATAAATGGTGAATACTATATTTTTAATATGGAACAAATTCAGGAATCCCTCTCGATGATTACGAAGACCATGACAGCTATTATCAGTGGAATAGCGGGAATTTCACTGGTTGT
Source organism: Paenibacillus sp. FW126-R14 (assembly GCF_058789495.1). Classification (NCBI taxonomy): domain Bacteria; kingdom Bacillati; phylum Bacillota; class Bacilli; order Caryophanales; family Paenibacillaceae; genus Paenibacillus; species Paenibacillus sp. FW126-R14. Next base: position 35,732 of record NZ_JBYTBS010000057.1, on the reverse strand, counting down.
AGGTGGTATTGGTGTAATGAATATTATGTTGGTATCTGTAACCGAAAGAACCAGAGAGATTGGCATACGCAAAGCCTTAGGAGCCACGCGGGGAAGTATATTACTGCAATTCTTAATCGAATCCATGACTCTAACAACTTTAGGAGGCAGTATAGGTATTCTCATTGGAACAGGAGGAGCCTATTTAGTGTCGATGTTAACTCATTGGCCACCGCTAGTATCAGTACCAGTAATTATTGGTGGTGTATTATTCTCTATGTCTATTGGTATTCTGTTTGGCATGTTGCCAGCCAATAAGGCCGCGAAATGCGATCCGAATGAATCTCTGAGATATGAATAGAGCCTGGCAAGAGTGCACAACTCTAGCCCGGCTTTTTCGTTTTTGGGCATAAAAAAGCAAATCTTCCACTCATGTTCATTTACAACTTCTAATTGTTAATATATTGTAAAATCTATCTAACATAGAGGAGACAACAACGATGACGCTGTCTGTGGATATGCATGATTTAATGAAGTTAGGAATCGCTGCTATTTTCGGTCTAATTATTGGTCTGGAACGGGAAATCAGAAATAAGCCTCTCGGACTCAAAACTTCTTTAATTATTTGTCTCAGCAGCTGCTTGCTGACGATTGTGTCTATTGAATCTGCAAATAAATATGCGGTACCAGGGCTGCATGTTATGGACCCTATGCGGCTTGCTGCTCAGGTGGTCAGCGGAATCGGATTTCTTGGCGCAGGGGCGATTCTCCGGAAGCATAATGATGTCATTATCGGATTAACGACAGCGGCGATGATTTGGGGAGCGGCAGGATTGGGGATTGCGGTTGGGGCCGGGTTTTATGTTGAAGCGTTTTTTGGATTGCTACTGATTATGGTGAGTGTTGTTGTTTTACCTTATTATATTAAAAAAAGAGGGCCAAGGCCGCTGTTGATGAAGGATCTGCGCGTCCGGCTCGTCGTATCGCATGAGGGCGATTTAACGATCATTATCAAGGATATCATTGCCAGAGGGTACAAAATGAAAAGCGTACACATTAAAGAGCTGAATCATGAGCTGCAAGAGCTCAATTTCATCGTGTTCATTGACCGCAAGTATGCTTCGGAAGTATACGCTGAGTTAAAAAGCATGGCATATATTGAATTCGCCGAAGTGGAGACGCTGTAGAAGCTAAGGATTGGAGCATCGGCCTAGTGCTGCGTTCTGATCCTTTTTGTTTGGGGCTTGATTGGGCCATGGGCGGAGCTTCGTTGCACAAAATGCAACGTAAGAGTAGGTTTTTGCTCTACGGAGAGCAGTTTGTTGTACAAAATACAACGATATCAGCCAAATGGCCGGTAAAAGGCAAATTTCCGCTAAAATGGTTGCACAATGTACAACGTGAGGTTATGACTATGCTTAATTTGAGCAATATGATTGTAGAAAGTGCAACATAGAAGAGATGAGCGAGTTTTGTATGGCTTAGCCGCAGTAATGTTGTAAGCACAAAAGCAGCGTACAGCCTTGCAGCAACAAGAAGCGAGCTCAGCGAAGCGCCAAAGCCCGCCAGCATGTTTTAGGCCGTAATTGCGACGGCAGCAGCGAATTTCGCACCCAACTCACGGCATAATTTCTTTTGCTCGCTGGTGGGATTAAATTCGATTTTCAAACCGTCAAACACTTTCTCCGTACCGAGCTCGGCAAGCTTAGCTTCAATGGTATCCACGGCAGCGCCGAAGTGCGTATAGGAGGAGTCGGCTGAACCGAATGCGCCGGATTTACGGCCTTTAAGATCCAAATCCTCTAATTCATCATAGAAATCCTCGAATTCGTCAGGCAGATCGCCATCGCCCCATGTATAGGCTCCAAGCAGAATGCCATCGTAGTTTTCCAGCTCTACGCCGCTTGCATCTACAACGGATTTTACAACCGGCTCAATGCCTGCCTCACGGATACCTGTCGCGATTTCTTCAGCAATTTCCTCCGTATTTCCTGACATGCTGGCGTACACAATAATGATTTTTGGCATGGTGTTCCCTCCACGGAATGGTTTTATAGGTATGTAGTCATCTTGTTAACGTCTTGGTGCTTCTAATCATTTTCATATTAAGTGATAATGATTATCATTGTCAACATTTAAATGAGAATGCAATGAGAATAAAAAGTTTTCGCTCAGATGCGCAGCAGGGAAGGACTATACGACTGTGAGGAAGAAATCATGATACAATATCGAAACATGAACTTTACGCGGCATACGGAAAAGGGGAACTGGCATGGAGGATATTCATCTGCATTTGAAAAATCTGGGCTTCACCGATCTGGAAGCCAAGTGCCTGCATGTGCTTGCTGAATGCGGTACGCAAACGGGCTATGAAATCGCGAAGCAGCTCGGCGTGTCGCGTTCGAATGTCTACTCCGCGCTGCAGAAGCTGGCGGAGAAGGGCGCGGTGCTCACCAGCCACGGTGAGCCGACGCACTACCAAAGCGTGCCGATCGAAGAGATCGGCGAGCGTGTGGAGGCGGAGCTTCAGGCATCGATCCGCTACGTGAAAGAGCACATGCCGAAGCAGGGAGCGCATCGTGCCGAGTACTTCAGCTTGGAAGGCGACGCCAAGGTTCTGGATCGCATCCGCACGGAGCTGAGGAAGGCGAAGGAGGAGGCGCTCTGTGATCTGTGGGCGCAGGAAGCGCAGCTGCTGAAGGACGAGCTGCGGCAGGTGCCGGCACAAGGCGTGCGCCTGCTTGTTTCGACGATCGGCGATAGCGGGCTGCCGAGCGGTGTGCATCAGTTTCCGCATAAGCGCGATGCGGCATGGAGCGACCGTAAAGGGCGGAAGTTTACGCTGCTCATCGACCGTAAACTGGCTATTGTCGGCACGCGAGGCGGCGATGAGCCGACGCTTGCCATGCTGACGGAGCATCCAGCGATGGTGGAGCTGCTGCTCAACAGCTTTTGGCGCGATGTGGTGATCCACGAGCTGCAGCAAGATATGGGCGCGAAGCTGGAAGATAAATACGGGAAAAATTTTAAGAAGATTATCCAGAAGTACACCGAGGGAAAAGAGAAGGATAATCAGCCGGGCGATGCCGGGAAGCTGTTAGAGGGCAAGCTAAGTGAGAGTAAGAATGGTGAGGGTAAGACAAAGGAAAGTACCAGTGGTGAAGGCAAGGTTCAGGAAGGCAAAGCTAGCGAAGAAAAGTCGAATGAAAGCAAATCCGGTGAAGGAAAGAGGAAGAAGAAGAAATGACGCAGCGTGACGGAGAACACTTAACGAGAGAACAGCAAGAACACATCCTGCTCGCGGCGGAGGCGCTGGTGAAGGAAAAGCTGGAGCGCGATAGCAGCGGCCACGACTGGTGGCACATCTATCGCGTCGTGAAGACGACGAAGCGCATCGCCGCCCAGGAGGGCGCCGACGCTTTCGTCTGCGAGCTTGCCGCGCTGCTTCACGACGTCGTCGACGAGAAGCTGAACGCCGATCCAGCCGCCGCGCAGCGCGAGCTGGAAGATTGGTTGGCCGCCAGCGGTACCCCGGCGGCCGCGGTAGATCACGTGCTGGAGATCATCGGCACGATGTCGTTCAAGGGCGGCGCACGTCCGCCGATGCGCACGCTGGAAGGGCAGGTCGTGCAGGATGCCGACCGGCTGGACGCGATAGGCGCGGTGGGCATCTCGCGCGTCTTCGCCTACTCGGGCTGGAAGGGCCGCCCGATTCATGATCCTACCGTCACGGCGCGCGAGCACATGACGGAAGCGGAGTATCGCGCGGGGAACGACACCGCGATTAATCACTTCTACGAGAAGCTCCTCAAGTTGAAGGAGCTGATGAATACAGCCTATGCCCGCCAGCTTGCGGATGAGCGGCACCGCTTCATGGAGCAGTACCTCGGGCAGTTTTACGCGGAGTGGGAAGGCGAGCGGTAATTTATGCTGCTACGAAATTAGGGCCGCATGCGGCACCCTGGATTCGCGGAAAGAATAAACCGTCTAGGCGAGAAGTACGCCTGACGGTTTTTCTGCATTTAAGCTCATGAAAAGTTGCTCCCAGGCATCTTAACTTGGTCCCAAACCCTGCCGTTACTACGCCTGCCAAATTGAATTGAACAGATTCAGTTTCGAGATCAGCTTTCGTCGGAATTTGTGGTAATATAGAACGAAGATGATGTTGAAATTCGAGCAGAAAGAGATGTTGTGACGATGAAAAAAGAAGCAAAGTATATAGCGACAGTCTCCTTAGGCGTGATGGGAGCAGGTTTTGTAGCTACACTTCCCGTAGCTTCCACGGTGTGGGGAGGATTCTTGCAAGGCGGCTTTGAAGCTGGCGTTGTAGGCGGATTGGCTGACTGGTTTGCGGTTAGCGCCCTGTTCCGTCACCCGCTGGGCATTCCGATTCCGCATACGGCGCTGCTGCCGAAGAATCGCGAGAAAATTACGAAAGCGCTTGTCTCCACGGTTGAGAACGAGCTGCTCTCCAAAGAAACGATCCGTGCCCGCTTGCAGCAAATTCGTTTTCTGGAGCAAGGGTTCGAGCTGGCGGAAAGCCATCTGGACAGCGAGGCGCTTCACAAAGGCCTTGGCATGCTTGCCAAACAAGCGTTAAACGCGATTGATCTTGAAAAATTAACGCCGCTGCTGGCGGAAGAGATCCGCAAAGCGCTCCAGGACCTGGATACGAGCCGTCTTGTGCGCGCGCTTGTCGATACGGTTATGGAAGGCGGCTATGATGGCAAAACGTTGGACTTTATTCTTGATAAAGTGGAAGCCTGGGCGTTCAAAGCAGAGACGCGCGATCAGCTCGGAGCGATGGCGCTCAAAGCTTTCGAGGGTCTGCAGTCCAATGGCTTCATGGCGTTCGCCGTGAACGCGTTTATCGGCATGGTCAATGAGGAGAAAATCGGTGGCATCATCCAGAACTTCTTGCTTTCCTACATTGAGCAAATGCGCATGAATCATCATCCGCGCAGGGAGGCCGTCCTTTCCTTCATCCGCAGCGAGCTGAACAAGCTGGAGAGAAATCCTAAGCTTTTGGCAGAACTTGAAGCGTTAAAAACCAAGCTCCCGGACATGTTCGATCTGGACGCTAAGCTGGCGGGATTGATTGTGCGGCTGAAGGCTAAAGCTGTGGACTTTGTGGAACAGCCTGATTTTGTACCTGTGTATGTGGTGCCGATGATTCGGAACGTGCTTGCGACTGTGAAGGCAAATGAAGCTTTGGTGCAGCGCGGCGAAATCTGGGTGCAGGAGCAGATTGCCGCTTATTTGGAGAAAAACCACAGCAAAATCGGCCAACTGGTCAAAGAGAATCTGGATAAGTTCGACAATGAGAAGCTGACGGAGCTTATGGAAGACAAGATCGGAAAGGATTTGCAGTGGATTCGCGTCAACGGGGCGATCTGCGGATTCATCATCGGGCTTGGCTTAGCCGGGATAAAAATGCTGTTTTAAAAGTGAACGACTTACGGGACATGCCCGAGGTGGAGGGATGCGCTTTGATCGAGATTAAAGGAGTCAGCAAGACGTTCGTGCAGCGAATCGGCGGCAATTACAAGGCGCTGGACAATATCACATTAACGATAAAAAAAGGGGAGTTCGTCTCCGTACTAGGGCCATCCGGCTGCGGAAAGTCGACGGTGCTGAACCTGGTCGCAGGCTTCGATACGCAAAGCGAGGGCACGATTGAGGTGAATGGCAAAAAGGTGACCGGCGCCGGGGCGGACCGCGTGGTCGTGTTTCAGGAGCACGGCCTTTTCCCATGGTTAACGGTGCTGGACAATGTAGCTTTCGGCCTCAAACAGAAGGGCATTCCCAAAAAAGAGCGCCACGAGCTCGCGATGGAGCAGATCAAAGCCGTGCATCTCAGCCGCTTCGCGGACCGCTATCCGCATGAGCTTTCCGGCGGCATGAAGCAGCGGGCAGCAATTGCAAGAGCACTTGCGATGGACCCTGAGATTTTGCTCATGGATGAGCCGTTTGCAGCATTGGATGAGCAGACTCGCCTTATTTTGCATAAGGAATTGGAAGAAATCTGGATGCGGACGCGTAAAACGATTCTCTTCATTACCCATAACATCCGCGAAGCGGTGATCTTATCGGATCGTGTCGTGGTGATGTCCACACGTCCCGGCACGATTAAGAAGGAGTTTGCCGTACAGGCCGCAAGACCTCGGGATATCGCAGATCCTTTGCTGCATCACGTGGAGAATGCGGCGCTGGACGCGCTGGCGGATGAGCTTGAGAAGGTGGTAAGAGAGGAGACGGGCGATGAGTACCGCATTAAGAAGAACGATTTTTCTGGTACTGCTTCTGATAGCTTGGGAGGCGGGATTTAGACTGTTTGGCTGGGGCTGGAAGTTCCCTTCGCCGACTCAGACGCTGCAAGCGTTTTATGACGGATTGGTGCATGGCGAGCTGTTGGAAGCTACGGTAGCCAGTATGATTCGCTTGCTCGTTTCCTTCGCGATCTCTTTGGCGATCGGAACGACGTTAGGCTTCTTGTTCGCCCGTTACCGTCTGCTTGATGATACGCTCGGCTTTTTGGTTGTATCGCTGCAAACGATTCCGAGCATTGCTTGGCTGCCTTTTGCTATTATTTGGTTCGGTCTTAACGAATCTTCGGTTATTTTCATTACGACGCTGGGCGCAACCTGGACGATGGCTCTTGCGAGCCGCACCGGGATCAAGAACATCCCGCCGATTTACTTGCGCGCTGCGCAAACGATGGGAACGGGCAACGGGTTCAGGCTGTTTGTGCAAATCATGATTCCGGCGGCTTTCCCGCATCTCATCAACGGTGTCCGTACCGCCTGGGCTTTCGCCTGGCGTGCTCTCGTTGCCGGGGAGCTCATCGCCAAAGGGGCGGGGCTCGGTCAACTGCTGCAGGACGGGCGCAATTTGGGCGACACTTCGCTCATGCTGTGTATCGTCATTATTATTGCTGTGCTGGGCACGGTCTCCGACCACTTCTGCTTTAAGAAACTGGAAGATAAAGTGCTGGAGCGCTATGGCCTCGCCGGCTCCAAATCTTAAGCAGGGAGCGGGTCGCATGAGAAAAAAAGCATGGATGCTGCTGCTGCTGCTTCTGTTCGTCGTTACAACGCTGAGCGCCTGTGAGGAAAAGCTCACGGCTTCCGGCAAGCCTCAAACGGTCAGGGTCGGAGTTTTTAAAAATGTCACGCATGCCGCAGCCTATATCGCGCTGGAGCAAGGGTATTTCGCCAGGGAGTGGGGCAACGACGTGAAGATTGAAGTCACGGCTTTCGATAACGGCTCCGACTTGTCCATTGCGATGGCTACGGGGGATATCGATGTCGGCTTCGTAGGTCCCGGGCCTGCCACAACGTTCTTTTTGAAAAGCGGCAACTATCGCGTTGTCTCCGGCTCCAACAACGGCGGTGCGGTGCTTGTTGCACGAAACGGCGCAGGAATAAATAGCGTTAAAGATTTAGTCGATAAAACGATCGCGATTCCGTCCAAAGGGAATACGAATGAAATTTCGCTTCGCCTGCTGCTGCAGCAGGAGGGCATCTCGCTTGGCCGCAATACGGGCAGCGCGCATCTCATTGTGCGCTCTCCGTCAGATGCGCTCATTTCCTTCCGTCAGAAGGAAATTGACGCGACGCTTGTCCCCGAGCCATGGGGGACACAGATCGAGAAGGCCGGACTCGGCAAGGTCGTGGTCGATTGGCAGGCGGTCCCGCCGAATCACGGCGATTATCCGACGGTGATTATGGTGGCGAGCGATAAGTTTATCGAGCGCCACAGGGATATCGTGAAGGGCGCGATCCGAGCCAATATGGACGGCATCGCGTTCATTCAGAACAACCCTGAGCAAGCTTACGAGCTCATCAATAACCAGCTGAAGCAGTACAGCGGCAAAGGGATGGACAAGAGCTTGATCAAAGCTTCGCTCAGCCGTCTGAAGCTTACCACCGACGTTGACATCAAGGTGATGGAGGAAATGGCGAAGGTCTCAATCGCCGCAAGGTATATTAAGGGCATCAAGGCAGAGGAGCTCGATCTTAGCAAGTTCGTCGATCTCTCGATGCTGGCCGAGGTGAAGGCCGGCAAGTAGGCGGGCGGGGCAGGCAGGGACATCATACTGCATGAATAAAAGACCAAACGAACCTCACGGGTTTGTTTGGTCTTTTTAATGTGCCTTCCTTGACGCAACCCTTGAACATCGTCCGCTCTGCTACTGCTTCCGACTACTCTCGGCTAATTCCCGCCCGAAACCGCCTGCTGCTCGCTCTTCTGCTGCTTATGCGCCTTGGCGTCGATGACTTTGCCGCTGCTGCCGCCTTTGTCGCTCACCGCTGCGATTTGCATCGCGCTGCTGCCTTGGAAAACGCCGCCCTCCTGAACGATGAAGGAGCGGACATCGATATTGCCGACCAGCACGCCGGAGCTGGTGACAATGAGCTTGCCTTTGGTGTAGATATTGCCTTTTACTTTGCCGGCAATGATGACATCGCGCGCCTGGATGTTGGATTGCACGACGGCGTTTTCGCCAATCGTAATGTCGCCTGCGCATTCTATGTCGCCATGCAGCTGGCCTTCGATGCGAAGGCTGGCCTCGGACATGATTTTACCTTCGCAAATGGTGCTTCCCCCGATCAACGTATCCGTTGTTTTCGCGTCGATGCGTTTCAATTTTGAGCTTCCAAGCATTAGTGTTCATCCTTTCTATCGGTTATCAGATAAGGGGTGGGGTCAATCGGGACGCGGTTCTTCTGTACCTCGTAATGCAAATGGGAGCCCGTGCTTCGTCCTGTGGAACCGAGCAGGCCGATCTTTTGGCCCTTCGTTACGGAGTCTCCGCGTTTCACGAGCATTTTATTCAGATGCATATACCCGGTTTGAATCCCGCGCGAATGATCGATAATGATACGATTGCCGTAATCGTTATCGAAGCTGGCTTCAATGACTTTGCCGGACGCCGTCGCATAGACGGCATCATTGAGTTCGCCGTCGAGATCAAGTCCCGTGTGCATCGACGGCTTACCCGTAAACGGGTCTTTCCGAATACCGAAACCGGAGGTGAGGCTGTGCGTCATGACGGGCCAAAGTGTCGGCGTGATGCTGCGCAAGTACTCGGCTTCCTGCAAGCGTGCTTCCGACTTACTGAGATTAACAAGCAGCGCGTTGATATCTCCGACTAAAGTAGAGAGCCCTTGTTTGGTAGAGCTAACAAGCTGAGTGACATCTTGCGATGTGACCGGGACCTCGTTGCCGCCGACATCCGAGCTGTACCCTGTCTCGTTGAAGGCTGACAGTTTTTTGCTTGTCCTGTTCGGTTCTTCCGATTGGGTCATCAATTGTATGACATGATCGATTTTCTTGATTTCTTCGAGCTTGAGCTTAAACTCATCTGCTTGCTGGGATAAGTCAATCAAATTAGCTTGAAGCTCTTCCAGTTCATTATCTTTAAGTGTAATTTGATTAACCAGTTGGCGTTCTTGTCCATCGAACGTACGCTGCATGTCATCTTTCGTTTGATGGGAGTAGGTATTCATTAAGTAAATCGTGACAAAAAAACCAATCAGCACGAGCAGGATCACGCTGGGCACAATATATAAACTACTGTGCGGAAGCTTGAATCTTACGGTTCGGCGGTTGGCGCCCGGAATGATCATTAAGGTGAATTCTTTTTTACCCCATATGAATCTCAACCGATCCTCTTCCTTTCCGTAACAAAGTCCCCCTCCTTGATTGGATTGTATTCATGAAGAAGATGAGTCATGCCTAATTTATTATTTGGCCGGAAGTCCGTAAAACAATCTCTCCTTCATAGGGCATACTAAAATTGGGAAGGGGCAACTTGTCCAAGGGCTCAACTTTTCAACGCAAAGCTGCGTCTATAGGGATGAACGATGCAGTTAAGAACAGAAGGAGTGAAGATGATGTTGAAAAAATATATGCCTGTTCTGGCGCTTGCCGTCCTGACGCTTGCAGGATGCGAATCGTCCGGAACGACGAACGGTGCCGCGAATGTTTCCGATTCGCCGCAGCCGACAGCGGCAGCAACAGCGCAAGCAACGGCGCAGGCCACCGTACAGCCGGCGGCGACTCCCTCCGCTAAGCCGGTGACAGGCACTAGCGACAAACCGTCGAAAGTGGCGATGACCGGGGTGACGGCTGTCCGCTTGGCGGATGCCAAATCCGGCTGGATTGGCGGTAAAGGGTGGATTGCCCACACGGAAGACAGCGGTGCGAAATGGCAGATTCAATATGAGGGCAGCGGTGAAGTCAAACAATTATTTGCCCTGAACGGCAAAGAGGCTTGGGCGAGCATCGGGAATGAAGGCAGCTTGCTGAGCACCAAGGATGGAGGCCAGCATTGGACATCTGCCGGTAAAATGCCGAATGCCGCGTTCTTTCATTTTGTATCGAAAGGGGAGGCTTTCAGCGGGAGTGCCCATACCGTGGATGGCGGCGTAAAGTGGACGCAAATGCCAGTGCCTGAAGGGATTACGGGAGATGCCTATTTCCATGATGCCAATAACGGCTGGGCGGTTAAGCAGGTGAAGGACACCGTGGAGGTTCTGCGAACCAAGGATGGGGGCAAAACCTGGAACAGCGCGATGTCCCGCAAAAATGAAGCTTCGCTCACGGGCGCCGTGATCCGCTCCGCGGGAGCGAACGATGCGTGGATCCTCCTTATCGGCGATTCGGGGATGACCCAAACTTCGTATTCCTTGTTCCACACGAAGGATGGCGGGAAAGCTTGGCAGACGGTGCTGGCGAACAGCACCGCCGGAGGCGGACCCGCTCCCGGTATCCCTGCGGGCGACAACAAAGGGCCGAAGAACACGGGCACGAAGCCCGGACCGCTTTACGTCGTCTCTCCCGACGTAGCGTTTATGGGCGGGCAGTGCCCGAGCTGCGACAAGCCGAATTCCGTCGGATGGACGAAGGACGGCGGCAAAACCTGGGTGAACGGCAAAGAGACGTTCACCGGCTACGGCGAGCTGCTGCTGGCTATGGCGGACGCGAATCAGGGCTGGCTGATTACGAATGACAATACGCAGCCGAGCGCGATGTACACCACCGGCTCAGGCGGTGTCAATTGGACCAAGGTGCATACCTTCGATGCACCCAAATAACAGCAAAGCCTCACCGGAAGCAGAGAGCTGACGGTGAGGCTTTTTTATACCCATCATATTCCATCTGGCATGACCCCCTTTCTTAAAGGGCGAACTGAGAATGGTATGGGTATACGTTGTTATTTTGCATAGGAGGTCAGACATGCTAGCTCCCAAACAGACGATATCCGCGCTCGTCGTCGCACTTGCCGTACTGATTGGTTTTACCTTGCAAAATCCGGAAAACATGGCACTGAACGCAGCGCACTCAAATACGAGCGAAAATACGATAACAGCGGATTCGCCTCAAGCGGCGGAATCGGCAGAACCAGCGGAACCAGCAACCCTTGAAAGAGCACCTTCGGAAGCGGCGCCAAAAGCGGAGTCACCGCCCGTACCGGCACCTGCCGCGACGTCTCCGGCGATGACAGCTAAGCCAAAACCAACGCCAACACCTTCAGCGATGCCAAAGGCTTCAGCTCCCGTTGTTTCCCCTTCTGTCGCTGCGCCAAGTGAGAACTTGAGTCCTACGCCATCTCCGGTCCCTGCGGCAGCAGAAGAGAACGCAGCACCTCTTGTCAGCAGCTCGCCTTCCGTGAATAAAACGGAACAGATTCAGGAAGGGGACGACCCCGTTCCGAATGTAAAGAAGGTCAATCTAGCTTCAGCCGAGATCGTGAAAATTAAGGCACAATACGAACAGCTTGCCAGTTCAGATACCGATGAACCGGCGTGGAAGCGCAAAGCGGACCAACTCATCGTGAAAGGGATGAGCTTCCTTGGGACCCCTTATGTATTCGGGGCGAAGGGAGGCCAAACCGACTCGTTCGATTGCTCCTCTTTCCTGCAATACATATTCGATTCGCAAAAAGTGGCCTTGCCGCGCGATTCCAGGCAGCAAAGCCAACGGGGGACCGAGGTATCGATGGACGAGCTGCGCGAAGGCGATCTTGTTTTCTTCACCACGCCCAAAAGAAAAAACAAAGATGGTATCGAACGGATCGGCCATGTGGCGGTATATATAGGGGGCGGATTAATATTGCATACTTTCCGGCCGGGTATCGGTGTTACGGTGTCGGAGCTGGATGGCGCATGGAAAGACCGCTTTGTTACGGCCAGGCGCGTTCTGTCTTAATGAATTTTGGCTGGAATCGCCTTGTTATAGCTCAGGAGCTCCGATACCGTGATTAACTTGTATCCTCTGTTTTTTAATTCAGGCAAAATAATTTTCAAAGCTTGGATCGTTTGCGTAGGCCCTTCAATATAGTCATGAAACAGGACGATATTCCCGTTTTTCGCATTTTTCAGCACACTGTTCACAATGCGGTTGACGCCTGGCGTATCCCAATCTTTCGTATCGAGCTGCCAGCTCCACATGATCATTTTATACCCTTCATCCTTGACGACGGACACGAGGCGGTCATTGTAGAAGCCCCCGGGAGGACGAAACAATTGAGACCGCTGTCCCGTTTTTGCAATAATCAGTTCTTCGGTCGTGTTCAGCTCTTTCTTGATGTTGGTTTTGCGCCCTATGTAGGCATGGTTGTAGGTATGATTGGCGATCTCGTGGCCTTCCCGGGCGGTTCGCTCCAGAACATCGGGGTAGAGCTGGATTTTATTGCCGACTACGAAAAAAGTCGCTTTTGCCTCATACTGTTTGAGCAGTTCCAAAATTTGATCCGTATACTTGGGATGAGGGCCGTCATCGAACGTTAAAGCGATTACCTTCTCATCCGTGTTCACTTCCCACACAATTTCTCCGCGTGTTTCATAATAAGCTCGATCTTTCTTAGGGGCGGCGCTGGCGGCGACAGGCTGCATCAAAAACAAGCAAATACACAAAGCTGCAATGATTCTCATGATGTCTCCTTATTTGATTTGGTATAAGTAGCGTTTCCAATTACCAAAAAAGGAATTCAAGATTTCGTCGGATCTCCTCCATTTCCATTCCCGTTCCCATTTCCGTTGCCATTCCCGGTGCCGTTGAAGAAGGTTGTCGTTAATGCTTTTAATTTCTCCATGAACTTGCCATAGCCATATCCGGTCAAAAAAGCGATGGAGATGCGGGCGGACATCGAATTATCGACTTGCAGCAGCAGAATACCGCTTGCGAACAGGATGATTGTGATAATGGCAGAGCCGAAGCAGAGGACAGGCCTCATGAAATACCAGTACGTCCACTGTGGTGTAAACTCATGATAATGCTCATGGAACATCCTCAGCCCGTACAGCGCTCCGCCCAAAGCACCCGCAAAGCCGTAGCAGGCATAATCATGGAACTGGCTAATATTAATGCCGAGCAGCTTGCCTTGAACGGACCCGCTGCCAAGTATGGCCATCATCCAGAGACTGCCGATGAACCATGCGAGCAAATAAACGAAAATGATCTGTTTTAAGAAACGTTGAAAAAGGTTCAAAAAAAATCACCGCCCTATACATGGTTAATACCATTGTATGAGCGGTGTTGTTGTTGATGCCTGCAGGTATGGACGTTGATCGGATAACTTTAAATACTGAATGATCGCTCTGGAGCAATCCTGCGCGCCGAATTTCTGATGTTTGCGGATCGAGTCGCGGCGTTCGGATAGCTGGGGATACTGCTCAAGCAGCAACTTAAACCAATGATCGACCATTTCAAGCGAAGTAATCATTTGGCCGTAGCCTTGATCCTGGAAATACCGGCAATTCATTTCTTCCTGTCCCGGAATGGGGCTGTAGAACAACATGGGAATGCCTTTGGCCATGGCTTCCGTACACGTCATGCCACCCGGTTTGGTAATCAATAAATCCGAAATGTCCATCAGTTTGTTAATCTCGTTGGTGTACCCAATCAGATGAATATTCGGCTGCCGGAAAATTTCCTCCTCCAACAGCTGCTGCCGCGCTTTCTCGTTCGTCCCCAGGCAGATGAGAAGTTGAATATCTTTGCTCCAACTGGCCAAATAGGTCAGCAGCTCTTCTTTTTCTTCTTTCTTAAAGACGCCCCAACCGCCGCCCATCACCATTACCGTCGGCATGGCGCTAAGCCCGAACTGCTTGCGGGTCTGCACTTTGCTGTGTTCGAGGCGGAAGTTCGGATGCACGGGAATGCCCGTGACTTCAATGTGCGTCTCCGGCACGCCGCGGGCGATGAGGCGCTCTTGCACCTTCGAAGTCGACACGAGGTACTTATCCACGGCAGGGTCAATCCAAGTGCCATGCACGTCATAGTCGGTAATGACCGTAAAGAGGGGCACAGGCAATCCGGCACGCTTTAAGCGAGACACGATAATGCTTGGAAAAGGGTGGGTACACACGATAATATCCGGCTTGAGCTGCTTGATAATCGCTTTGGTTTGGGAATAAAACATGCGGTGCAGAAATAGTCCTGCCACGCGGTTAAGCGATTTTTCATATTGATTGCGGTAAAGCATACCATAGAGTTTGGGTTGTGAAGTAACCGTGCGGCGGTATGCCGAAAAGATCCAAGGTGCAAGGGTGGGGTGCAAAAAAGCGCCAAGCTCGATGACTCGCGTAATGACTTGGGACGAGTTTTGGCGGAGCTCGACCGAAAGTGCGTTCGCAGCTTGTGTATGACCTTTTCCAAAGCCCTCGGATAAAAGCAAAATCCGTTTTTTTCGCAAGGAACTCACCTTTCTTTGACGACCATATCAATCCTATCAAGAGTTTAGACGTAATTTGCGGGGAGATCCCTGCAAGTTACGAGCTTAAGCTTGCTTTGCGTTTGGATGCGTAGCATTTGCGGCAGACCGGAACATAACTCTCGTTCCCGCCGATCTGAATCTGCTCTCCATGGAAAATAGGTTCTCCGTCCTTGCAGCGCATATTCATGATCGCTTTCTTGTCGCAGTACCAGCAGACCGTTTTGATTTCCTCAATCGTGTCGGCCGCGGCGATCAGCGCCGTGCTTCCTTCGAATAGCTGCCCCATGAAATCCGCCCGCAACCCATACGCGATAACCGGAATGTTCAAATCGTCGACAATCTCGATCAACTGCGCTACCTGCTGCTTGTTCAAAAATTGCGACTCGTCTACAAGAATGCAGTTCGGAAGCTCGTTCTTAGCCAGTTCCACCATATCCAATGTGTCGTCTACGACGATGGCGTTCTTCTGCATGCCGATTCGGGATACGACTTTGCCGACGCCAAAACGGTCGTCTACAACAGACGTTAAAAGGAGAACTTTCTTGCCTTGTTCCTCATAATTGTGCGCTACGCGCAGTACCTCAATAGATTTGCCGCTGTTCATCGTGCCATAACGGAAATATAATTTTGCCAAGCTGGGCCAGTCCCCTCTGAAGATTTAAGATCGAATATCGTATGCCTATATGTTAAAAAAATAAGTAGCTGTAAGGGAATTAAGCTCTTCTAATTTCACTGCAGCTTGGAAGCTCGTTTCGCAAGCGGGCTTATCTCCGATCAACGGCTGCTTTTTGTATATTTTACGAATGTTGACTTCAATACTGCCCTTCACCGGTTCTTCCGTAATCCGAATGCGATGGGGTTCGTACATCAAAACATGCATGGTGTCTTTGGCTACCTCATTCGTACTTTGCAGCAGCTCTTGAATGAGCTCATGATCCAATAACGAAGGAAGACGTTCCTTCATGCCCGGGTTCGATTCGCAGTGATGAGCAGCCGCTTTGGCCAGCAGCGCATCCATGGCGAGAAACGAAGGGCTGAGGAAAATACGATGGTCTTCCACGACCGCATGAAGGAGAGCAGCCGCCGTTTCTTCATCTGTTTCTATGTAATTCCCGCGCAGGCGAAGCTTTCGGACAAGCTCGGAAGGCGGCATCAACTGCTGACCTGCATAGTAAGTATCCCGCAAGAAGCTGTCCAGATGATCGAGGCCCATCAGAGACGTTTTATTCGTCAAAGGGCTGTCCTGATTCAAAATGGAGACGATCGCTGCCGGAGAGATGTCATGCGCAGTCAGAATGTCGGCAATCGTTCCGCTGAGAATCAATCGTTCTGTATGCTGATGGTGGTCATAGCCCAGTGTTCTTTCCACCGCGTGGGAGAAAGGGAGATGACCGATATCATGTAAAAGTGCAGCGATGCGAAGCAAAGGTTCGTCCGGGCAAAAATGGGCCATTAAAGACCATACACCGACCGTATGCTCGAACCGTGAATGGGTCATTGGCGAAAAAAGCGCAGAAGCTCCGAAGTGATGCAAGAACTTCAAACGTCGAACCGGCTGCGATCGGAAAAGCTGGACTTCAACCGGGTGGGCTGGTATGTGCCACTTGTATAAGGGCTCCCAAATCATCCCAGTCGAAAAAGTATGCTGTAGACTCAAAGCAGCGTTCCTCCTAGGCTGTGAAATCTGGATGTATGTTTCATTGCAGCGTATTAGCTATCATAGCATGAAACATAGAAAGTTCGCTATCATGAGCGTATGAAAAAGAGGCGTAAAACATGCACGACAAACCACGGATGCGCTGCCGCAGTTTAGCTAGGGGATATGACCGCCGCCTTGCACCGGCGACTTTCGCGCGTCCGGGACCACGCTCGACGGGGAATTGAAGCTCCTCATTCAATGCTTCCTTTTTTTAGGACTATCTTATAAAAATATTAAAATGAAAACCTTTACATTTTCATTGAACTATACTATTTCTGGTGTTAATATAATATAAAAAATATTGAGACTATTTCGCCAATTTGTACTATTCAATATATTTGGTGAAATGCGAGTCGCTATGTTTCGGCAATTTCATACTTTAAAGCGTACATTGGACAAAGTGAGTCCAAAAACCAGAAAAGAAAGGTTGCACAACATGATCAAAAACGGGTTACCTCCCAAACAAGGATTGTACGATCCTCAGTTCGAGCGTGATGCCTGCGGTATTGGCTTTGTAGCGAATATTAAAGGTGTGAAATCGCATGAAATCGTCAAGCAAGCGCTTCGTGTACTTTGCAATTTAGATCATCGCGGCGGTCAAGGCAGTGAGCGGAACACAGGCGACGGAGCGGGCATTTTGATGCAAATCCCGGATAGGTATCTCCAAGCCGCTTGTGTGGAGGAGAATATCAAGCTTCCTGCAGCAGGGCACTATGGTGTGGGCATGGTCTATTTGCCTCAGGAGTTGGAAGCGCGCCAAGCGTGCGAGAAAATCATTGAGCGCATTGTTTGCGAGGAGGGGCAGCAATTCTTAGGCTGGCGAACGGTTCCTACAAATAATCGTTCACTCGGAGAATCCGCGAAATCGGCAGAACCTTTCGTACGTCAAGTATTTATTGGAGAAAGTACGGGACTAGCGGGCAATCTCGCATTTGAACGAAAGCTGTATGTCATACGCAAACTATCTGAAAACGCTATCAAAACGGCCCTTCAGGATGTGCAATTTTACTATTCTAGCTTGTCTAGCAGAACGATCGTTTATAAAGGCATGCTGACGCCTGAGCAGGTCGACGCTTATTACGTTGAATTGCAGGACGATAAAGTGGAGTCTGCGCTCGCGCTGGTGCATTCCCGCTTCAGTACGAATACGTTCCCAAGCTGGGAGCGTGCGCATCCCTACCGCTATCTGATTCATAATGGCGAGATCAACACGCTGCGCGGAAATGTGAATTGGATGTATGCGCGTCAGGCAATGTGCGAATCGGAATTGTTCGGCGAGGATTTCAAACGCATTCTTCCTATTATTGATACCGACGGCTCCGATTCGCAGATGTTTGATAACACCCTTGAATTCCTGATGCTTTCCGGACGTTCGCTGCCGCATGCGGCGATGATGATGGTACCGGAACCATGGTCCAAGCACGAGTCGATGGATGACGCCAAAAAAGCGTTCTACGAGTACCACAGCACACTCATGGAGCCATGGGACGGACCGGCTGCGATTGCGTTCACGGACGGCAGTCAAATCGGCGCCATCCTTGACCGCAACGGCCTGCGTCCATCGCGTTACTATGTAACTACGGACGATTTGATCGTACTGGCTTCTGAAGTCGGCGTTCTGGATATCGAGCCTGAGCGCATTTTATACAAGGACCGCCTCAGACCTGGGCGTATGCTGCTTGTTGATACCGTTGCAGGCCGCATTGTAGCTGATGAAGAAATAAAGAACGGCATCGCCGGCGAACAGCCTTATCGCGATTGGTTGAATGAGCATTTGGTTTCGCTGGAGGATTTGGCTGATGCGAAGGTCGTGCCCGGTTCCGATCATGACACGGTTTTGCAGCGTCAGCAAGCGTTCGGCTATACATTTGAGCAGCTGCGTAAAATTCTTGAGCCTATGGCCAAAACGGGGGTAGACCCTGTCGGCTCCATGGGGACGGATGCGCCACTCGCGGTACTGTCCGACCGCCCTCAACTACTGTATAACTATTTCAAGCAATTGTTCGCACAGGTGACCAACCCGCCGATCGATGCGAACTTTGAAGAAATTATTACGGCGCAGGGCACAACGATCGGACCGGAGCGTAACCTCATAAGCCCTGAGCCGGCAAGCTGCCGCCAAATTCGTTTGAAAACGCCTTTTATCACGAATGAAGAGCTGGCAAAGCTGCGCCATATTAAGCGCGAAGGCTTCAATACGGTAACGCTGCCTATGCTGTTCGAAGCGGCGCTAGGTACGGCGGGACTGGAAAGCGCGATGCAAGCCCTGTACTCAGCGGCTGATCAAGCTATACAAGATGGCGCTTCGCTGATCATACTCTCAGACCGTGGCGTGGACAGCCGCCATGCGCCGATTCCGGCGCTGCTCGCGACATCGGGGCTGCACCACCATCTGATTCGACAAGGCACACGAACCAAAGTGAGCTTGCTTGTCGAGTCCGGCGAACCGCGTGAAGTGCATCATTTTGCTTTACTGCTTGGCTATGGCGCAGGCGCGATCAATCCGTATCTGGCTTTGGAAACGCTAGATGACATGATCCGACGCAATCAGCTTGTCGGCGTTGATCATGATAAATCAACTTATCATTACATCAAGGCTGTGACGAAAGGCGTCGTAAAAGTTCTGGCGAAAATGGGCATTTCCACGATTCAAAGCTATCGCGGAGCGCAAATTTTCGAAGCGATCGGCCTCAGCCAAGAGCTGGTCGATACGTATTTTACATGGACCTACACGCCTGTTGGCGGCATAGGCATCGATGTGGTGGCCAAGGAAGCGCTGCTTCGCCACAACCGTGCTTTCTCCGAGCGGGAAGGGCGCGATAAAGTGCTCGATACCGGCGGTGACTTGCAGTGGCGCCGGGATGGGGAAGATCATCTGTATACACCGGAAACGGTGCATGCCCTGCAATCGGCGGTTCGTACGAATAGCTACGCCATGTACAAGAACTTCTCGAAGCTCATCCTGCGGGAAGATGATAAATATATGGCGCTGCGCGGGCTTCTGACGTTCAAGGAAGGCCGTCAGCCGGTCCCGATCGAAGAGGTGGAGCCGATCGAGTCGATCTTCAGGCGCTTCAAGACGGGAGCCATGTCCTACGGCTCCATCTCCAAAGAAGCGCATGAGACGATCGCGATTGCGATGAACCGCATCGGCGGCAAGAGCAACACCGGCGAGGGCGGCGAGCATCCGGAGCGCTTCACGCCGGATGCCAGCGGCGACCTGCGCCGCAGCGCAATCAAGCAGGTGGCGTCGGGCCGCTTCGGCGTCACAAGCCATTATCTCGTCAATGCCGACGAGATTCAGATCAAGATGGCGCAGGGCGCGAAGCCCGGCGAGGGCGGCCAGCTTCCGGGCACCAAGGTATACCCTTGGGTTGCCGAGGTTCGCGGCGTTACGCCGGGCGTAGGCTTGATTTCGCCGCCGCCGCATCACGATATTTATTCGATCGAGGATCTCGCCGAGCTGATCCACGATCTCAAGAATGCCAACCCGCGCGCACGCATCAGCGTTAAGCTGGTATCGGAGGTCGGGGTTGGAACCATCGCCGCCGGCGTGGCCAAAGGGAAAGCCGACGTTGTTCTGATCTCCGGCTACGACGGAGGAACGGGCGCGTCGCCGCAGACGAGCATTCGTCACGCGGGGCTGCCTTGGGAGCTCGGCCTCGCGGAGACGCATCAAACGCTCGTGCTCAACAACCTGCGCAGCCGTATCACCGTCGAAACGGACGGCAAGCTGATGACGGGGCGCGATGTTGTCGTAGCTGCGCTGCTCGGCGCCGAGGAGTTCGGCTTCGCGACAACTCCACTTATTACGATTGGCTGCGTGATGATGCGCGTATGCCATCTGGATACTTGTCCGGTCGGGGTTGCTACGCAAAATCCGGAGCTTCGCAAGAAATTTGCCGGAGATCCGCAGCATGTCGTGAATTTCATGACGTTCATCGCGCAGGATGTTCGCGAGCTGATGGCGGAGCTTGGCTTCCGCACGATAGAGGAAATGGTCGGCCGTACGGATGTGCTAGAATCGAAGCAAGCCGTAGCGCATTGGAAAGCCAAAGGGGTTGATTTGGCGCCGCTTCTGCACCGCCCGGATGTTGGCGAGGACGTTGGCCGCTTCTGCCAAATGGCGCAGGATCACGGTTTGGATCGCTCTTTGGACGTTACGAGGCTGCTTGAGATTTGCGAGCCTGCGATTGAGCGCAAGGAGCATGTGCATGCGATTTTGGAGATCGCCAACACGAACCGTGTTGTCGGCACGATCGTGGGCAGCGAGGTTACGCGCCGTCATGGCTTGGAGGGCTTGCCTCACGATACGATTCGTCTTCACTTTAACGGCTCGGCGGGTCAAAGCTTCGGCGCTTTCGTGCCGAGGGGGATTACGCTTTCTTTGGAAGGAGACGCCAATGATTACGTGGGGAAAGGCTTATCCGGCGGCAAGTTGGTCGTTTTCCCGCCGACCCGGTCCTCTTTTGTCCCGGAAGAGAATGTAATCATCGGAAATACAGCTTTCTATGGCGCAACCGACGGAGATGCCTATATTCGAGGCATTGCGGGCGAACGTTTTTGCGTAAGAAACAGCGGCGTGCGTGCCGTTGTCGAAGGCGTAGGCGACCATGGTTGTGAATATATGACAGGTGGTCGTGTCGTTGTTCTGGGATCGACCGGCCGCAATTTTGCCGCAGGGATGTCAGGCGGAATTGCCTATGTGCTCGATGAGAAAGGCGACTTTGCCGATAAGGTGAACAAAGAGATGATTCATCTCGAGCATGTCGAGGAAGTATTTGAAATGAACGAACTGAAAACGATGATTCAACATCATGCCACATTTACGGATAGCAGCGTTGCCCACCGCGTCATACAGCACTGGGAAGAATACGTTTGGAAGTTCGTGAAGGTCATACCGAAGGACTACAAGCGGATGTTTGATGCCATCGAGAAGGTGAAGCGCTCCGGACTGGGCCAGCAGGAAGCTATTATGGTCGCTTTCGAGGCGAACATGCGGGACATTTCCCGTGTCGGTGGAAACTAACGAATCAGAGCAGAGGCTTACGACGTAAGTTTTGCTGAAGCAAAACTCTTAGGAGGGACTAAACGTTCATGGGTAAACCAACCGGTTTTATAGAGCATCGCCGTGAAGTGGCCGCTGAAGCCGCTCCGCTGGTTCGAATTGGCCATTGGAACGAGTTTGCGACGCCGCTGTCGGATGACAAATTGCAGACGCAAGGCTCAAGATGTATGGATTGCGGCATTCCGTTCTGCCACACGGGGGCATTGATCAGCGGGATGGCCGCCGGCTGCCCGGTCAATAACCTCATTCCGGAATGGAATGATCTGGTCTATCGCGGACAATGGCGGGAAGCGCTGGATCGTCTGCACAAAACGAACAATTTCCCGGAATTTACGGGCCGTGTTTGCCCGGCGCCATGCGAAGGCTCCTGTACAGTGGGTCTCAAGGACACGCCGGTCACGATCAAAAGCATTGAGAAAGCCATCATTGACAAAGGCTTTGCCGAAGGCTGGATTAAGCCGGAGCCGCCGGAAGCGCGCACCGGGAAGAAAGTTGCCGTTGTAGGCTCGGGTCCTTCCGGACTGGCGGCCGCAGCGCAGCTAAACAAGGCTGGACACTGGGTTACCGTGTTCGAGCGCGCGGACCGCGTGGGCGGACTGCTGATGTACGGCATCCCGAACATGAAGCTGGACAAAAAGTACGTCCATCGCCGTGTAGATCTGCTTGAAGCGGAAGGCGTCACGTTCATTACCGGCGCTCACGTCGGTGTGAACTATCCGGTTGAGAAGCTTCAAGAGGAGTTCGATGCCATCGTGCTGTGCGGAGGAGCCACCAAGGGCCGTGACCTTCCGATTGAAGGTCGCGAGCTGGGCGGCATTCACCTGGCGATGGAGTTCCTCAGCAAGAACACGAAAAGCTTGCTGGATTCGGAGCATGCCGACGGCGAGTTTATCTCCGCCGAAGGCAAAGATGTTATCGTGATCGGAGGCGGCGATACGGGGACGGACTGCGTGGGCACGTCGCTGCGCCACAAGTGCAAAAGCGTGACGCAGTTCGAGATCATGCCGAAGTCTCCGGAAACGCGTCCTGCGAACAATCCGTGGCCGGAGTGGCCGAAGGTCCTCAAAGTCGACTACGGCCAGCAAGAGGCAGCAGCCGTTCAAGGCGAGGATCCCCGCCAGTATTTAATCAACACGAAGAAATTCGTGGGGGATGAGCACGGCAACTTGAAGGAGCTGCACACGGTGTTGATCGAGTGGCAAAAGAACGAGAAAGGCGCATTCGTCCCTGTGGAAGTGCCGGGCAGCGAGAAAGTGTATCCGGCGCAGCTGGTGCTGATCGCGATGGGCTTCACAGGACCGGAGAACACGGTGCTGGATCAGCTTGGCGTCGCCAAAGACGAGCGCTCGAACGCGAAAGCGGAGTACGGCAAGTTTGCGACGAGCGTGGACGGCGTCTTTGCTGCCGGAGACATGCGTCGCGGGCAAAGCCTTGTCGTCTGGGCGATCAATGAGGGGCGCGCCGTGGCTCGCGAGGTTGACCGGTATTTGATGGGATCGTCGAATTTACCTTAGGCATTGTGGAGAAAGGCTGTCCCGGAAGTCATCGTAGATGACGGAGGGGCAGCCTTTTTGCATGAGGTTCGTGGAGGGGAACTACAGGGCGTTATTTGAACTAAATAGTCTGTTTTTAGGCTGCAGACGGAACTACAGGGTCTTAATTGCACTATGAAACTATCATGTGTCCAAATTACATAAAATAGGGGATCGTAGTTCTCTTCAGCTTGTAGAAATGTTGGTTACTAGGAAAATAGAGGATCAGAGTTCCCGTAAAAGTAAAGCCAAAGGGGTACCTGCTTCACAATATTCCTCTTAATTTTATTTGTTATAAGTAAACCATTTATCAAATTCTTCATTAATACCGCGGTGAAACGGATATTTCTGTTTGATAGCGGATAATTGATCTAAAGCTTCCGTACGGTTGCCGCGGGCGTAGTCAATCTGACATTTGAGGAGCAAGACTTGCGGATCTTCCGGATTAAGAGCAATAGCCTGATTGATTTCATCTTCAGCAATAACGATCGCATTGCCAGCCTGTTTTGAATCGAGATATTCCTTTGTGAGTAGTCTTGCTATTTTCTCATGCTGCTCTGACGGGAAAACAGCATACTGTTCACTTTGTTTCAGTAAACGAATAGCTTCTTTCGTATATTTCTGATTCATAGATATTTGATCGGATTTGAGAATCAACGATTCGGCCATACCGCATCGAACGCTGAAATACGTAATTAGGAGGAAACTCGCGGATAACGCGATTCGGCTTACCCGGCCGTTGCTTATATGTTTCGACTGTGGATGATTAGTTTCAAGTGGGCTGTCAGAGAATAGCAGTAACAAAGTCCAGAGCGCAAATAACAACGGATAGCTAAAGGTAAAGTCAACTGCAGAGTGACATAAGAGAGCGATACCGGCAAGAACGCAGCCGATTCTCCAAGTTTTGGAGTTTCCGGTGGCTGTTCTGTACTTTATGACGTTGTTTAGAATAAAACAAGCCGCTAATGCACTAAAAAGAAGCAGACCTGGTAAGCCGGAATCAATCCAAATCTCTAACCAGAAGTTATGCAAATACCGCACCGTATAGTCTGCTGTTTGATATTGGTACTGAAGGATATGCCAGGCTCCGCCGCCATACCCGAGAGTAGGAGAATCCATAATCATCGACCAAGCATCTCTATAATAACCAATCCTTGATGTCCATTCTGAAGCTTGGGGCGTAATGTGAGTCAATCGTTGCAGCAAACCTGTTTGGCGTGAAATCAGTACTGCATAAGCGAGAAGAGAAAGCGATAAGGCTATGCTCGCCGTTATCCAACGCATTTTGTTTTGAACAAACAATGATTTCCAATGGCTTTTTCCAATTAGAACCAGCTGCAGCGGTATCAGAATTAACATAAGCACTAGAACAGTCCGCGAGCCACTTAATAAAATGCCGCCAATTAGTAGAAGGCCGACCCCTAAGTCTACTTTTTTCCTGTCGATGACAGATACTGCGATATGTAAGATAAGAGCTGTAAGCAGTAGTATTCCCCATGCATTTGCATATTCTAAAGCCCCTTCCAAACGGCCGTTTCTGTATTGTTGGAACAAAAGGCCGATTATCACCCATCCTGCACACAAATAAATCATAATTCGAGTAAGAAGCAATCGATGTTTTCCCGTAAGCTGTGAAGCAAGGATCACGAAGGGGAGCGTTAGCGAATAACGCAAAGCAGTGTTTAACGCATCCTGCTTGTTAATGGCATATAAAATTGCCAAGTAGGACCAGACAACAAAAGCGATGAGAAGGTAAAAGAATAACGATTTAGGAACAACTCCTCGAATTAACAGTAGGCTAGCGCCGATATAAAGAAGGCTGCCAATTAATAAATATTCAGGCTCAAACAATAATCCATGTTGAATGAATGATAGGAATAGAAAGAGAGTAAGCAGAGAAAGCGATAAAGTCGAAGTCCAGTTCATGTCGTTTTTACGTGCAAAATGTTGACGAGGCATCTAAGGGGTACACTCCACTCGAAAATTTAGTTGAAAATTAATGATATGTTCCTATTTTTTTGGATGATTTGCGTGGTGTAAATATTGTCGGATTTTGGTATTTGAAATATTATTAAATTAATATTTTAACATATATCCAATTTATGGAGGGGACGTTTTGTTATTGCAAAATAATTCAAAGAAAAGGTTTGTGAGTCAAGTATCGGCAACGCTCGTACTTGCTCTGATGTTGAATTTGTTTACCCCGCTGATCGCATCAGCGGCATCGTTTTTTAACTTTCAATTCAATCCTGTGTCTGGAGAGGTATATGGGTATATCTACTCGGATAAACCATCTGTTTCAATTAGCGTGTACGATGAGACTTACGGGACCAAATCAGTTGTCCAAAATTTAAATTATTCTGATTATCTGAGCAATAGTTCCTACTACTATAGCTTAGACGGCATAGCGAATAGTGGTTTGAAGGGGCTTAAGCCAGTTACAGCGACAGTATATGAAAATCCTTCCACACCTATTGTATCAACTTTAAATAATGTTTCTGGCAATGTCTATACATATAGTAATAATAATTATACACTTTCACCGCCGACCGGACTTCATGCAGAGTATAGTCAGGGAAATTGGAGAATAATGTGGAATTCAGTTAACTCACCCATTATTAATGGAGTTAGAGAGTATAAGAATGGAAATTTATACAGAATTGGCACGGGGATGATACCATCTTCTTGGTTAACGGAATATGCATTCGGCAGCGGGATTTCTGAATACCAGTTCAGTCTGGTAGATGTGTTTGGCAATGAATCTCCGCTTAGCGAAAAGCTAGTTTTACAAGCGGACGAGAAGCCGGACGGATATGTTTATCGTGGAAGGATTTATCTTAACGGGTACCCCGCAGCAGGAACGAAGTTTGTAGTGAAAGATAAGGACGGTAAAATTGTCTACAACATAAATTATGAGGATCATTCATTTTTAGAGAAATCAGATTTAGGCAGCTATGGCATCTTTGATACCGCATGGAGCACGTATCCAACTGATTCAGATAAATATTTGGACTGTTACTTCAGCTTGCCAAGCAGTGATTACCAAGTAGAAGTAACGAATACAGCCGGAGATACATATAAGCCTAGGAGTTATCCAACAAAAGTGGGGTATCCGAGTCCGGATGAGGGTAAGTTTTCGTTAGTTGAATTACCTAATGTAATTATGAAAAAGAGTTTTAAATCCAACCCTATCTTCCATTTCAATAATAAAGAAGTAGGTCACTGGCTTGCACCCAATGAGGATATTGTAAGTTTTACTCCTTCCAGAAGCAGCGGAAACCATTTAACTGTGTATTTCCCATATGACCGTTGGCGTACAACGGAGTTTGGAGCTAACAATTCTACTACCATTCAAGAAGATAAACTAGTAGCATCCGACGTGCAATTAATTAAAAAATCGGATAAATCCATTGTACCTATCTCAAATTGGATGAATGCTAAGAACTTTTACCAAAGAGGGCTCATTACTTTTGTTTTGGATAAAGAATTGGAAGCTAATGAAGAGTACGTATTGAGAATGTCGCCGACAAGTTCAGCAGATGAAATTAGATTGCCGACTTGGTCAGGATCAAAGTTTAGTGCAGGAGTAGCAACATCGAATTACCAATTAAGCTATTTTCATGAGTATGAAACAAATGCTTATGAAATGTTTGAAACATTTGAAACCATAAATATTAAAAGTCCTACAATTGTTCCGCAGCCGGTTGTTCCTGGTGGTGGTGGAGGAGCAGGAGGATTCGTTAGCGAACTACACGAACTCACCGCGGATGGTGCCAAACTAAAACCTGAAGCGATGACGATCAAAAAAGAAAAAGGAACGGATGGGAAAGAAGTTTCCGTTATACAGTTTAAATCGGACTCCATTCGTAAAGCGATACAAGCGCTTCGAGCGAAAGAGAACAATAATACTAAGTTAACGCTGGATGCAATAGACGATGAGAATGGAGCTGTAATGGAAATCGCAGCAACTGATCTGCAAGATGCAGTCACTTCTCAGTCAGATGTGCTTCTCTCTATTCAATCTGGAGCGGGAACCTATCATGTACCGGTTCGTATTTTCAGTGAAATTGCGGATAAGGTTCATGGAGATATGAAAGACGTGAAGTTGACGATTTCCATAACCAAAGCTTCTGAAAAGTCTTATGAGGCATTAACCAAAGCAAATCCTGATGTAAAAACTTTACTGGCAAATCCAATTGAGTTTATTATAACGGCAAAAATGCCGGATGGATCTAAAGTAGAGGTAAGTGATTTTGGCGGAACTTATGTTGAGCGAATTATTGTTGTACCCGATACGGTAGATGCCAATAAAACAACGGCGGTTTCCTATGATCCTGTTACAGGCAAAATGGTTTTCATTCCTGCAGTCATTCGTCAAGCCAATGGGAAATCCGAAGTGACAATCAAATCTACCCATAACAGCATCTACACGCTGGTAGAATTAAAGAGATCTTTCCAAGATGTTCAAGGTCATTGGGCGCAAAATGAGATTGAGCAATTAGCATCTAAATTTATTGTTCAAGGTACAGAAGAAAATTTATTTACACCAAACGAGTATGTCTCCCGTGCGCAGTTTGCAGCTATGATGGTCTCGGCATTAGGATTAACACCCGATGCTAAGGGGGCAGCTTTTACTGATGTGAAAGCAGACGAATGGTTTGCAGGCGCAGTAGGTACAGCTGCAAAGAAAGGGCTGGTTCAAGGCGATGAGAATGGGCAATTCCAGTCCAATCAGCTCATTACAAGAGAACAAATGGCGGTTATGATTTCAAGAGCCATCAAATTTGCAGGCAAGGGAGAAGCCTTGGCGAAATCACAAGAAAAGCTATCCGGCTTTACAGATAGTGCTGTAATTAGTGATTGGGCTATCGCTGCTGTCGGGCAAGCAATGGAAGCTAATATTATCAATGGTCTGAACGACTCATTATTTTCTCCCAAAGAGCCTGCGACAAGAGCACAGGCCGCTGTAATGCTAAAAAGATTTTTGCAATACGTACAATTTATTAATTAGGAACACCTAAAAAAGAGGCTGCTCAAAGTTATCGAATAACTGAGCAAGCCTCTTTTTCTACTGAAACCGGCGAATAGCCGGCACACACAACACACTGCCGACAATGGCCAAGCCGATCGAAGCAAATATCGTAATGGTGATGACACCTCCGATTTGGTCGGCAATCCAGCCGACGAGGAAGTAGCTCAGCGGCAGCAAGGCAAAGGACCCCAACAGATCCAGGCTGACCACCCGTCCGAACGCTTCCGGAGGTACAAGCTCCTGCAGGCTGGTCTCCCAAATGAGACCGAAGATCATGAGTCCGAAACCTTCGACGGCCATGAGCGCCCAAAGCAGGATCGGCTCCGTTGTAAAAGGCATCGCCAGCAGGGCAGCCCCGCTCAGAATCACAGCGCCATAGGCAAATAGGCCACGGTGCTGCCACTGAGTCCTCGATCCAAAAATAAATGCCGCCGCAATCGCCCCGGCTCCTGAGCAAGTGATTCCGATCCCGTACATAAGCGGATCCAGCCCAAGATGTACTTTGAACAGCCAAGGAACAAGAATGACAATAATGCCGCTAAAGCAAATATTACTGAAACAGAAGGCCAGGATGGTGATCCATAGCCAAGGATGCCCCTTGAGGATCGTGATGCCTTCTAGCAGCTCGCGCTTCCACGAGAAAGATGGATTGCTTTGTGAGGAAGCCGGTTTATTTTGCTGGACATACAACGCTTTTTTCACCAAGAACAATAAACACAAATAGGAGAGTAAATAGGTTAACGCATCCAAGCCGAACCCATAACTGGCGGACATGGAAGAAACGATCAAACCACCCAGAACGGGGCCGATAATCCGGACCCCTTGATTGCTCATTTGTGTCAATGCATTGGCGGCATTGCGAATGTCCGGCGTAAACACGGTTGCGCGTACGGCGGAGTAGGCAGGGTGAAATAGCCCTTCCATGAGGCCGTAGATGGCCACCAGTCCGAACAACATTTGGACGGATAACGTGTCCGAGAAAATAAGCACGGCTATAGCCAGCATGACGATGAAGCGGACGATATCGGAGAGCATCATGATCTTCACGCGATCATAACGATCGACGACCCAGCCCGACAGGGGGAGCATGATGACGTAGGGCAGCATATAAGCAGTCATGACTAAGCCCATCATCGTTGTTGATCCTGTGAGCGAGTAAACGACCATTGGTAAAATAACGGTTGTAACAGAGCCCCCAAGCATGGAAATTAACTGGCTGAGCCATAAATAAGGGAAGGAGCGCGATTTGATAAATGGAAGCAGAAACTGGTCCAGCATGCGTGGCTTCTTGGGAAGTGGAGCTTCAATTTGCATAAGGGTCTGTCTCCTTTGATAAGCTTTTTTAGCAAAGAATGGCGGCGACATCTGTGAATATATAAGCAAAAGGTATCAATAGATTTAAAAACATAAGACACTCAGTATCTTAGCACACTTAAGACGCGAATTCGATTACTAGCAATCGTTATATCCTATATGGGATATAGGAAACAGACTTGTTTATCCGATATGATAGTTAGTGATAGTGTTATTCAAGTATTTTCTAGACAATGCTCCTATTCTATTATTTAAGCAAGTGAGGTGGTATTCATCGGCAAGAGAGGTTGGGCTTTAACAATTATGGGCGTTCTCCTATTTATTCTGATCATCATTCTAGTGTTTAAGGCAACCTCGTGGAATGAAGAGCTCGGAAACGGAAAGAACAAATGGGATGAAGCAGTTGTTTCCGGGAATGGGAAAAATAAAATTGTTCAATTAAGCGTGGAAGGAATCATTGCTGAGAAATCTAGCTTTTCAAGCAGTTTTAGCTCTGAAGCATTCATTTCTCAACTAGAGCAAGTTAGCCAAGACCCTAATGTAAAAGCATTAGTCATACGAATTAATAGTCCTGGAGGCGAAGTGGTGGCTTCGGATGAAATTCATTTGGGCATCGAGCGTGTGAAACAAGCCGGTAAAACAGTGGTTATCAGCATGGGTGCTGTTGCCGCTTCAGGAGGTTATTATATATCCGCTCCAGCGGATTACATTTTCGCTAATCGCTCAACGCTTACAGGAAGTCTAGGTGTCATCTTTTCTTTGCCCAATTATGAGAAGACTGCAGAATTATTAGGTTATAAACAAAATAATATTAAGAGCGGAGAATTTAAAGACATTGGGAGTCCTCTCCGTGAATTAACACCAAAGGAGAAGGATATTTTTCAATCTCTGGTGGACGAAAGCTATCAACAATTCATATCGGTTATCGAAAAAGGCCGTAAACTATCCCGAGATGATGTTTTGAAGGCGGCAGATGGCCGTGTATATTCGGGTCAGCAAGCTAAAGCACTGGGGCTTATTGATGAATTTGGCACGTTGGACGATGCGATAGAATATGCGAAACAAAAGACAGGATTGGAACATGTTGAGGTGGTTAAGTATGAGCCCAAGTTTTCATTGTTTTCTGCTTTGAATGGGTTTAATCAACAGCTAAAGTCACCTGCGGCACAACTGATGGAGCAAGTGCTGCCTGCAGCTTCTACGACAGGACCACGCTTGTTGTATCTATTCCAACCATGAGGAGGAAGAAGCGTGGTACAAAATATGGATATAATTCAGGATCATAGTGGAAGTGCACAAGCGAATTCAGAAACGAGAATATATAAGGAGAGAAGCTATGCGGGCTTCTGGATTCGTTTCGTGGCTTTGTTGATTGATGCGGTTGCACTTCAAACTGTCTTTGTCATTCTTAGTGTTGTGACTGATACAAACCCTCTTAAGCCTCCAGCAAGTTTAAGCATTATTGAGTATTTAATTGCTTGGATCTACTACGTAATATTAACGGTTTATTTTGGCCAAACGCTAGGGAAAATGATTCTTGGTGTTCGCGTCGTTCGCAATGACGGAATGGCACTTTCATGGGGCGCCGTTTTGCTTCGAGAAATACTTGGGAAAATCGTCTCGGGAATTATTCTATTAATTGGTTATCTCATGGCGGGAATAGATCCAGAGAAGCGCGCTCTCCATGATCGAATGGCAGGTACACGAGTTGTAAAGGAGAATAGTAAGAATTGATTAGCACGGATGAGTCATAGTCAACATTTGGTCTTATATAAGCGTTTTATTGCAGGGTCAATTCCTTATATGGGGAATTGATCTTTTTTTAGCATAATTTAGTTAATATTTTGGTTTATTCTCCAATTTTCGACAAAAATCAACAGTTTCTATGTGTATAATTATTGTAAACCAGATAACGATGGAGGTACCTATCTATGAAGCGAATAGCAGATTTTGGCCCTATGCAGAGCGCTCTTGAACAAGGAGCTAAGGATGCATTAATCGATATTGATAATACATTAGCAAAGGCAAAAATAACAGATCTTTATATTTGGATGAAACGAAAAGAATTCAAAAGTATTCTGCTATGGCGGGCATGGCTCATTTATTTTGCTGTATGCTGGGGGCCGGTTTATTTATTACTGGATTTCATTCATCGTGACTGGTTCCAACGAGCTTTTTACCGCAGGTTCCACCGCTATTCGTTATGTGAAATTGAGACTAACGCTGTGGAGCTATTTGAATCGAAGTATAAGCAGGGCTTTATTCGTTATACACACGATTTAATTTTCTATCTTAAAGAGAACAACGTCAATGTAACGTTACTTTCAACTAACATTACTCCTATTGTAAGGCTGTATGGGCAATACTTTGACGTCCCCTATATTTGTCTCCGAGTAGACAGTTATGAAACAGGTCTTAGAGTTAACCTGGATGATCTGAAAGATTTTAAAATTATTGCTGCAAAGGCATATGATCCTTTTAAGACAATTGCAGTTGCTGATTCAAAGCACGACTTGCCCGTGTTGAATTATGTTCAATATCCGTTTATTGTTTCGAATAGAAAAAAGAAGTGGATGTCTAAATTGCGAAATGAAGTGATTTTAATTTCCGAAGATTTAAAATAAAGGGGCACGGCTAAAGATGATTTTTACCTTTATAGTACTATGGTTAATTACAATTATTTTAATTGTAAACAACCCGCGTAATGAGTCTACGCGCTGGGTGGCTTTGGTTACATTTTGCGGAGGCACAGGCGGTTTCGTACGAGCGGCGATAGAGAACTTTTTGCCTTACCTATCTATACATGGGCTAATGAACACAAGTATTGAAGCGAAATTTTATCAAATCTACAGTATTGGATCGTTCACTAACACGTATGGATTACCTTATTCTTATTTGATATTTTGTCTGTGCTATTCGGAGTTGTTTGGAAACAAGCTAAAATTAATACTGAAAGTTACTTTCCTTTGCCCTGTCATCCTCATGTTCTTTATAACCCCTCTTACCCCTGTAATCGTTCATAATTATAAAGTCGCAATCCTATGGGTGGCCCCCTACATCATTGCCGGAAGTTGTTTATTGTTATTTACCTATGTGAAGGAATCAAATCCATTCTCAAAGAAACGGAGACTGCTTACAAATTTAATCGCATTACCCCCTGTACTCTTTCAATTGCTATCCAATTATATATTTCGCTTATTTCATTTTAATGAAGTATGGAGATTGAATGCGATTATGATGTTTTTCTTATTTGTACTATTTATTATTTTCATCATAAAATTTGATTTTTTTGGTGTACAGCTAAAATTTGAGCGACGAAGAATTGATAGTACATTAAAAGCTGTCACTTCTGGAACAAGTTTTCTCAATCATGCTATTAAAAATGAAGTTGGAAAGGTGAACATTCTAGCTGAGAATATCAAATATTTATCTATGGGTATCAAGGACAATGAAATTGACATTCACGCATCTCAAATTCTCTCGTCGACCCATCATTTGTTAAGCATGATCGATCGCATTCAACACCAGATTCAGGATGTAAAGTTAATAAAAAATAAAGTTAGTGTGTCAGGCCTTCTGCATGAATGTGTTCTTAGGAATGAATCTCTTTTCAAGAAATTTAGTATTGCTGTTGAGGAACATTATACAATGACTCCCTTTATTGAATGTGATCAAATTCATCTAAAAGAAGTGATTAGCAATCTCTTCATCAATGCCGTAGATGCAATGAAAGTCGGTGGTTTGCTTCGAATTGAAACTTTTGAATCAAGAAGTCAGATTTGTATTTTGGTGAAGGATAGCGGGGAAGGCATTTCGAAACATGATCTTGATCATATTTTCGATCCATTTTATACAACGAAATTAAACAGTAAAAATTATGGGTTGGGTCTGTCTTACTGCTTTAATGTCATTCAGAAACACGGAGGGAGAATTGAAGTTTTTAGTGAACAAGGTTGTGGAGCTACAATCAAGATAAGTTTGCCCGCAGCTTAATGGTTGAAAGCAATATGAGGGGGACTTTAATATGAAGAATTTAAAAATACTTATTGTTGAAGACGATCCGGTATGGATAACATGTATCTCTAATTACTTGATACGTGAGCCTGATTTGCAATGTGTATATAGCGCAACAAATAAAGAAGAGGCCCTACAGTTATGCACAGCAGTAAATCCCGATGTTGTTCTTATGGACATCCATTTATCAGATGGGAAGTTGGATGGCATAGATGCTGTTTTAGAAATTTCAATGGTGATTGAAACAAAGATTATTATGCTCACTTCTTTTAATGTAAAGGAATTGATCATTCATTCATTAGCCGCTGGAGCTGTAAGCTACGTTGCAAAAACAGATTACAATAAATTGCCGAGTGTCATAAGGGCGGTAATGTGTGAAATAACACCGGTTCAAACATTAATGAATGAGTACATGAGACTTAAGAAAGATGAGTTGCTTGCGTCTCTGACGAATGCAGAAAAAGAAGTATTCGAGTTGATTGAGGCGGGGCTTACGCAAACGCAAATCGAGAAAAAGTTGTTCAAATCAGGAAGTACGATTAAAAACCAGGTTAACCGGATACTGAAGAAGTTGAATGTGCGGAACTCAAGGGAAGCAGTTGAAAAGGTAAATAACAGGTTCTATAAAATTTAGTACTAATGGAATATTTATGAAAAGTATATACTGGGAGCATAGGATTTATATCAGGAAAGGAGCTGGGCCCGTGAGTGTCTTTGCTGAGATGAATATACACCCAAAAACCTGGATTCATTACAATGATCTGTCCGTAATTGAAAAAAGCAAACTCCGACACCTTGTAGAAACCTACCAAATAGACGCATCAATTGCTGTATTGCCTAAAGTAAAGACTATGAGTGAAGAAAATAGTTTTATAGCCCTAGTTCTGGAGGAAATCAAACCCCTCTCGCTGGCTGTTCCTATCACTCATTTCTTTATACTGGCTAATACAGAAGGTACTGTAATCCATTTCGAGGGAACTAAGCCTACTCTTGATGCACTTAAGCGTTCACAGATTGTCCCAGGGTGTTCATTTGCACTTGATTCGGCTGGAATTAATGGTATTTCTTTAGCCATGCATCTGGGCTGTGCTGCGGTTGTTGAAGGGGCGAGTCGTAGTTTGCAGATGTTCTCAGATTGGACTTGTATTTGTCATCCGATTAAAGTTAACGATCAAATTGTGGGATATTTGGATTTGACGATGAGGGAGGGCATTGAGGTTAGTTTTGCTGCTGTTTTGGTTAAGCGATTAGTTGATACAATCGTTGCTAGACTAGAGAATTTGGATCCAAAATTCAAAAAAGAGGCACTAAATAAACAATTTGAGGGATATAAACTTACCTCTAGAGAAAGAGAGGTAGCTCACGCTTGGCTCGCTAATCAAAGTGTTTTGCAAATTGCATGTAATATGGGAATTACAGAAGGTACAGTTCGAAACATGCTAAAAAAAGTTTATTCGAAAATGCAAGTTAGAGATAAAGGGCAGTTTTATCGGAAATTTTTGATGTAGATACTAACTGTATTATTTTGATCTATCTAACGGAACAGTTCTCAAAGTTATCTTATAGAACTGTTCCGTTTTTTTAATAAGCTGTAGCAACAAGTGAAGCAATACGGCAGGCTAGTAAAAGGGAATGGCACTTGCAAAAATACTTTACTTTAAAGATTTCCATGGTCGCCAATAGGCGCCAACAAGATTGCAAAGGATTATAGCTGCAATTATTCCTATGGCATTAGATATTATAGGATGATTTGAGAATAGATAATTGGGAAGTATGAAAATACAGAATAAAGAAATGACCAAATTTAATATGTAAGAAACTTTCTTATTCTTGCGCGGGTTTATGTTCAATCGGATAACCTCCCTGGTTTTAATGTAACAATTTACACTATTTTAAAGTATCATATTTCCAGAATATAATCTATGTGGAAATAAAATGAATAATTGTATATATCCCATATAGGTAATTTAATACATTATTGTAATCGATTATAGTGAAAAAGTAAGAGAAATATTAATTGGGAGGAATTTTAAATGTTTATTGAGTTAACAAGTGTAGAAATGAATGATGTAAATGGAGGAAACAAATTTACTGACTTTGTTAAAGAAGTGTATTCTGCAGCAAAAGAAGTCAAAGTATTAAACCCAGTGGCAACAGGTATTCAACTAGGAAATACAATTTCCAATATTATTCAATGTGGGTCGCCCACAATGTGTAAATGCCAATAATTAATAACAGTGAAACATTTTATTGTGGCCTTGAGTAGGAAATTAGAGGATATATCCTAGTTGGGATATATCCTCTTTACTACTAAATAAACTTTACTTGTTACAGTCTTTTCAAATGCTTTTATTTCAGGTCTATTATCA
>NZ_JBYTBS010000056.1:0-49329 GCF_058789495.1 Paenibacillus sp. FW126-R14 | reverse complement strand
CGGCATGGCTTTTGCCTTTCCAAGCAGGAGTTCCACCTGCTAAATTACACGACTTTACCATTGGTCGCTCACGCCCTGTAGTTCCCCGCAGCGAGGCATGGAGACGACCGGAGACTAGCTAGACATAGGTGTGGTCCCACCCCATCAGGAAATGGATGGAAATTCCTTACCAATGAATTGACAGCGATTTCTTTCGGTGGTATCTTCAGAGGAATACGCAAGACATTCCACATGACGTGAGGAATGTCTTGTTGTATTTTCGCTTTTTTTTACATTTAATGTATTTTCACGGAAGGGGGTTTAGAAGGTGATTCAAGTAAAAGAATTTTTGGACACGGATTCATCCTACGCGGAGTCGAGAGCTAATCAATTTTTGGCTGAGTTGACGGATGATCAGGTTATTAATGTATGTTACGGCTCTGTCATGAAGACAGGAAAACATGATGTCGGACTCCAACGAAGTTCCATCCTTATTGTTTATAAAACAAAAGAATAAACGCCAATTTTCCTGCGTTGTTTATCAACTATTAAAGAGGTACCGACATGAAATCAAGAGTTGAAACTTTCTTTAAGCTAATCTCATTGATCTCAACACTTTTTCTCGCAGGAATTTTGCTGTATGTTATCTTACGCAATTGATTTTCCATTTGAAGGATATAGCGAAGAGGTTTTTAGCGAACAGAAGCTAGACTTTTTTAAAAAAGCGTGGAGGTTTTATACAATGATCATGCATGGGTATAGTCGTCTAATCATTTTTGGTGGAATATACGATGAACCATAGTTTTATGTGATGAGGTAAGGCCGCCTACTACTACGTAAAAAGAGAACGCAACTGATTTTTCAGTTTCGTTCTCTTTTTGGATTCTGACATCTATAGAACCTTATTGACCGCAGGAATTTTCCTCAGCCCGTAGGAGACGGCGAAAGATATCATTACACTGACAGTACCGACCGCCATCCATTTCACGAGAGCAGGAAAAGATAGTGCATACGCACTCTTGGATACCGCGACAAGTATAAACGCATGGATGACATACACACCAAAGGCAGCACTGCCTAACTGTTGAAAAAAGGCCCCGTTTCGATTCCATTTTTCACGGAACCACACAAGCAATCCCAAACACAGGCCAACGGCGACGAATGGCTCCCAAAATGCATACACTAGGGATTGCAGATTCATTCGTTGCTCCTTATTTTACCATAGGACGTCGAATGTTTTGAAAAAATTTGCAAAGAAAAATAAAAAAAGAGCTGCCGCGAAGCAAGCCCCTCAACGATAATTCTCCGTTCGTTCATCGATACCGATCTAGCAGGTACTTAATACCCGATATAACAGCAACTACAAAGCCAATGCCTGCAACTGACAGACAAATAAAGAATGGAGCTGGGTTATAAGGTTTAAGCGATTCTTCGAATGTTGGCTGTGAAGGTGTAGAGGTTATTTGAATGTATAAACCTAATATTGCACTGCCTATCCAAACTACAGCCCCAATCGCAGCTATAATAAGTGATTTTTTCATGCTGCACCCCACCCTCGCAACAATTGGAATAATAAGTAAATCCCACACTTTGAATTCTACCGCTAGTTGCTGCGAAGTTCAAGATTGACACAAAGCTTCGGGAGCGAATTGGGTATCGTGATTCCGACCGTTATTTGAAATCGCAACCTGCAGTGGAAGTTCCGGCTCTCTCCATCGTCCATCATAGCAGTGGAACTCCATTCCCTTATTTCGGCGAAAAGTGGAAGATCGGGCGCCCAAGGGGAACTGCAGGGTTTTATTTCCTTCAATGATCGAACGATCTGCTCGGAATGGTGAAATTGCGGACTCTACTTCCCTTTCCCTTGCCAAAAGGGCTATTTCCCGCCAAATAGCGCCCTGTAGTTCTACCTCCGCAAAACAAGTGTACACGTAGAAATGCCTTTTATGTACCAAGCGTATGCTCACGCTCCCTCCTCTTCCCTTGCCAATCGGATACGACAACACCGAGCAGAACAAGCGCCGCACCGATATAGCCTCTTAGGGGCAATATTTCATGGGCGAACAAGAATCCAAACAGAGCGGCAAACACCGGTTCGAGCGCGAAAATCAAGCCGGTCCGGGTAGGAGTCGTATACTTTTGAGCCAATGGTTGAACAACAAAGCCAAAAGCGCTGCATACCAGGCTAAGCACCAGGATGGAGATCCATCCGTTTAAAGTGGCCGGAAGCGAAGGCGTTTCAAAAATAAACGAAAAGAGCAGCCCGAATGCACCGGCAAAGCCTAATTGCAAAATGCCCAGATTTAATGAATCCGAGCCTTTAACTACGGTTCCGGTCAGGATGATATAGACTGCGTAGAATAACGCTGACAGAATGCATAAGACATCACCAGGATATATTTGCAATTTGCTGTTCAGCGTGAGGAGTCCCATCCCGATAAAAGCGAGGCAGATGCCGATGATAAGGCTGGGATGCAGCTTTTTTTTAAACACAAAAACGTAAATTAAAGGTACGAAGATGACCGTTAGACTAACCAGAAAACCGGCATTGGATGTCGTTGTCGTTTTCAAGCCAAAGGTAATGCATGTAAAAATACAGAACAACAGGAACCCAAGTAAAGCTCCATATTTAATAGTAGGCAAATCCGTTTTCCGCAAATGTTTAAAGAAAAGGGCTGCTGTGACAAGAAAAGCAAATCCGAAACGCAAAGCGATTAAATTAAACTCAGCGATGGTATTCAGACCATTCTGCATGAACAGGTACGAGGATCCCCAACATAATGTTACTGCGATCATCAACCATTCTGCTTTTTGACGTTTCAATTCCGATCCTCCTGCTTCTTATCTTAGCTGAAATGGTAACCGTTATTACCACAGTATACTAAACCTCCATATACAAGAATACTGAATGTTTATTATACTATGCATGAGAATTACTCATGTAAATTGGAAGGGACGGATTTCATTGAGTATAGCCAAATACGAGGTTTTCATGAAAGTCGTCGAGGTGGGAAGCCTGACCAAGGCTGCCGAACTGCTCGGATTCACCCAATCGGGCGTAAGCCATACCATTAGCAGTCTGGAATCGGAGTTTGGATTCACACTTCTGCTCCGTGGCCGATCCGGCGTCAAATTAACGGCGAACGGCGAGCAGCTGTTAAAGCCGATCCGGGAAATCCTCAATTGGAACGAACAATTGAAGCAGGTTGTGACCTCGATCCACGGCTTAGAAACAGGAACGATCCGCATCGGCACTTTTACGAGTGTGTCTGTTCATTGGCTTCCGGGCATGATAAAGCAGTATCAGAACGACTATCCAAATATTGAATTTAAGCTGATGGAAGGCGACTATGAAGAGATCGAGCAGTGGATCGCAGCAGGGGAAGTCGATTGCGGGTTTATCACCATTCCCGCACGAGGAAGCTTTGATGTAGTCCCGCTGAAGAAAGACCGCATGTTGGCCATTTTGCCTATGGGGCATCCCCTGGGTCACCTCCCCTTCTTTCCTTTATCGCAAATTGAGAAGGAGCCGTTCATCATTCAGCGTGAAGGATCGGATTACGATGTCAGACGCATCTTGGATCAATCGTCGCTCAAGCCCCGCATGAAGTTCTCGTCTGGGGACGATTATGCCATTATCGCAATGGTGGAGAACGGGCTGGGCATTTCCATACTTCCTGAACTGGTCCTTCAGGGAAGGAATCACAACGTCCATTCGCTGGAGTTGGAGGATCATCATTACCGATCGCTGGGCATTGCCGTTCATTCCATGAAAGATGCGTCGCCCGCCACCAGACGGTTCGTCAATTATGTGCAGCAATGGTTGAAGTAACCCGGTTACGATGGAAGTAGAGGAAAAATTTCCTAGTTATCGCCACTTAATGAATAACCAGTCCAATAAAAAGGGAATCTTATACAAGACTAGACTTAAAGGGCAGGGAGTGAGCAGAGATGGGAACGATGACAGCAGTGGGCAGCTCTGGCCCGCAAGCTGGAACAGCGCAAAAAACGCTTGGCCAGTATTTGTTTGATTGCCTGAAGCTTGAGGGCATTACGGAAATTTTTGGCGTTGCCGGAGACTACAATTTTACACTATTGGATGCGCTGGAGCAGTATAATGGCATCCGGTTTGTTAGCGGAAGAAACGAATTGAACTCAGGTTATGCGGCTGACGGTTATGCAAGGATCAAAGGTCTGTCCGCTCTGATCACGACTTTCGGGGTCGGGGAGCTCAGTGCCTGCAATGCGATAGCGGGAGCATACAGCGAGAATGTCCCACTGATTCACATCGTAGGTGCACCTCCCGAGAAGGATCAAAAAGCACACAAGCTGATGCACCATACGTTCATGAATGGAAACTTCGACCTCTTTCATAAAGTATATGAGCTGATTACGGCTTATACCGCTGTACTGACGCCGGAAAACGCCGAGCTTGAAATTCCTGCCGCCATTCGCATGGCGAAGGAAAAGAAAAAGCCGGTATACCTCGTTGTGGCTAATGATTTAGTGAGCAAGCCGGTCATGGCCCGGAACGAACCGGCAGCACCGCGTCCGACGTCCAATCTGAAAACCCTTCAAGCAGCAACGGAACATGTCCGCCGGCTGTTGGATCGAGCTCACCGGCCGGTTATTCTGGTTGATGTCAAAACCATGCGCTTCGGCCTGGAGTCAGCGGTTCGGCATTTGGCCGACGCCATGAACGTACCTGTTGCGACCATGATGTTCGGGAAGGGGGCATTCGACGAAACCCATCCGAATTATATCGGGATGTACGAAGGCTCTTTCGGAAGTACTGACGTCCAAACGGCGGTAGAACAGGCAGACTGCGTCATTGCGGTAGGCATGGTATGGGCGGACAATAACACCGCGAACTTCACTGCGAAGCTGAACCCACTAGTTACAGTCGATATTCAACCGGACATGGTCAAGGTCGCAGAAGCGGAGTATCCGAATGTGCTCGCAGCCAACATGCTGCTTGCCGTGCAGAAGATCGGGTACAAAGGCCAAGGCTTGTCGGGAAAACCGGCATTCCCGTACGACCAAATAATCGGCGGTGCCGGTGAGCCCCTAACTGCGGCCAATTATTATCCTCGTTTTCAGCAGATGC
Source organism: Paenibacillus sp. FW126-R14 (assembly GCF_058789495.1). Lineage (NCBI taxonomy): Bacteria > Bacillati > Bacillota > Bacilli > Caryophanales > Paenibacillaceae > Paenibacillus > Paenibacillus sp. FW126-R14. Next base: position 44,243 of record NZ_JBYTBS010000056.1, on the reverse strand, counting down.
TGCAAGAGGGGGATATTGTGATCGCTGAGACGGGTACCTTTTATAACGGGATGGCTGAGGTAAGACTGCCGCACAATGTCACGTATATCGCCCAGGGAGGCTGGGAGTCCATCGGTTATGCCACACCCTCGGCATACGGTGCCAGCATCGCTGAGCCCAACCGGCGGGTGCTGCTCTTTACAGGTGACGGCTCCTTGCAGTTAACAGCCCAAGAGATCAGTTCCATGCTTTATTACGAATGCAAGCCCGTTATTTTCGTTTTGAACAACGATGGGTATACGATAGAGAAATATTTAAATGTCAAAACAGAGGGTCAGCCATATAACCAAATTCCGCGCTGGTCGTACACCAAGCTGGCCGAGGCTTTCGGAGGCGATGCGTTTGCCGTGACTGTCCGAACCTGTGGCGAGCTGGACCAGGCCATCGCCCAAGCTGATAAGGAACGTGCCGGGCGGCTCTGCATCATTGAAATGATCGCTGCCGATCCTATGGACGCCCCCGAGAATATGCGCCGGATGCGCAACTATTTGGAACAGCAGGAGAAGCAAAGAAGCCAGAATTAGAAGCAGCTGCCCTCAACCGAATGACGAATGCCACATAGTTACATAAGCACAATCAAATGCTTTTCACCTAACGTATGATTATATTGTATTACAAATCCACGGAGGGGAATGAGTACACATGGGAGCAGTAGGTTATGGTGAAGGTATTGGTTATGGTCGTTCAAGCGCAGCTATCTTGGTTCTCTTTATTCTTTTGGTAATCATCACATCAGCTTTCGTATGGTAATTTCTTGATCCAAAAAGAAAAGGCTTCGAGTGGAAAGCTCGCAGGCCTTTTCTTCCTACATAGCTAATGCCAGCCTTCTCCCGCTTCCTTTACATGAAATCATTTTTCATCCATAATGAGGAGACGCACACAATAGCAGCATTTCGTTTATCTATATACACCTAGAATGCGGGAGAGAGAGCGCCTTCATGTCAAAATCATCCTTCAAATCATCCGTCGTGTCCGGCTTCCGAATGTCTTGGAACAGCTTCAAGTCGAAGCTGCTTCTTAAATATGTGTTATCCTACATCCTGATGTTTCTCGTTCCCTTAACCGGGGTTACGGTATTCATCTATGAAAACGCAATCAACGATTTGCGCAGAGAGATCGAGCAAACCAACGTCAACCAGCTGAGTCAAGTGAAATCAACGATAGACGAACGAATGAACGAGCTGCAGCAAATTACGAGCCGCATCGCCTACGACAAGCAGCTCAGCTCCTACATGGTGCATCGTCCGTACTATGAGATGGAAGCAATCGACGCCTTGGGCAATTACAAGGCAAACAGCAGCATTCTTGAAGACTTGTTTCTGTACTTCCATCAGGATGAAAATATTTACTCGTATCGCGGATTAACGAATGTGCATGTAGTTTTCGGGGATTTTTACCATTACGGCAACTGGAGCAGCGAACAAATATACCGCGATCTGAACGAGATTAAACAGCCGATGATCCGCCCGGCCGAGAATGTAAACGTTAACTCGCGAAAAGATTCCATGCTGACGCTCCTTTTCCCGATCAAGCCGAACGATCTCTACCCTACGGCCACTGTCGTTTATCTCGTGGATGAGACGAAGCTGACCGGCGTGATGGACTCCATGCTCAGCAACTTCTCCGGAAACAGTTACATTTTCACCCAGGACGGACAGCTGCTTACCTCCAATAACCATGGGAACGCGCTTCCGCAGCAGGTATTGGATTCCTTGTCCTCTCTGGAGCCCGGCATACACAGCATGAAGCTCGACGGCGTCCAGCACTCCGTAGTTTCAGTAAGGTCCACAGAGAATAACTGGAACTATATAGCCGCCATTCCAAGCTATCAATTCTTTAGTAAAGTGGTACATATCCAAACACTGTTCCTTCTCGTATTCTTTATTACGGTCTTATTCGGCATTATCGTAGCCATCATATTAGCTAAGCGGCAATATCATCCGATTCAGGATTTGATCGAGTTCACCAAGCGGAAGAGCCCCGATTACGATACGACCCGGAACGAATGGGACTGGATTAAACAAACGATTCATGATTACAGCGCCCGCATCGATACCCAGGAACCATTCGTCCGCAACCAGTGTCTGCTGCTGCTGTTCAAGCACGGCAAACCGGATGATCCGGAAATCGAGCGCATGGTAGCGGGCGCAGGGCTGGAATACCCGCATGGACAAGGATTATACGTATCCCTGATCCTAGCCTGGGACGACAACCTCGAAGGCGTGGAGTCCTCGAACATTCGGCAGCGTCTGCAGGAGATGCTTAGCGAGCTTGAGTTTCCGGATCTGCAGGCCCGCGTGTACGGCGTAGAATTTTCGGCGAAGGATCAGCTTGCTCTGCTTCTTTCCATCCCTGCCCAAGCGCAAGAGCCGGTTCGGACGCGGATTGAGAAGGTCGTCGAAGCAATCAAAGACATGATCATCGGCCATGCTCCGATTGTGCCTTATCTCGGAGTCGGAATGCCCTATCCGGACCTCGCCAGCATCAACCAATCGTTTATTGAGGCAGCCACGGCCATAGACAACCGGATTCTGGGGTCTAACGGGCGGGTGACCTACTTCGAGCAATTGCAGGATATGATTGCGTCGCCGACGGAAGCTTACTGGATTCCGAAGAAGCTGATGCTTAAGCTGGAGCAAAGCTTGAAGCAGGGCAACGAAACAGTAGCCACTCAGGTCATTGCCGATCTGATCGCCGAGATCAAGGAGGCCGCCGTACCTGCCCCATTACTGCGCTGCATCTGTTTCGATTTATTGAACTCTCTGCTGCGGACAGCTCATGAACTCGGGGTCAGCGAAGTATTCGCCGGCATTCAGAACTTCTCCGTCTTCGAAACGCTGGAGGAGCTTGAAGTCCGTTCAACCTCCCTGGCGGTCAGCATCTGCCAGCAGGTCGAACGCAATACGGAAACCGATCAGCCGTCCTTAATCGATGATATCGTCGCCTATGTAGATCAGAAGTTCGCCGATTACACGCTCAGCCTGGAGCATGTCGCTTTGAAATATTCCGTATCGATTTCCTACCTGAGCCGCAGCTTCAAAGAGAAAGTGGGCCATAACTTTACGCAATATATTTGGCAGAGAAGAATGGACCAAGTCACTCGGCTGCTTGTCAATACCACCGCTCCGTTGAAAGAAATCATCGAACAGGTCGGCTATCTGGACGCTCCGAACTTTATCCGCAAATTCAAAAAAGAAACAGGCTATACGCCGGGACAATACCGCAAATTATTCACCGCTGCCAAGAAGGAGCCGGAATAACCCGCACCCGCTTCCAGCACAAAAAAAGCTTGAATCCTCAGGTAATGAGGGCTCAAGCTTTTTGGCATGACTTAAGATTTATTGAGGCTCGTTAAGGATGTAATCGACCAGCTCGTCCAGCGGCACAGTGGCCAAGGCGATCGCCGTATCCGTTACTCCGTAGTAAATGTAGAGCAATCCGTCCTTCACAACATTGCCCGTAGGGAAAATGACGTTCGGAATTTGGTAGCCGAATTTCTCATAGTAGGTTTCCGGCTCCATGATGAAGTTTTTCGTGCGGGCAATGACCTTCTCAGGGTTATCCAGATCCAGCAGCAGCGCTCCCATACGGTAGACAATCTCGTCATCTACGCCGTGGTAGAGCACAAGCCAGCCCTTATCGGTTTTGATTGGTGGCGTGGAGCCTCCGATTTTCCGTGATTCCCAAGCCGGATTCTCGCCCTTGGCCAGCAGCTTCGGCTCTTCCCAGTGAATCAAATCTTCCGAATACGTAATCCACATTGCCGCCTTTTCCGTACCGTATTCTTCCCCGATATATTCCTCCGGACGGCGCAGCAGGACGAACTTGCCGTTAATTTTCTCCGGGAACAAAATGTTATCGCGATCGTTGATCTCCAGCGGAGTCGTATCCGCTACAAATTCCCAGTCGATCAGATTGGTCGACTTGACGATCGAGGAGCGCGTCCGCCAGTGGACTTCCTGCTCGCCCCAACCGTCTGGATACGACGGGAAGGATCTCTCCGGAACGCCACGATTGGTCGGATAGTAATTCATCGCACACGGACGCAGCGCGTAGTTCATGTAGAAGGTCCCGTCGATTTTAACCACACGAGGGTCCTGTACGCTTCCGTATGGGAAGCCGAGCTCGTCGGGCGTCAGAACAGGCTCATCTTTCACATGAGTGAAGTTCACGCCGTCCTCGCTTTCCAGCAAACCCAAGAAGTTTTTGCACGGGGTTAGAGAGCCAGCCGTGCGCTCGATCATGTAGAACTTGTCGTTATCGATAATAACAGCAGGATTGAACACTGTCACTTTGCGCCATTCGTAGTCTCCCGGAACGACAATCGGGTTATTGGGATGTCTTGTGATTTTCATGCGTATTGCCTCCTAGGTAATGTTGGTAAAGAGCTGCTAGCCTTTGACGGAACCGATCATAACGCCTTGTACGAAATAGCGCTGCAGGAACGGATACACCACAACGATGGGCAAGGTGGACACGATGATGACCACATACTTCACAAGTGCGGCAATCTCAGCCTTATTATTCATCGCGACGGCCATGTCGCCGCTGACCGCAGCACCGGTGGTCTCCGCCGTCATTTCCTGCAGGACGAGAATTTGGCGCAGCACCATTTGCAGCGGATATTTCGTCTCATCATTCAGGTAAATCAAGGCTGGGAAATAACTGTTCCAATGACTTACGCCATAAAATAACGCCATCACCGCAATAATCGGGGCGGATAACGGAATAATGATCAGGCCGAACAGCTTGAAGTTCGTGCAGCCATCCATATAGGCAGCCTCATGAAGCTCCTTCGGGATACTGGACTCGAAAAACGTACGGGCAACGATGATATTCCACACCGAAGCCGCTACCGGCAAAATTAATGCTCCGATAGAGTTCATTAATCCAAGGTTTTTCACCAGCAAGTAAGTCGGAATGAGACCGCCATTAAAGAACATCGTGACCAGAAACATGCCCATGAAAAACTTGCGGCCTACGAAGTCCGACCGACTAAGCGCATAAGCAGCCGGCAGCGTCACGACGAGGTTCAGCAAAGTACCGATAAAGGTATACAGAACCGTATTCCCATAGCCGTTCCAAATTTTAATATTGTCGAACACAAGCCCGTAGCCTTTAAAATTAAGTCCCTTGGGAAACAGCCACATCTCGCCTGAGCTTACATATTGGGGATCGCTCATCGAGGCGCTGATAATATACAAGACGGGGTACAGCACCACGATCAAAGCCACAGTCAAAAAAGCATAGTTCATCATCAAAAAAATCCGGTCACTCTTAGTTTCCTTCACTGCAGTGGCAACAGCCATCGATTACTCCTCCCTTCTTCCTGTCTACCATAAGCTTGTTTCGCTTGTGCGCTTGGCAATTTTGTTGACGGTAATTAGCAGGACAGCATTGACCAGCGAGTTGAACAAGCCTACGGCTGTCGAGAAGCTGTACTGCGCGCTGACAAGCCCCGTTCGATAGACGAATGTGGAAATCACGTCGGACGAATTTATGTTAAGCGGGTTTTGTAAAAGCAATACTTTTTCATAGCCCACGCCCAAAATATTGCCCACATTCAGAATCAATAGAATGGTAATTGTCGGCACAATCGTCGGAAGATTAATATGGATAACACGTTTGAAACGGCTCGCTCCATCGACGATGGCCGCCTCATGCAGCTGCGGGTCTACGCCTGACAATGCCGCCAAATAAATAATCGTCCCCCAGCCTGTGTTCTGCCAGACGCCCGAAAAGACGTACACAGTCTTGAACCAGCCCGGATCGGTCAAAAAGGCCGGTGACTGGATACCGAACAGCTCTATCAACTTTACAATGATTCCCGTCGACGGAGACAAGAAGGTAATAACCATCCCCGCCATAACGACTACAGAAATAAAATGCGGCGCATACGTAATGGTTTGCACGCTTTTCTTAAAGAAACCATTTCGCACTTCATTGAAAGCAAGAGCCAATATAATGGGAAGCGGAAACCCGATCAGAAGCTCATAGAGGCTTAGGCTGAGTGTATTCCACAATAAATCCCAGAAATAGTAGGAATGAAAAAAGCGCTCAAAATGTGCGAACCCTACCCAGTCGCTCCCGAAGATGCCCTTGGACGGGGTGAAATTTTTGAAGGCAATTTGAATCCCGTACATCGGTCCGTATTGGAAGATTAAGAAATACAAAAAAGCCGGGGCGATAAATACGTACAGCTCCCAGTTTTTCATTATTCTCGTGCGCAGTGCACCGCTGCTTGACGCTTTCGTGCTTCTTGCTGTCTGCCCAATCCCTGTGCTCATTTTCTCCATCCTCTCCTTTCTCTGCTTTTTTCGGTTGCTGCTAACGCTTACAATCGTCATCTAGAGTGTAGTGAAAACCGGGGTCCTCCGTAAATATGTCAAATCTGCATTGTCATTCTACAGCTTTCCGGCAGGCCCAGACTAAGCGTTACGATTGGCCTTATTGTTATATTTCCGGGGGCGCTATGTCGTTTTTACATGCGATTATCCCCGTGCAAATCATACATATTGTCAACCGCTGCAAGATGTGTGAATCTGTCTACGAAGTTATGAGGCTCGGTTTGCGAATCCGGGCCTTATGCGTTTGAACGCGAAGACCAAAGGAGGCTTTAATTCGATGACAAGGAAAGCGGCTCATCTGATCTCACACAGCCATTGGGATCGAGAGTGGTACATGCCGTATGAGCGCCATCACTATCTGCTGACAGAGCTGATGAACGATCTGCTGGACATGCTGGAGCAAGACCCCCGGTACCATTATTTTCATTTGGACGGACAAACGATTATTATCGAAGACTATTTGCAGGTTCATCCTGAAAAAAGAGAGCAGTTGGAAGCCTACATCAAGGCAGGCCGTATCATTATCGGACCTTGGTATGTCCTGCAGGATGAATTCCTGACCAGCTCGGAAGCGAATGTCCGCAATCTGTTGATCGGGCATCAGGATGCCGCCAAGTACGGCGTCATCTCCAAGCTGGGCTACTTCCCCGATTCCTTCGGCAACATGGGGCAAGCGCCACAGCTGCTAAAGCAGGCGGATATCGATACGGCCGTGTTCGGGCGAGGCGTAAAGCCTACCGGCTTCGACAATGTAGTCATTGATACGAACGGCTCCGGCTATGAATCGCCATACTCGGAGATGTACTGGTCGGCTCCGGACGGCTCCACGGTGCTCGGGATTTTGTTCGCCAACTGGTACAGCAATGGGAACGAAGTTCCGGTGGAAGCCGAGGCGGCCAAGGCATTCTGGGACAAGCGTCTCGGAGATGCGCAGAAATACGCATCCACATCGGAACTGCTGTTCATGAACGGCTGCGACCATCAGCCGATTCAGCGCGATCTTGGCGACGCTATCGATACCGCCAAAGGGCTGTACCCGGATGTGGAGTTCATACACTCCAGCTTCGAGCATTATATCGACGCGCTCAAGAAGGAGCTGCCAGATAACCTGGTGACCATCCAAGGGGAGCTGCGCAGCCAGCATACGGACGGTTGGGGTACGCTGGTCAATACTGCGTCCGCCCGCGTCTATCTGAAACAGCTGAACCAACTCGGACAGACGCTGCTGGAGAAAGGCGCAGAACCGCTTGCTGCACTGGCCACACTGGCGAGCGGAAAAGCCTACCCGCATCAGCTTCTCACCCATGCGTGGAAAACGTTGATGCAGAACCACCCGCATGACAGCATCTGCGGCTGCAGTGTGGACGAAGTTCACCGTGAGATGGTCACGCGCTTTGACAAGAGCCGGCACTTGACCGAGACGATCATCGACGAAAGCTTGCAGGCTATAGCCGGACAAATCGACACCGCTGGCGTAGCTGCCTGGCCGGAAGGCAGTCTGCCTGTCACGATCTACAACATGACCGGCTGGGAGCGTACGGGCACTGTCCGTATCGAGTTGATCGCCGCCAAGTCCTACTTCAAAGAGGGGCCGAACCCGCCGGCAATCGCGGAGCGTCTGGCTCAACTGCCTTTGAATTTGGACAAAGGCGTGCTTCTGGATGACAAAGGACAGTCCCTCTCAGTCAAGGCGGAGGATCTGGGCGTACACTTCGGCTACGAACTGCCGAAGGACAAATTCCGGCAGCCTTACATGGCACGCAGGATCGCCCTAACCTTCGAGGCGCAGCAGGTTCCGGCGCTCGGCTTCAAGACGTGGGCTTGGGTAAGCGAGCGGGCTGCGCAAGTCGAAGCCCCACACCCGCACAGCCCGCTTGTTGTGACGGACTCCGGCATGGCCAACGCGCATATTGCGGTCCGCATCCATGCAGACGGCTCCTACGATATTCTCGACAAGGCGACGGGCCATGCCTACGAAGGTCTGGGCGTGTATGAGAACTGCGGCGATCTGGGCAACGAATACGTCTTCCGCCAGCCTGACGGGGATGTCGGGTTGACGACCAAAGGCCTCAAGGCTCAAGTGACGCTAGTGGAATCCGAGCCTTATCGCGTTACCTATGAGATCAAGCATGCCTGGCTCATTCCGGCTTCTGCATCCGAGCTGTTCGAGGAAGAGAAGCGGAAAATGGTTCCATTCCGCAAGCGTACCGCTTCGCGGTCGAACAATCTGGTGTCGTTTGAGTTGACTACCCGCATCAGCCTGGAGCAGTCCGGCAAAGGCGTGCACGTATCCGCGTCCTATCATAACCAAGCCAAGGACCACCGCCTCCGGGTGCTGTTCCCTACAGGCTTGACGGCGGCGACACATCTGGCCGACTCGATCTTCGAGGCTGCCGAGCGCGATACGACGCCAGCCGAGGAATGGATTAACCCGAGCAACGCGCAGCACCAGCAAGCCTTCGTCAGCGTATCGGACGGCACGATCGGACTTACGGTCGCCAACAAAGGGCTGAACGAATATGAGATTCTGCGCGACGGCAAGAACACAATCGCCGTCACTCTGCTCCGCAGCGTGTCTGAGCTGGGGGATTGGGGCGTATTCCCGACGCCGGAAGCGCAATGTCTTGGCGATCACACGGTCGAGTTCGCGATCTATCCGCACGCAGGCACCGCGATTCAATCCGGCACCTTCGCCGCAGCGTATCAATTCCAATCGCCGTGGTTCCATACGCTTACGCCGGGTCGGCAGCAGGGCTCGCTTCCGGCTGAGCATCAAGCGCTAACTTGGAGCGGCCCGTCGCTTGCGCTGTCAGCGTTCAAAATGTCCTTGGACCATGACGATATCATAGTCCGTATGTACAATCTCGCTAACGAGGCTGAGCCGGTGACGCTGAATCCTTCCTTCCCGGTCGCTTCAGCTTACCGGAGCGACATTCTGGAACGCCGGCACGAACCAGCCGAAATCGCGGACGGGTTTATCCGTGACACGGCAGGCAAGTGCGAGATTATGACTTATGCCCTTCAACCCAAGCAATCCTAAATCCATTGCCATAGGAGGAATACATCTATTATGAAATTACCTGCATCTATTACCGAATTCCTGAACGAAGCCGACCTTAAGCTCGCCCACAACCCGAAGCTGCAGAAGCTGTTCAGAAACTGCTTCCCCAACACGCTGGAAACAACGACCAAGCTGCTCGACGACGGCACCACGTTCATATTTACCGGCGATATTCCTTCCATGTGGCTGCGCGATTCGACCGAGCAGGTTCGCCATTACATTCCGTTTGCCAAGCATGACAAGGACCTGCAGCGTATCTTAGGCGGTCTGATTGCCCGTCAGATGTTCTATATCAACATCGACCCTTACACCAATGCTTTCAATGAAAGTGCAAGCGACAAGCACTACCGTGATACGGACGATTGCGACCTGAACCCGTGGATGTGGGAGCGAAAGTACGAGCTGGACTCTCTCTGCTTCCCGGTGCAGCTTCTGCATGCTTACTGGAAGGAAACTGGAATCACCGATATCTTCACCACTTCCGTTTACCAAGCGCTAACCTCCATCGTGAACGTGCTGATCACCGAGCAGCATCATGACCAGAAGTCCCTGTATCACTTTACCCGCCAAACGAAGCTGCATACGGAAACACTGCAAAACAACGGGCGCGGTCTTCGCTCCAACTACACCGGCATGACTTGGTCCGGCTTCCGTCCGAGCGACGACGCTAATCTGTACGGCTACAACATTCCGGGCAACATGTTTGCCGTCGTCATCCTCGGCCACATCATCGAGATTGCAAAAGAGATCTACAACGATGTGCGCCTGGCTGCACGCGCCGAGAAGCTGCGCGCGGAGATCGACTTCGGCATCCAAACCTACGGCATCGTCGACCATCCGAAATACGGGAAAATTTACGCCTACGAAACCGACGGCTACGGCAACTACTGCCTGATGGACGATGCCGGAACGCCGGGCTTGATCACGATCCCTTACATCGGCTACACCGGCATCGACGATCCGATCTACCAGAATACGCGCCGTTTTGCACTTAGCTTCGATAATCCGTATTATTTCGAGGGCAAATACGCCAAAGGCATCGGCAGCCCGCATACGCCGGGCGGCTATGTCTGGCACATGGCCTTGTCCGTGCAGGCGCTGACCTCCAACAATGCCGACGAGATCAAAGAACTGATCCAGACGCTGATCGCTACGGATGCGAATACCGGCTACATGCACGAAGGTTTCCACCCGGATGACCCTTCCAACTTCTCGAGACCTTGGTTCGCCTGGTCCAACAGCTTGTTCGCAGCCTTGATTTGCAAGGCTATGGACGAGGGGCTCGTCTAATCAAGAGGTGACCGACCTCACCCCTTTAGGTCATACATCGCATCATCCAAGACAAGCTCCCTGCAAGCCTTGACCGGCGGCGGGGAGCTTGTTTGATTCGTGTCGCAGCCTTTGCTGGATAACACGAAAAAAGCGGGCATAAAGGCCAAATCCACCTTTACACCCGCTTCTATTGTTTAGGCCTACTTTAGTTCTTTTTCCAACGATCGTATGCTTTTTGGTAAATCTCTTGGAATCGGTCCGAGCCCATTTTCTTCAGCGTTTGCACATATTTATCCCAGCCGTCCAGAGACTCCTGTCCGGTGATGAACTTCGCTTCCATCTGCGCGACGTACGTAGTGAGATCGGAACGCAATGCCGCCACTTCGCCCGATTCCGCATCCGTCAAGAACAACGCTGGGAACGGCACGCGTGCGCCACGGTCCAGCAGCTTGGTCTTGGACTCGTTTTCCACCCATTTCGCGAACTCGTCTTTTACAGGCTCATCCGGTACTACCATTGGCGAAGCGATACCGAAGTTAGGCGTAATCTTGGAGCGGTACGTCTCTCTATCTTCTCCGTTCGGCACAGGCAGATACTCGATTTGGGATTTGGAGCTGTCCGTATATTTCCACAGAATGCCCTCTGGCCCCTTGTTGAACAGCATTTCGCCTTCCGGAGAGTACATGTAATCTACCCAGCGGATCGACGCTTCCGGAGAAGGATTCGACTTGGAGATCGCGAACGTGCCTGTTGAGAAGCCTTTGTTTTTAGCGATAACAGGGGCACTCACCTTGTCGCTGCGGACCGGGCTGAACATCACGTCCTCGGTGTTAGGCTTCCCGCCGTGCGACATATAGGCATGCCAGTCGGAGAACAGGAGCACCTGATCGTTTTTAATCTTGGCCTTCTTCTGATCATCTGTCTGCGAGAAGGATTCGTGATCCAACAGGTTTTCCGCCCACAGCTTGTTCAAGTAAGTCACGTAGCCTTTATAGGCCTCTTCAGCCGGTGTGTAGTGAACTTTGTCTTTATCGTCGACGTACAATTCTTCCTCATACGCTCCGAATGCGCCAAGAATCCACGTGCGGATATCTCTCAGCTTGATGCCTGAGGAAGATGACAAAGGAATCTCATCCTTCTTGCCGTTCTTGTTCGGGTCTTCGTCTCTGGCACGCTTCAGCAGGTCGTACAACTCATCCGTCGTCTCCGGCAGTTTCGTCACATTGAGCTCCTTCAGCATCTTGCCGTTGTACCACATCGGATTTCGGTACCACGGCTGATAAGGCTCGATGCGGGGCAGAGAATAAATATGTCCGTCCGGCGCTGTGATCGACTTGCGAATATCCGGCTTATCTGCCAGCACTTTCTTGATGTTCGGTGCGTATTCATCGATCAGCTTCTCCAAAGGAATCAGGATACCTTGGCTTCCATAATTCTGCTCTTCGGCCTGCGTAAGCTTGGATGCAAAGAAAATGTCCGGATAGTCGCCACTGGCGAAAACAAGGTTCTTCTTCGTATCGAAGCTGTCCCGGGGAGCATTCCGGTACTCGATCTTGATGCCCGTGAGCTTCTCCATCTCCTGCATAACCGGCATGTCCTTCCAGTTCTGAATCCCCATATCCGGTGCCATGATGGATAAGGTTAACGGCTTCTTCACAATCGGGAACCCTTCTTTATTCAAGGAGCTCTCCTTCGAGTTTCCGCTGGCGCTTGCAGCGTTCTCGTTCTCTTTTTTGCTCGCGCAACCGCTCAGTACGGTTATTGCCATCACTGCGGCGAGTGCGGACGCCATGACTTTCTTCTTTCTGTTCAACAATTGCCTGTCCTCCCTTATGATCTTCTATGCAATCCGTCATAATCAACGAAGGCCCTAACCACCCGGCTCTGTTCGCTATTATGATCACGCTTGCAACATGCTTTCCTGCGAGGCATCGCTGTCTCAAAACGAAACAAGCTGCTAGCGCTTACAAAATGAAGCTTAAACTTTGCAGTCTTTCTAGTAAATATGTCGTTTTTGTGCTGTCAAAGCCCCCGTGCTTCCCCGGTTCCAGAGCATGATGGTTTCTAAATAATCGGGCGCGCATCGGTTAGGCTGACCGGCCTGAATATGTCATTTTTGAGAGGCTTATTGTCAGAGCAAAACATACATATTATCCATTTTTCATGACAACGGGAGCAGGTACGGTCATTTCTACGACTTGTGAGGCAACCTTTTGTACAGTTATTCTTCCATTGTAAAATTAAGGGAAAAGTTCCCTCTAATTTGACTGTAGAAGCTTGTCAGATCCTTTTAACAGGAAAAACTCCCTCTATTTGGCCGATTTCATGAGAATTCTCTCAATTCGGTCAAATTAATGGGAGTTTTTTCTTCTATATTCCCTGTGAGGTCATTTATCGAACGCCTTAGAGGGAGATTTCCAGTTAGCTTCTCCTACGATTCCTGATCTTTATAACCGTCAACGATTAAATCCAGCTTTCCTGTTTCCGGGTCGATTACAAGACCATGAACGGGAATGTTTCTTGGCAGGAGCGGATGGTTCTTAATCGTATGCACGCTTCCTTTGACGGAATCTTCCACACTGTCGAAACCGTGCAGCCACTGCTGCAGATTAATACCGGAACTTTCAAGGGTGGCGATCGTATCGGAAGATATGCCTTTCGCCTTCATTTTATTAATCGTTTCGCCAGGGTCAATGCAACCCATGCCACAATCATGATGTCCGACCACAAACACTTCATCGGCATTTAATTCATATACGGCGACAATCACGCTGCGCATAACGCTGCCAAACGGATGTAAAACAATCGCTCCAGCATCTTTAATGACTTTGGAATTTCCATCCTTAATATTGAGCGCTCGGGGAAGAAGATCGGTAAGCCTTGCGTCCATACAAGACACAACGACCATTTTTCTATCTTTGAATCTAGATGCTTTATATTTTTCATATTCTTTCTTCTCTACAAACTCCGAGTTAAATTGCAGCATATCATAAAGTCGGTCCAAGCTCTCACCTCATTTTTCTCTTGGTATCTTATCATTTTATCATAACCTACGAAGTACCCTCAACAGGCCATAATGCATTCTTATTAGAGAATCCAAACCATCTTTACTTTTGATCTCCGGATCCACTAATTGCTGAATAATTATCCATAATCACACCTCCTTTCACAGTAAGATCACAATTATTCCCATTTTACTGCATTTCTCCTCCGATGATCATATTCTGTCCCATGATGGCCTTTAATTTACGCGCTTCCCGAAGCATCAGCAGTCCGATGAACAAGGACGCAGCCCCAATAATGATCAACAAGGCCCCGATCTCCAAGCCGTACGCCGTTAGCGTGCCGCCCCGATACCCCATTCCTCGTATGAATCGGTTAAGCCAGTTCATTGGCAACGGCCAAGCGGTGACTTGAAAAAAAGTCGGCAAGGCAAGCGGAGTCAGCTGAATGCCGGTCACAAGGAACGACGGATACAAGATCACGCTCATCCGCGAGCTTACTTTTGATGCATCTTTGGCTGAATAACCAATGAACATTGCCAACAGAGACAAGGCCAAAGAATAAAGCAGCAATGGCACGATAAAAAGATAAGGCTCCGCCACGAATCGCATATTCCCGACTTGCTTTAATAGTCCATAGCTTAGTAGCAATGAAATGGCAGTCAAAACGGCATACGGCACACTGCGGACCCAAAGCTGCAGAGGCGAAAAGCCGCTCTCCAGCAGCTTCCCCTCCTTTCGAAGACGAGGAGCGATAGCGCCGGCGGCACCGATTGTCAGCATTAACGCAACAATATTCACAAAACCGATCACCATCGTGCTGATAAAGCTTGTTGTCGGATTAAACAGCATTCGCTGCTGGAGCGACAACGGAGAGATGAGCCCTTTCGACGTTTCGGGGTCAACTCCTTGCAGGGCGAGGCGGGTCATGGAATGCGTCATATTTTCCGTCGTGATGATCTCCTGAATGGCTGTACGAATTCCGGTTAACCCCGAAGGCATCGAATTGTCCATCAAAATTCCGATGTTGGAGGACAGCCCTTGCAGCTTGCGCAGCTCCAGTTGGACAGGAAGCACAATGACAGCAACGGCTTTTTCGTTCGTCAGCAGTGTTTCAGGATCCACGGGGTTCGGAAATACGTTTGTCACCTTCAAATATTGGGAGGCATTGAGTTTGGCAGTCAATTCCCGCGAATACGCACTATGGTCCTCGTCAATGACAACAACCGGCGATTTGTTAATCTGATTTTTGGAGAACATGAACCCGAAAAACAAAGCCGCAATGAGCGGAGCTATAAAGATGACCATTGCATATTTGCTGCCTGCTACGTATTTCCACTCCTCAATCAGCGATTTCATCGGAGGTCCACCTCCGCAGTCATGCCCGGAAGGAGATCGTTGTTGGCATCTATAGCGATTCTGACGGCATACATGCTTAAATCAGCTTGCCCTTTTTCGCGGGTCATACGCAAGCTCGCAAATTGAGGAGCGGAAGCAATTGTAGCGACGACTCCGTCAACATTCGCAGGACGATTCATATACGGAAAACGAACGTTAACGCTTTGGCCAACCTTAAGTTTTTGAATCTCATCCTCTTGTACATAAAAGTCCGCATAGTACGTGTTTTTTTGCAAAATGGCAACCGGCTTCCCTTGCACGAGACGATCTCCCGGTTTTACTGCGATTTGGCTAACCGATCCGTCATCCGGCGCCAATACATTCTCTTCGCCCCCTTCGAATTGTACTTTAAGTAAAGGGGTGCCTTTTGTGACGGAACCGCCAGCTGCCGTGTTGACATTGACAACTGTCCCCGCTCCCTTGTCGTAAATAACCGTTTTCTGCTCCGCCTCAAGCACGGCTTGTTTCTTGTACTCCGCTTGGCTGACGGCATCTTTCCCGTTTACAGCAAGAAGCGTACCTCCTACGATAAGCAAAATCGCGATTGCAAAATATAAACCCATTTTAAATTTCATTGTCCAGTTCTCCCTCTTTCATTCTCCTAAAATAGTCTGCATTTTGCTGCCAAAGATCTCCTTAAGTCTTCTCAAAGGAAGGTTTCATTTGCCTCACACCTCACTTTTTAAAATATGATGTTCGTAATATATTATAATCATCATATTTTAAGGCAGTCAACACTTTCGTGAAATTGACTTCTTTAATTATGATATCTATAATATTTTGAAGACGAGTTTTGCATGAAGAGGTGACTGCGATGCCATATCCTGATGGCCATAAGATGAAAGTTCGGGGACGTATCATCGAAAGCGCTGCTAAAGCGTTTCGCACGAATGGAATACGCGACATCAGCGTTCCGTTCATTATGAAAGGCGCCGGTCTGACGCATGGGGGATTCTATTCACACTTTGAGAATAAAGAACAATTAGTTTCGGAAACTTGCCGCTATGCCATAAGCGATACAATCTCACTTTTGCAAAAAGCGGCTGAGATGGCGGAGGGAGCACCTAAAATTGATGCGGTTATCGATTTCTATTTAAGCTCGGATCATCGTGATCAAACGGAGATGGGGTGCATTCTCCCTGCCCTTTCCAGCGAAATATCCCGATCCTCGGATGAGGTGCGTCAAGTCTTTACCCGCGAGCTGCAGCGGATGATTGATTTTATTTCTGATCTGGCGCAAATCCACAAATCAACTGGCAGTGCCCTGATTAGCATCATGGTCGGCGCGCTTGTCCTGGCACGGTCTGTAAATGATGCCAAGCTTAGCGACAGCCTCTTGACAGCGGGCAAGCAGCAGGCTAAGGAGCTAGTGAAGACCAAGCGATTTCTGCGTACGGAATAAAAAAACCGCCATGTGATTTCTCACTTGGGCGGCTAAGTTCCGGCTGAGGCGAAGCTGTGTTTATGGTTTCAATGTTTGTTTACAAACTCATCTTTTACACTTTGCATTTGAGAAATATGACGTTTGGCATGCTGACATAAGAAATAGATATACTGGTATACATCAATCTTTCCAAGATCATTTACTGTCATCATAGTTTTATATAAAATCCCTTCACCGTTTGGTATTTCGTTAAGTATCTCCTTGCATTCATTTATCTGCTCTTCCAGTATTCTTTTTATTTCAAATATTGTCTTATCGCCTATTGGCTCCATATGTTCTGGTCTTATCCAGACAAATGATTTATGTTTTTCAATTTGCTCAAGTTCACCTAAATTATATTCATAAGTAGAAACGGCTTCGTTTAGGTTTATTCCAGTGCGAAAATAACTTTTATTCACGTTACTGTTGAAGCTGATTCACCAAATCTACCAGCTCGGATTGAGCTAATTTATTGTTGCCGAGCTGCTCACGATTACCGTCAATATAATAAACAAATCGAGCTAAGAAACCATTTTGACCTTCCCACCATATTGATTGACTAGTCATGTCTTCTTGATAATACGCTTGTTTGCCACTCTTAAGTTCTAAAGGCTGCTTGCTTTGTTTAGGTATTTCCTCTGGTTTATCAATAACTTTGCTTAAAATGTATCTTATTTCTTGCATAGTTTGCTTGTTTTTATAATGAAAAACAAATTGTTGGAGATAGTCTGGATCGTCAATCACGATTTCGGAACGAACCTCATTAACTTCAAATGGAAATCTAAAAGGTTCAGAAAAATCATAAAGCATTGATTTACTTCTTACATCAACCTGCCTACTACTACACCCGCATATTAAACAAATAAATATTAACAACACCAAAAAAAACCTCATTTTTCCACCCCACCAAATTTTACTCATTAGGATGGTATAAAGTTGCGTTAAAGTTCTTCGTTAGTTTCCCAGTTAGTTTACCCTCGTCTGTTGGGATCTTTGAAGAATCTTTGAAGATTAATTAACAGGGTCATTATTTATATATCCAACAAAAAAGTTATAAAAATCAAGAATGATAAAAACCGCCGTTAACGAGCCAAACAGTTTAAACACGTCGTACCTAGATTTGAAGGCATCCGCTGCATAAATTACTTGAGGGTGAAGCAGTCCAAATAAAAGCAGTACTCCCGACATAGCCGAAATTATGGTGAGAAGGATCGAGAAGTTACTAGTCCCCCTTTCCCCGAGATTCATCAATAGAATCAAGGAGATGCCTAGAACCACCAAAATACCGCACATGATAAACTTCAGCACCTTAATGATCGCTTTTTTCAACTTATCTGACTTCCTTTTGGCGTAGTATCCGGTGATCAAATCGTTTTCCAAAAAACTGAAGAACCGCTTTTTGCTTCTTTCCTGTCTCGAAATTTTGTTCATCGCTCTTTTAAATTTCCGTTGCACTCGATTAGACATATTCATACTCCCTAAGTTATGTTTCCAATTATTTCTATAAGGAATTATCCATATCCTCCCGTTAGACTAACAAAGGGTGCCGATCAAATATAAGAAAAAAACCTGCAAATCGTACAGGTTAAAACAGAGCTAAACTCTCTAAATGACTCATTTTAGAGGGTAAAGCCCTATTTTACCTGTATGAAATGCAGTTTTTTCAAACGCTCTTCCACTTACCCCTTCAGCGAGCCCGCCATTACACCGGCGATAAAATACCTCTGCAGAAACAAGAACAGCACAACCATAGGCGCCGCGGTAATGACCACGCCCGTGAGCACCATCGGGTAGTTCGTCACGTACTCCCCGCGGAATTGCAGCATCGCCAACGGCAGGGTCAGCTTGGACTTGCTGTTCAACAGCAGCATCGGAATGAGGAGATCATTCCAGACGATGACGAACAGGAACGTCGCCGTCGCCGCGAGCGATGGCGCAGAAAGCGGCAGTGCAATGCGGGTATACAGCCGCCATTCACCGGCTCCGTCGATGCTGCCCGCCTCTAGAATTTCCCGGCTCAGCACCTGCATGAAGCCCTTCAGCATGAACACGGTCAGCGGCATCAGCATGGTGACGGAGACAATAATGAGCCCGAGCAGGCTGTCGGACCAGCCCAGCTTATGCGTGAGCGAATAAATCGGCAGCATGTTTACCTGCGAGGGGACGATCAGGCCGGCCAGGAAGAGGCCGAACAGGATTTTGCCCGTCAGACCGCCCAGCCGGAAAATCGCGTACGCGATCAAGCTGCCCAGCAGCAGCTCCAGCAAGACGGTGCCCAGTGTCACTTCAACGCTGTTCATGAAATATTTGCCTAACGGCTGGCCGTTCACCATCGCTTTGAAATTATCCCACGTGAACGGCTGCGGCCAGCCCAGCGGCGAGGCAAAAAAGCTCTGCGTCGATTTGAACGAAGAAATGAACACAAAATATAACGGGGCTGCAATCAAGACAGCATACAGCGCCAGGATGACGCGACCGAACCATTTGATTCCCATAGCTCCAACTTCCTCTTCTGACTTAATACGAAACGCGATCCGCCCGCAGCGCCTTGAATTGCAGGGTCGTCAGCACGGACAGCAGGATCAGGAACAGAACTGAACTCGCCGATGCCATGCCAAATTGATAACTGGAAAACGCCGTGTGGTAAATGTACGTGGTCAGGATTTCCGTCGCATAATTCGGTCCGCCATCGGTCATGGTGAAAATCAGATCAAACGCCTTGAACGACTGAATCGTCGTATACGCGACGACTATCGTGGCCGACGGCGCGAGCAGCGGCCACGTCACCTTGCGGAACACTTGCCAGCGCGTGCCCCCGTCCATCCGGGCTGCTTCATACAACTCCTCCGGGATGGCATGCAGGCCGGCGACGAAAACGATCATCATTTGCCCGGCGTGCGCCCACACCTGAACCCCGGCGATCGAGAACAACGCCAGCTTCACGCCACCCGTCCAGTTCTGCGTCCACGCCCCCAAGCCGATCTGTTTGAGCAGCGAGTTCAGCAGGCCGATCGACGGATCGTACATGAACGACCAGATGAGCCCCACCGCAACGGACGACAAAATCGTTGGAAAAAAGTACAGCGCGCGCAGGAACAGATTGGCCTTCGATTTCTTGACGACCAGCAAGGCGAGCGCCAGCGAAATGACCGTCTGGGCGATCACAACGACCAGCATAAATTTGGTATTGTTCCACAGCGCTTTATGAAAAACGATGTTCTGCAGCGTCTTGGCGTAATTGTTCAGGCCAACGAACGCATAGGACGGCGATACGCCGTCCCAATTGGTAAAAGAGTAGAACATGCCCGTCAGCGTCGGCACGAGGAACAATACGAGATACAGCAAGGTTCCCGGCAGCAAAAACAACCACAACAGCCCTCGATGCCGTGTCATTTTATTTCACCAGATGCTGATCGATGATGGCTTGCGCCTCTTTGGCAGCATCTTGCGGGGATTTGCCGCTGAGCACGGCTTGAATCGAGTTCGTCACCGCTTTGGAGTTGTCGCCGTTCGTGATGCTGTAGCGCGGTTGGAAGATCGTCTTCTTGTTCGCCCACTCCAGCGACACTTGCAGCTCCGGACTTGTGTAGGAGACGTCCTTCACGGTTACGTTCTGGCCTGTTTCATTGGCATACGTGCTCGCGATTTCTTTGCGGCTCAAGAACTCAATGAATTTCTTCGCCTCGGCCGGGTGCTTCGACTTGCTGTTCACGCCCAGCAGGAACGTAGTCGTATGGATACCCTCCGCCTTCACTTGATCCGCGCTCACCGTGATCGGTGCCAGCAGCTTCTGCTCGAGGTTCGGATTTTGCTTTTTGTTTTGCGCCAACTGGTAGGAGCCGCTGGCCAGAATCGCCGCTTTCTCTTGCGTGAACAGCGCGCCTGCCGCCGCATCCTTCGTACCGAGCGCATCCTGTTGGAAGTAGCCTTTATCGTTCAGCTCTTTGATTTGCGTCAGTGTTTTGACCCAGAACTCATCGGTCACTTTGGCCTGACCGGCTTCCACTTTGGTGAAAATATCCGTGCTCGGCTGATTGTTCATCACCATCGTGTTCATGAACTGACCTGGACCGATGTCCGCCCCTGCAAAAGCAATCGGGATGATGCCATTCTTCTTCAGTGTCTCGCACAGCGCCAGGAAGCCTTCCCAGTCCTTCGGCGGCGTTAAGTTGTATTTTTGGAACAGTTTCACGTTGTAGATGGGATCGTTATAGACGAGCTGGTAGGGCAGCGCCAGCTGTTTGCCGTCTTTTTTCCCGGCTTGAATCAGGGTCTCGTTATAGCTGCTAAGGAACTTCTCGCTCGACAGATCCGTGTACAAGCCCGCTTTGTTCAGCGCCTCGAATTGGGAGCCGGGGAAAGAAGCGAACACGTCGCCCACGGAGCCATCCGCCAATTTGGCTTGCGCAGCCGTTACATATTGATCAGACGGAAGTGTCTGCATTTCGACTTTAATATTCGGATTTTCCGCCTGGAATTTTGTGATAATGCCATTGAAAGAATTCACGTCTTCGCCCCGGAAATGCAGGAAAGAGATCGTGACGGGCTTGCCCGTATCCGCCGCTGCGGAGGTAGCACCTGCGCTGGAGCTGGAGCTGGCTGGCGCTGCACCCTCTGAGCCGCAGGCCGCCAATACGGAAAGCAGCGTGAGTGAAGCGATGAGCATGGTGCCTTTTAACCGAAATTTTTTCATAGTAATTCCCCCTTAATAGATGCTTCTTAGTTCGTTTCCACAGTTATCGCTTGAAGCTGTTTGTGCTGCCATTTCTGCTTGAATAGCGGCAATGCGGCTTGCCCGAAAATCTCTGCTTCTTCCAAGTGCGGATAACCGGATAAGATAAAGGAGGAGATCCCCAGCTCTGCATACTCGATTAACCGATCGGATACTTGGTCGGCCGTTCCTACGATGAGGATCGCGCCGCCTGAACGCACGATGGAAAGTCCGGTCCACAGGTTGGGTCCCACGACAAAATTTTGATTTTTGGACAACGCTCTTAACTCATTCTGACGCCGCTGATTCGTGGCATCGGTTTTGGCAAACTCCGCTTCCGCCAAAGCGACAATCTCCGGCGGCACTTTGGAAATAATCTCCCAAGCCGCAGCCCAGGCTTCCTCTTCCGTGTCGCGGACGAGCACCTGTGCGCGCAAACCGTAACGAAGCGGACGGTCGACGCCGGTTTCTTCCCGGTAAGAGGCCCGGATCGTCTCAATTTCGGCGAGCTGCTCGCGAATCCAATCCAGCGGCTCTCCCCACATCAAGTAGGTATCTGCGCTCTCTACCGCCAAACGCTTGGCAACCGGCGAGCTGCCGCCCAGATAGAACGGAGGATGCGGCTGCTGCACGGTGCTCGGCGAAGTTACGGGCCGCTCGAATTGATAGTACTTGCCTTTGTGCGTGAGCGGTTCCGTCGTCGGGGCAAGGTGGCTGACCGGGTTGTTCCAAGCCTGCTTCATCACATCGACAAATTCATGCGCGCGTTCATACCGCTCATCGTGCGCATGCGCCAGCGGATCGCCGAGCTCTTCCAGGTCTCTGACGGAGCTGCCCGTCACAATGTTGAACATCGCCCGGCCCCCGGACAAACGATCGAGGCCTGCGCCCATTCGCGCTGCTTGTACAGGAGCGACGAGCCCTGGCCGGACGGCTACGAGCGGCCGCAGCGTCTCCGTGTGACTCATCACTGCGGAGCCGACCACCCATGCGTCCAAGCAGGTGCTGCCGGTCGGAATGAGGACAAATTCAAATCCAGCTTTTTCCGCGGTTTGCGCGATATCGATCATATATTTCAATGTTGCTTCCCGTTCTGTAGCAACGCCTATATACTTGCCGTCTCCCGTCGTTGGCAAAAACCATCCGAACTCGATCTCTTGTTGTGTGGACATACGGATCTCTCCCGTCAATTTAGATGATAGTGGAGCGCTGTTCTCTCAAAGCGTTTATGCATTGTTTCTGTGCAGTCATGCGCTCGTGAATATCTCCAGTTGACCGGTTGATATCCGATTAATTTAGTAGGAATACAATGTTTTATTTAGAATACCAGCAGACAATGCTTCTTGTAAATGTCACTTTGCGGTATTAATTTATCATTTTGTGGTATGATCGAGAAGAAAATAGATTGTAGTTTCACTCTATTTCCTTTAATATAAGCGGAAAGCAGCTTGATGTTGGTGATAACCTTCATATCAACTTGGAAAAAAGAGGTGTCGTCATGAGACCCAATGTGCGCGAAGACCATCACGAATTCCTGGAGATTTATCACCTGACCCCCTCGGAATTTGAAAAAAACGGCAATGCCTGGCCCATTCGCATCGGTGCCAATACCGCCAAACCCAATTATCATATTGGGCCGCGCACAACCCCTTGCTACTATCTCGTCTTTGTGCTGGAGGGTGAAGGCACGTTCCACTTGAACGGTCAAACCTTTCCGCTGGGCAAGCATGACGTTTTCGGCCTTTTCCCGCAAGCGACCCATGAGTATTACACGAACCCGGAGAAGCCTTTGCGCAAAATATTTATAGCATTCGACGGCAAAGAAGCGCTGCAGCTCTTGGGACGGCTCGGCCTGAGCCCGCAAACGCCGCATTTATCCGGGGCGCTTACCGAAGATTGCTTGCTCGCCATGTGGGACTTATTCATTTGCGTGAGCGATGCGGACCAGCCAGCTTCGGATTTGCTGCGGTTGAGCCGGTTTTATCAAGTGTTTGAAGCGGTGGCGGACATTGCCAAAGGGACCTCGATGGCAGAGACAGGCCGTTCGGTTCCCTGGCTGCAAGAGGGACTAGAGTACCTGCAAATTCATTATGCGGAGGGCATCACCGTGGAGCGCGTGGCGGAGCATGTGGGGGTTGAGCGGACGCATTTTACCAAACAGTTTCGTAAAGCTTACGGCATGCCGCCCATGCAGTACATGCAATATTTAAAACTGAACGAAGCCAAGCGGCTGCTTGAGCAAAGTTCCCTCAAGCTGGCGGAAGTCGCGCATACCGTGGGCTATCCGGATTTGTTCAGCTTTTCAAAGGCTTTTAAAAAGCAGACGGGCGTACCGCCGAAGCTGTACCGGCAGCATTATAGAGCGCGAGGGTAGAGGGGCTAGCGTTGGACCGGCCTCCTCCTGCCATAGGCAGGGTCGTTCCAGTAAAAATATCCCATAAGGAGTAACTTGTGAACAATTCGACATTATCGCAACGGTTACTTACAAAATTCAATCGCTTTCATATTCTTCTTATTATCTTTGTATTGCTTGTTTCATTAATTTGCTATTATCAAAACGATTTTAAATTCCCCCGTAACTATCAGTATGAAAAACAGAAAGCCTCAAACGGCGTCATCTTGCATACAATTCGGACTACTCCGGATAATATCCGACTTCAGGCCATCGATACGAATGTAACGAAAACACCTTATTACGGCATTAACGGAGGATTCTTCTGGGAAGGGGCTCTGTTAAGCATTGCGGTTATTAACGATCAACCTCTCAAAGGATTGCCGGGTGATTACGGTTCTGGTTGGTACAACACTGGCGTTGACAATAACTTAAAACGTGGAACACTCGTTTGGGATGACATCACGAAACACTTCTCGATTCAAGTAGTCACGCATGCTGGAGAGTTGACTGTAACAGATAAGCACCATTATTGGGCTCAGGGGGGTGTCAGTATGAGGCTTAACGATAGCTTGGGTTGGGAGAACGATATGATTTCTGAGGAGATGCCTGCTTATGACGAAAGTCGTATGCGTACGGCAATTGTATATGATAATCTAGAGAACATGTATATGATTGTTACACCTACATACTGTACGATAGCAGAGTTTCGAACAGCCATTCTAGAAACGTTAGGCGACCGAAGATTAGTAGACGGCATCTATTTGGACGGAGATGGTTCCTCCCAAATGCAGTGTCGTTATGTCCGGTTGAATGGCGATCACCGCCAAGTCTATCAGATGCTGGCTCTAATCCAATAAAATAATTCCAAGCGTTTATAGAAGCAGCGGAGCCACAGGATTCATTGGCTCCGCTGCTTTTTTTGAAATTTAGAGGCTGCTAGTCGTCCTATCTAATAATTTACAATAAGCTGAGGCGCATATGTACTATCCTCTCCGCCATAGATTTCCAAAACATCGGATGTGATGTCCGCAGGCGTGGACGCTTTAAGCCGAAGCTGCGTTCTTCCTGTTTTATTAATGTAAGTAAAGGCGCTAGATGGCAAGCTTACTTCTGTATAAGCATTGTTGGAAGCAGGTACGGCAATCGTCGCGATGCCTGTCGCTGAAGCAGCCGCTCCATAGTCGCCTTGCTCCAACCCGCTGACGCTTCCAAAGAATCCGTTTTTAATATCCACGCTAATGCTGTTTACTGTTCCTGAAAGCGATTTGCGGTAAATCCGCAATTTGACGCTAGAGATTGTTGCAGTACTCGGCAGAAGACTGGTATCAAACGAGAGGATGGTTCTGTAGGTATCAACGTTCGTCATCCCTTTATCGCCAATCTTGTGAACGGTGGTGCTTAAACCATCGGCTAAAAGTTGGCCAGCAAAGCCATCCTCAGCTGCAATGGATACCAACGTGGAGGAGTTTCCTGCCGAGCTGATCGTATAGGTTTGTGTACGGATAGTCTCCGCGTTTCCTGCCGTGTCCACACTGAAGTACTTCAACGTGGCAGTAGCGCTAATCGTGATGGAACCTGAGTAGATGGCAGAACTTGTAGTAGGTGTACTGCCGTCTAGCGTATAGTAGGTTGTTGCCGGTTCATTGGCAGATAATGAAACGGTGACCGGTGCGTTGAATGTACCTCCAGCCGGTGAGGCCGAAGTTACAGGAGGTGTCGTATCACCGCCACCACCACCACCACCACCATTGCCGCCTCCAGTGCCATTCATTGGATGGGCCATAAAGAAATCATAGGACAGTTGAGAAGCATTGGGTCCTTGAGGATCGGTATACGAACCCGAGCTGCTGCCACCGGACCAAGCATGCCCCATAGAGGTGACCGCGTACTTTTGCATAACGATGCTGCCTGTGGTGCTGTCCTTGTAGTTGTACACCGTATAGCTGCGTCCTCCTGATACTGTGCCATTTTGAGTAGAGTCTGGTTGGTCGGTGATGTTATTGTTATCTATGCCGTCAGATGCCATATCGTTCGTTTGTGCCCATTGGCTGATGACTTGGTTCCCGTTGACAGGATACACGATGTAATCCGACGTACCGTGGAATACGATGACCGGCACGATTCTTTTGTAGCTTCCCATTGCCGAATAAGCCGCATTGCCTTGGGATACCGGGTCGGGTCCGCCACTAATCATTGCTGTGTTGGCCGCAGTCAAGCTCGTAGCGGATTTATACTCCAAGCCTGAGCTGACGTTAATGGCGGCGAATATATCCGGATAAGTAACGCCCAATATAACGGACATCGCCGCTCCTGCAGATAACCCCGCCACATATACGCGATTGCTGTCAATGGAATATTGACTCTTCACTTGATTAACCATCCCCGCAATAAGCGCAGGTTCCCCGCTGCCACGGGACTGATGGGCCGGGTCGTACCAGTTCCAGCATTTGTTTTGATTCGCGGACGATGGTTGGTCCGGATAAATGACAATAAAATTTTTGGATTCGGCCAACGTGTTCATCTGGGTACCGGCAGCAAATTGGTCCGGATCTTGTGTACATCCATGCATCATAACGATCATTGGGACGGCAGTCCCCTTCTGATAACCGCCGGGAACGTATATTTTATAAGTTCTACTATTGTAAGTTTGTGATGTAAAGCTCCCTGCTGCTTGGGCTGCCGGCATGATGGACATGAATAGGGCCGCCATAAGGGCGCAAACCAGCCATCTATAAACCATTTTTTTCATCAAAAACTCCTCCGCTTCGATTGGTGTGTATCCGCTTTCATTTCGGGGCATCAAAAAAGTTAACGATAGTTTGACTAATGTTTTGAGTCTACATCATCTCCCTAGGATCTATTGTAAAATGCATAGAAGAAAAGCGTTCTTCAACAATAAATTACCATGACTAAGTTACTAATGAGTTACAAGGGGATTGTGAGGCATTAGAGAAAGTTTATCTCCAGTATGAAAGAAAAAAGAGCAGCTGCCTGGCCCGGCGATCTGCTCCCATCATATGTGAATTATGAGCAATCCTTAATATCACATTTATTGATTCACGTTTCCCTAAAAACACAAAATTTTGAAAACCGTTAAGTTCTATAGAATCTGCAAAGTTAATTCCAAACCGACCTGTTGCCTCTAAAAAAACTTCTTTTGTAAACTTGTCTTTAATAGAACTTTCGATATGAATCTCCTCAAATAAGAGACAACTCGGCAATGCTTTCCCTGGGCTTTTGACGACCGTTAACGTGCAAATGGCTTACATTGTCACCTGAGATATATGCACTGTTATTTAAAGCCTTTAGTACTAGAATTGTCTTTAATGAGATTGTAAATGACTGTAAATCAAACTTAACACCTTATCATAATAAGATTCTTCATGCGGAACGAATCGATCTTTCCCCACACTTTTATTAAAAAACACCCTATTTCCGAGCTCATCAACTACGAAACCTTCAACATTAATTTCGTCTTTGTCATTTTTCCAAAGTGCAAGAAATTCATTAAACTCAGCCTTAATAATTCCTGATACTTCTTCTTTTTGCAAAGTAAAATCATTAAAAGAATTTTTTGATTCAAAAAGATAAACATGAGCTAACTCTTTATCAATGAGTTCTTTACTTATTACGCAATAATTAATAACCCCTAATGATATAAGTTCGTTTATAGACACGTTGATGCCGATTTCCTCTCGAACTTCCCTAACACCATCTTCTATCGCTTCATGAGCTAAAATATGCCCTGCTGCTGTAATATCAAAAAGTGAAGGATAGTCCTTTTTTTTATCACTACGAATCTGCAAATAAATATAATCTTGGCCTGCCTCTTTATATATGAACCAACAATGAAATGTTTCATGCCAGTAGCCGATTTTATGAACTTCACTTCTAGTAGCTACACCTATCGGTTTCTTATTATCATCAAATATATTGAATAATTCATTTTCCATTTCTTATTCCTCCAATGTTATCGTGGTGAACTTAACCTGATTGTATATCAAAGCAAAAAGTCTTTTTCTTTTTCCACCATTATATTCCATATTATCACTTCATTATCCTGCCCGCCCGATAGCTAAATGAGGCCGCCCGATTGATCTCGCGGCGGCCTCATTTATATGTTTTCTGCACTATCGTTCCGAGCGTTTTTTACACTCTACTTCTCCTGCTCCTTTATCACCTGCTCAATCCCCAACAGAATCAGCTTCAAGCCGAACTCAAACGCCCCATCGCTTCCCATCAAATCGAACAGCCCGTTCTTGTGCATCTTTCGGAACAGTCCCGCTTCCGACTCGCTCATAGAATCCAGTAGGCGGATCATCTCCTCACCCGGAATCACTCCCTGGTCTTTAAGGATAGCGGAGACATTGCGCTCATGCTGATAATCGTCTAGAACAAAGTAGAAAATATAGTTCACAAGTGTAGTAACCACTTGCATTTTCTGCTCTTGCTCAAGCGGCGTCGCTTCCACACATAGCAGCATACGGTTGGTGAACCGGATAATGTCCGGCTCGTGAGGCAGCGTCATCATCATGAGCTGCGTGGAGCAGGGATACCGGCTGAGCACGCTCCGTACCGTTGCCGCGAGTTCTGTCAGCTGCTCCTTCCAGTCCCCCTCGGAGTGGAACTCCTCCAGAATTGTTTTTGATACCTGGTTGGCCAAACGCTGGTAAAGATTCTGCTTGCTCTTGAAGTACCAATACAGAGAAGGGGCCTGTATCCCCAGCCGGTCGGCCAATCGCCTCAAGCTGAATTTCTCGATACCCTCCTCCCCCAAAAGCTCCCACGAGGTTTCCAAAATCTTATCCTCCGAAATCTGAGGCTGCTGCTTTTTCATCGGTATCCACCCTTTTATCTAACAGTGTAAGTTTGTTCTTTACAGCTTCTTAAGTTCATGATATCATCTAACACTGTAAGGTTCAATCTAACACCGTTAGGTTAGTCCAAAAATAAATGAAGAAAGTGGTGACCCGCATGGATGCAGAAAACCTTCATTATTTTGAAAAAGCACCGATCACAAAAGCCGTAGCTCACTTCGCTGTACCGATGATGCTAGGCATGTCAATGAGTGTCATCTATTCCATTTTGAATGCCTATTTCCTTGGTACATTAGAAAATACGGCTATGTTAACCGCACTTGCACTAACTTTGCCGTTATTCTCGATCATTATGGCGCTAGGCAATTTGATTGGCATGGGCAGCGGTACATTTATCTCCCGTTTACTAGGCGAGAAAAAATATGATGATGTAAAGCATGTGTCTTCATTCGCCTTTTACAGCAGCTTGCTTCTCGGTCTTATCGTGATAGCCGTTGGTCTCCCGTTGATCGATCCCATCGTTCATGGCCTTGGGGCAACCCCTGACTCATTCGGATTCACAAAGGATTATGTCACGATTATGCTTATTGGATCGCCAGTCGTCGTTTTATTCTTCACGCTGGAGAATATTGTGCGCTCGGAGGGTTCGGCAATCACGTCGATGATTGGTATGATTCTCAGTGTTGTTGTCAATATTATTCTCGATGCGCTAGCCATCTTCGTTTTCCACTGGGACGTGATCGGCGTTGCCTCCGCTACGGTTATCTCTAACCTGGTTGCGAGTGCATTCTACGCCTTCCATTTGGGCTATAAAAGCCAATTCTTAACCGTCTCCGTAAAATGGTTCAAGATGACCAAGGACATTCTCAGCAATGTATTTAAAATCGGAGTTCCCGTCTTTATTATGAGTATCTTCCTAGGTGCAATGTCTCTCGTGTTGAACCACTATCTTGTCGAATATGGGGATCAGGCCGTAGCCGGGTTCGGAATTTCATCACGTTTACTGCAGTTTCCTGAGTTTATTCTGATGGGCTTATGTGAGGGAGTCGTGCCGTTAATTGCCTACTCTTTTACAGCGAATAAATTGCGCATGAAGCATACCATTGGATTCACGATCAAAACGATTGTGGGGTTAGCCGTCGTGTTCGGCGTCATCGTCTATCTGACTTCCGACCACCTCATTGGTTTATTTACGAATGACCCTCAACTAATTGAAATGGGCAGCTATATTCTGCATGTTACGTTCTTATCTCTGTTCATTTCAGGAACGACCACATTGTTTACGGGGATCTTTCAAGCAACAGCGCAAGGAACCGCCGCCTTTATTATGTCCGTTATTCAAGGAATTACTCTGATTCCTGTGTTGTATATCGCCAATCGATTGAACGGCTTCCACGGGGTGGTCTGGTCCCTCGTCATTGCGGATGCTGTAGCGTTCCTTGTTGGCGCCATCATGCTGTATGTTTTGCGGACTAAATTGCAACCGGATATAGAAAGTTTATGCACTAGAAATATATAGCACGCAAGAAGGCAGGATGAGGGCATTCCTCGATCCTGTTTTTTAGTGCTGCACGACAAGTACTTGCATACAGGCACAAAGCAAATCTTTAATTCGTCTTTTTATCCTAATGTTTGTATAAAAAAGAGAGCAAACGCCGGCTGAGGTGATTTGCTCTCTTTTTTGAACTAATGTACCCGTTAGCTTATTCAAAAATCCCCATTCCACAATCTTATTACTTCTTTTAGTTCTGAACTTTCAAAACTTAATTTATAAATATCTGGTTTCGTTAATTGATTTAAAAAATCCAAACCATAACTTGAATCAAAATAATTCATCATCAATGTCATTACAAGTCCATGTGTTCCAATAGCTATTTTTTTCCCAGAGTGTTCTTTCAATATGTTTTTTATTACTGATATCGATCTATTCTGGCATTCAGAATTAGACTCCCCCCACGGTAAAGAATAATCAAAATCATAAAATTTCTCACTAATGACGGACATTAAATTCTCAATGATTTCTCTAGCAAAATGCCTTTCCCTGAGATCCTCAAATGTTTCGATATCTAATCCCAAGTTTTGTGCCAATCCCTCAATACTCAAAATTGCTCGGTTATACGGGCTAGATATAATGACATCAATTCCTTCTTCTTTAAGTATCTCTGTAACTTTTTCAACATCGCCCTTGCCCTTAGTGGTAAGTCCCCTTGTTCTTTCTGTTCCTTCATTGTATGGTGATTCAGCATGCCTAACCATATAGATGATGGTGTTCATATAATCCTCCTTGAAATATTAACTTATTATATTACTGTGATTTCATCACGTGATAATCGAAGTCATGAGTATTCCATCTCAAAAAGTATTCGCGAAGTCATTTAGCTATCCTCCCGTTAGCTCAATGAATGCGTTAAAATTTGCTGTAAACCTGTGCATAAGCCTTTTTCACCTGCTCACGCAATTCTTTTTTTTCGCTCTCCAGCGTCTTTATTTTGCGTTTTAATGTTTCGATGATAGCATCCTTGCTTCCATTACTCATCTCACGTGCACATGATCCATCAAGCAATGACTAATGAAGGAGTGATCTGATATGAACCCCACTTACCATGAACTGCTTGAAGAGTTTAACGATATGAACTACAAGATCAAGGATCTGGAAAACGAACTGTCCTTTGCACAAGAAGCCTTGACCGATGCCGAAACCGAACGCAGCGTACTGGAGTCGTTTATGAATCACAGGTCAAGATCATTGCCAAGTTTCAGGGGATACTCAATGCCTTGGGGGTTTAGGATATGAAGAAACTAGAAGAAATGGAGACCATTGAAAAAAGCCGCACATTCAGCAGCTTTTTGTATGAAGATATTCTATTATTTTTTTACAAGAGTTCCATAGTCGTTCCGGAGAATTCGCCCCTGGACAACGGAGGACTGGTTCTTTACGGTTCTTGGTGAAAAAGGTTTGCCCCAAGGGTGAATAGAAATTTCCTGGTTAGTTATTAAATATATCTTTATCTCGGATTGCGGGGATTTTCTTTCACTTGGAAGATTTTCTTCTTTTTCAAAATGTTTTACGCTGTTAACCACTTAAGAATGTTCTGAGTTTCTTCCGCGATCGCTTCTCTGCCATCTACGCCAGAACCCCAGATTTTGATAGTCAAAACATCCCCGTTAGAAATTGGAAGAAAGGACAATTCCAGCAGATTATCATCTACTCTTTCACATCCAATTAAAATCACGAACAGTATCAGGAAGGATACTATGGCATTACCATTACACCTTACGCAAGCTCTTACGTCTCTACGAGTTATATGACAGAGGTACATATTGGGAAGCTCACTATCAAGGTTCTATTCATGACTAATAAGTATATGTGAGCTCAGAGCCCCTAAAAGGGGCTCTTTGTTTATTTTGTAGATAATTGATTAATAATCGATGTTAACATGCTCATACGCTCATTCTTAGAAAGCGAATTAGAATTTGTTGATAAGATAACACGCAACACTCCACCTTTATCCATAGGGATCCAAGTATCTAGAGAATTGATTGTCACTACCACTTGAAAACCTTTTATTTTTTCAGTGCTAATGACATCTGGTATGCCAACACCATTTGAATATGTAAAGTTTGGATCATATCTATAAGTCAGTGTAATCTCATCATTAGAAACAGTGTTGTTAGACGCATCAATATTCACTTTATCAAAATAAGCAGTGTATTCAATTTCTCTATTTCTTTTGTGGCTGACCGTATTCTTCTCAACATCCCACGTAACAACACCCTCTCTACCAAAATCACTTGCGAATTTGTATCCCTTAGGTAGATAAGTTGGTAAGTTTAGCTTAACAGGCGATAGCTTTTGAATTTCAGATCTAGAGACTTTTGTACTTTCTAATAGTTTGTTCATGCTTTCATCAATGGAAAGATCATGGTCTATACTGGAACTGTTCTTTGTATCTATTGAAGTAGAGAATATTGGTATGTGATTAATATCAAATAGTTTTTTAACTGATTGCCCGAGGTATGGAGCTGCATAAATCGTACTTCCCACCAATAATGCAATTAACAATGTAGCAGCGAAAAGACTTCTTTTTAGAGGGCGATTAAT
Organism: Paenibacillus sp. FW126-R14; assembly: GCF_058789495.1. NCBI lineage: Bacteria > Bacillati > Bacillota > Bacilli > Caryophanales > Paenibacillaceae > Paenibacillus > Paenibacillus sp. FW126-R14. The sequence goes on along the minus strand of NZ_JBYTBS010000056.1, from coordinate 11,676 downwards.
TCGTACATAATGGCGAGTTTGTTGTTGAGTTGCTTCTAGAATTTTTGCTTTTAAATTAACTGATGGCTTCTCCGAGTTCACAAAATATTTTAAGGATTCACTAACTTCTTTTTCTATTTCAAGATGATTATTCATGAATAAATCCCTCCCGGAATTTAGCTTGTTCTTTTTCTATACTCATCTTTAGTTTTTTTAGCCCATGGTGGATATGCCACTTTACTGTACCAATTGGTATTTTAAGAATTTTAGAAATTTCTTCTTGTTTAAATTCATTAAAATACTTTAAAATGATGACCATTTGTGTCGTGGTTGAGAGCATTTTAATGTGAGTAATCATTTGATTTTGTAGTTCTTTTTGATGGAATGCAGCCTCTGGTGTAAAGTCATCCTTACTACTGATGTTTAAGAATTTTGATTTAAGCCAAGCATTCCATCCTTGATGCTTTCGGATATGATTCTTGGCTAAATTTAAGGCTACTTGATAAAGCCAGTTTCGAAATGGATAAGTCTCATCATACTGATTTATTTTAGAAAACAAATGAATGAATGTTTCTTGTGTAATATCCTCTGCAACCGTTCGATTTCTTACTAGAACTAGTATTGATTGATACACCTGGGTACTATATAACTCAAATAACTCTCCAAAAGCAGTCGTATCGTTTTGTTTACAACGCTGAATAATATTGTGCATGACTCTCTCCCTCCTTACTTCACATAATATATACACTTGATTCCATGATTTCGTTTGCACAATTTAAAATAAAATTTAGCCAATTTCTATACGGCCAGAATAAAAAAACTCAGTCGATGGATCGGAGCCATCGCTGAGCTCTTGATTAATAGCTTTTGTCGCAATTCAAGTATCGTTCTCCCGTTAGTGTAATCGACGCTAAGTGACATTCAGAGAATCATTACGGTCGCTATCTCTTTTCCAGCCCATAGTCTGAAGCAATATCCGCTTACGAGTAAATGCCAAGGTGCTTCCTCGACTAGGAAACGTACATCTGCGTATGTATCCCATGTACCTTCGATGAACCCAGTAACTTTAACTGGTACCGTCCAAGAATCTCCTGTAAACGTCTTACCCATAAGCTCGCCATAATTGACAATAAGATCCCTTAACCAAACATCTTTGGGAATATTGCTTGGATCTCTTTCCCATGTGATGAGGGCTTTGAAAGAACGACTAGTGTCGAAGTTTTAGACTCCTTTCCTTACCCGTTACTTCATAACGTAGGGAGCACCTGCCGGGCCATCCACTTCCTGTTTATTGTGCTATCGTTATCCATTAGTTGAGTGGTATAACCTCAAAACGTGCCTTGTTTGTTTCAAGTTCTAAGTCTTTTTCATTGTCCCCATTTCCAATCGTGAATTTTGCAGTTGCCGAAACTTCATAATAACCTGGCTTTTCAAGTTTGTACGTATAATGCTCTGTAATCATCCCTTTTCCTTGAAAAGTAAGATATTTTCCTACCATAGCCATAGCAAATGTATTTACCCCCTTGCCATTACTATCTTTAATAGAGAAATAAAAAAGACCTGGCGCATGTAAAATCGTAAAATCACTATCAGATAAGTTTTTTAGAGTAGCCTCAACAACGAATTCTTCATTTGATTTTATTTGATTAGGGGCAGATATGTTTGCTGTAAAAGGTTGATTTTCAGGAGTAGGAACGGTTGTAGTAACCACTTCTGGAGCATCCTTGGGAAGAGAGAGAATTGCTGTTTGTTCTTCAGATGGCGAAGGCTGACCGCATGCAACTAAGCCAAGTAAGGCGAGAATTATAATAATTAATTTCTTCATTAAGCACCTCTTAAGAAACAAACGCTAGCCATTCCCAGATGACTAATGTCATCCGCTTCATTCAGCCACCTTTTGTTACGGACCCGTACCCAATGCTCCAATTTTCCAACCGCTTGCATATTTCTTCATATAGGCATAACGAGTTTCCTTACCATCGGGGTTGTTAAACGCATCATTTTTCCAATGAATCTTTAAGGATACCTCAACAACTACTTCCGATAAGTTTGCAATTGATTGAAGCTCCTCTCGGCTTTCGTGATCAATAAGTTTAAACGAGATTGGGGTAGCACTAACAATATTCGATACGAGAGAATTATTTTCTCCAAATCCGGGGTTGTATAACTGATCTGGTCCTAGGTTTACTGTCAATGTTTCCAACATTCCCCTCCGATCCAAGCATGCGTTAGCTCTAGATGTGTTCTTATTTTCGATGGCATTGAAGAAAGCAGTCAATACTTCGATAGGTTTCATCTCTGTCAAGTCGTTGTTAGAACTATCCGATATAAATAACCCTTCCTGGTCGTCACTCCACTGTTCAAATGAAAGTCCAGTGATGTCTTCTAAATACCGTTTATTTACAGAAGGACCTATGCTTTGAATATTGAAGGACAACCATGCTCCAACAACCTTCTCGGATTTTACCAACAGATTAACATTGGAGGGATAATGAAACTCAGTTTTCTGATCTCTACTGGGTAGACCATCTCTTAATGCATACTGCCACACTTCCACGGAGGAGCCCTTTAATGGAACTAAATTTATTCCAGCATCTTCAGAAAATACGTTCGCCAATCTCCAATATAAACCCATAGGATACTCGCCAGTCTTCACTGTCCAATCTAAGGGTACATTCACTGTGAATTTCTTGGGTCCAAACCGTACATCTAAATTATAATGCTTTAAAAATAGATCAGGAGTGAGATCAGAGGGTAATGTTTTACTGACGGGTAGTCCTTGTTCTGTAGTATCTATTTTGCTTTCATTAACTGCTTTTGAACTTGAACTTACTTGATTAATATTTGAATCATCACAACTTGATAATAGACCTATAAAAATAATAATCATTAAGCTCGTAGAGCTCGTTATTTTTTTCCTTTTCATGAGCACCTCCAGTTAAATACTACCATAAATTAGACGTTCACAACTCGTCGAAGTTCCATGTTTTAACATTTTTACTTTCATGGATATTTAGATTATGGCTACTGTTGAGTTTTTATTTCTTACTTGATCAATGCAGAAAACATTAATAAACATAGATAGAGATTCTTCATAATTATCTATGCAACTTTTATTTTGAAGAGTCGTCTAATTTGTTGGAAAGAAACGAAAAATGGATGCTAGTATTTAAAGGAGTGGTTCCAATCATGATGAAGCTTCTCGTCTTCGCCGTCCTTTGTTTAAGCATACTTCTTGCATCCTGCTCATCAGGCAATCCGGCAACTGTACACGAGCCTGCAAGCACCGCCCAACCGAACGTCCCAGCGGTTCTCGAACCATCGGTTCAGCCCATCCAGCTGTCAAACACAGCTTCACCTGTTGCGGAAGCATTCCCTCAAACAGTAAATTTGCCCTTTCAACCTATTAACCTGAGCCAGTTACAAGTAGGCAATCCGCAATCAGATTGGACAAGTGTACGCAACCTTTCGTTCGGCGCCTTCCAAGGAAAGCCAATCGAGTTGACCGTCTATCAAAAACCTAAAGACGAAGCTTCGCTTCTGCCGCAGGAATTGGACATTGAAATGAACCTGCAAGGAAAAACATACGTGATTAGCAACGTTTCCCACGATCTACTTGTAGATAAAGCAGTCAATAACATAGTCATGTTCAACCAAACATTTTCCTCCGGTTCAAAAGATTATTATTTCTTAGGCGGGGTTGAGTTGTTCGCGAACGGTCCGGGACTCATGCTCTATATCGTCTACGATTTCTCGCAAAAAGCTTGGTATACGTTTGATCAATGGGGCAGCCCATCTTTTAAGGACCTCGACGCCGATGGACAAAATGAGTTCGTCATCGAGTTTCAGGGCATGCATTTGCAGTTGCCGGACGTGACGGTCATCCATATGCAAAACGGCAACCTTCAACAAAGTGCGCCCTTTTCCGATACGCTAGTCGAAAGCAGCTGGTCCTCTGGTCTTTCCGATTACAAAAACAAAATATTCGTCAAACTTTCCAAAAACTTGGATCAACCATCCTTCGAATTCTACATCAATGACGAAAGATTTGATTCCCCTCTGGCGAGTTACCGATATTCACAAGAAAAACTGGAGAGAGTCAAGTAAAAGAGCGAAACGTTATAACTGTCATCACCAAATACCAGCCTTACTTAACTCCCTTTTCAAAATCATTTCTTATTAAATTTTTTCAAATTTTCTTATTAAACTGCTAGTTACTTTAATAATGGAATCAAAAAAGAGCTGCTTCAATGCAGCTCCTGCGCTATCGTCCCTGTTAGCTTAATGTAACAGCAACTTTCAAGTATCTGATTCATTTTTTATTGTCTTTAATAATGGAGACAATTACCATAATAAATAAAACAACAATTGTAGTAAGGACCACACCACCCAACAATACAAAACCCATTTTTCTAATTAATAAACCAACTGCAGCATCAAGCATATAGCGCCTGCCTTTTTGGTAATAAATTTATCATTCATTTGTACTTATGTGTAAGTACTAAAAATTTATAGTACTAGAGTGAGGTAGTTATACAAAAACCTGTACATTCACCGGGAACATATATGAGTTCTGCAGCAGTAGCAAATTTTTTCCACAAACAAGCAACGGTTACTGGAAATTTAAGTTTTAGTGGCGCTGGAAGCTCTACAATACAAATTTCATCATCTAAGGAATTACTCTGATTCCTGTGTTGTATATCGCCAATCGAATGAAATAGAAAGTTTAGTGCACTAATATAACACGTAAGAAGGCAGGATATGGGCATTCCTCGATCCTGTTTTTTTTAGTGTCACGACAAGTATTCATATATAGACACAAAGCGAATCTTGATTTCCCCTTTTTATCCTATTGTTATTATAAAAAAGAGAACAAACGCCGGCTGCGATCTGCTCCCATTTATACGGATATTACTTATCACTAGACACTTATATTGGAATGTTGTACCTCTCGTTGAATAATCCAATTATTTGCCTTAACTTGAGATCGAGTCTTAGCATTACCTCAGAAATAATATCCTTTGGTATTTCCTTATAGTACGCATGTGCAATACCACCAGTTATACATGCTATCGTGTCACTGTCTCCACCAATTGATATAGCCTTTCTAATTGCATCTTCAAAATCTGTTGATTCTAAAAATGCAATTATCGCTTGTGGGACCGACCCCTGACAGCTTGGATCAAAAGCATAGTTTGGTCTAATGTCATCTAGTCTTTGCTTGAGATTGTATTTGAATTTCTGCTGAATGAATGATTGAATTTCATTTTTTGTTTTGTTGTTTCTCGCAAGAAAAACTGCACAAGCTACAGCTTGGGCACCAATGATACCTTGCCTATGATTGTGGGTTACTAATGCAGATCTTCTGGACTCAATCATTACTTCTTCTAAAGAGCTAAAGGCAAATCCTATCGGACACACTCTCATAGCCGATCCATTTCCATAACTTCTGTATGGTTTGGGGTTGCTACTCAATACCCATTCCTCAAATTTTTGACCATACCCAACGTTAGGATACCATTTAGCGTATTGCCTTAGTTTATTAGCGTATAATCTCTTGCTTGCATAATAATCAAAGAGCTTAATACTTTGTTTTTTCTTGTTTAAAATAGCATCAGCTATAGCTACTGTTAAAACAGTATCATCCGTAAATCTCGTGAACCTATTATAGAGTTTAAACTCCGTAGATTTGGTGTTATGCCACTCAAAGACTGAACCAATTACATCTCCTATAACAGCACCTAACATAATACACCTCTTAAACCCCATCAAAAATTTGTGTTTTTGAACTTTAGTCAGCTCTGGTCGGTAAGAAACTCTCGAAAAACTAAATTCATTATTTAATAATTTATGAAATAGGGAATTTATGAATACATCCCATTCTGTTTGTTCAGATGCACACTTATGGTCGTTTTTGTCATTATAACACGTTATCCCGTTACTGCTCCTGACTAAAAATCACAAAAAAAAGTTCAGCAATCGCAGCTATTTGGACTTGTATGGAGGCAAAAACCGTGGAGAAGCATTAAATAATATAGTGAAGAAAGCTGGCTGGCGGAGGTGTGTACGCAAAAGTGGAAAAAAATAAAGAAAAGGTTATCCAGAAAGTCGTTCAGAAAAATAACCAAGTTGTTTCTCTCAAGGTTGCTTGCGGGAGCTGCGGAAGAAAAAAGTGCAAATGCAAAAAAAAGAAAAAAAACCGAAGAGTGATCAAATCAGCAAAAGCTCAAATTTTCCAAGAAAAGCTTTGCGGTAATTTTGGTTCTGGTGCGACTCTTGCCGTATGGACTGCTGAAGATGCGAGTGATTACATTCAAGGTACGTTTGAGGTTTTCAACTCGTCATCTAGCGATGGTGAAGTAACCGGAAAAGTTGCATCCCTTTCCCCTGAAGATCATCATACTCCTACTCCGATTACAGTACCTCCTGGATGGACGATAAGTACCAGCGTTAAAAACCCAAAAACATTTACGATTGCTACTTCAAGCGGTTCGAATGGTACGTATTGTATCACTCTATATAAACGCGTTAAATCCGTTTAAGACTGTGCCTATTTTTCTACTCCTACACAAATGCACTAAGCAGTTCTCTTAAAAAATTCATTAAATAAAGAGAGGACAACTTCAATGACTGCATGATGATAGGAGGTATGATTATGTGTGGTTCTAATGGAATGAGTTTTGGAAGTGCTTGTTGCCCTCCAGCTCATATATTCCAAGAACAAATTTGTGGAAACTACAGTAATGTTGGAACTACGACTCCTTTAGTATTTGATTTATTCTCTGCTCCTGTTGGCGATTATTTTGAAGGAACATTCCAGCTCTTTAACTCTGCAGCTAGTCCTACAACTGTTTCAGGGACGGTAACTTCCGCAATAACAACTCCACCCACTACTACTACAATAGGCCCCGTTCCTCCAGGAACTACTTTCACAGTAGCTGTAAAAAATCCCACTGACTTTGGCATTACAGCATCACCAGGAGTAAGCGGTACTTATTGTATTACGCTTTATAAACGTATACTAGCTTAATCAATAGGAGCAGCTGCCGCGGCATCTGCTCCCTCGTTTGTTTAACTATCGTCATCCGTTATGCCTTCCATTTTCCACCTGAATCTATATGAGCCATATACTCAAACGCTGTTGTTCCATATACGCTTTTAAAGTGTTTATTCAAATGGGTTAAATCAACAAAACCGCATGCAGCCACTGCCGCATAAATATCTCTATTTTGTTCAATTAATTGTTTGGCGCGTTCGATTTTGCAGTTCAGAAAGTATTGGTAAGGTGAAATTCCGGTTTGAGCCTTAAATAATCGGATAAGCTGAAATTTCGATAACTGAAGCTCTTTACAGATTTCATCAAGCTTAAGTACATGTTCTAAGTTGGCTTGAAGCATCTCCTTAGCTTTTCTAATTAACGCGTTATCTATCTTGTCATGTGCAGAAAGGTTGGTTTGAATAAGGCTGTCCGTGAGGGATAAAAGCAATTCACTGCACAACGTCTCATCTTTTTCGTTTAATATAGCATGAGAAAGATTTAATATGCGTTGTTCAAGTTTACGATTATAAACGATAGGATCAGAAAAACGTATGAGATCCTTTTTCTCTACAGCTTCCAAAAGCATTTGCGGCTCAATGTACAGCATGACATAGTCAAGACCTTGCTTATCATGGGCCATTCCGTCATGAGCCTGTTCGGGATTAAAAAGCATAATGCCATTTTGATATGATAATTGCAGACTGCCGTCCATGCAATAATGTTGAATGCCGCGCAGCGTTACGCCTATGGCATACTCCTTGTGGGAGTGCTTTTTATATTTAAATTCAGTTATGCTTGCTGATAATGCCGTAATCCCTGCCGACTTTTTATAGACAAATTTGTCCATTTCAATCACCTCTACATAAGCTGACTATATCCAGATCATGATCGCAGCATAAACTAAAAATAGGGTCATCAGTACATTTACTATTTTATCATGCTTACGTAAAAACTCCTTAAAGATTGTACCGAAGAGAACCCACGTCGTAAAAGCGGAAAGTCCAATCAGAGTTATAGCCACAATACTTGTCGCTACCACAGGGATCGCCTTGTAGTTGGGCAAAATAAAACTTGGAATTACCGTCATTGAAAATAGTATAATTTTGGGATTTAAAAACTGCATCAAGAAGCCCGACATTAAGGTAGCCGGTTGGTTTACGGTTGGTTTTGACATGTCTTTTTGGTAAATTTGATAAGCGAGATAGAACATGTACATGCTCCCGATGATCTGCATGACAATTAATATCTTCGGTATGATCGTGACAAGAATTGTATTTAACGCAGCAGAAATAACAAGTAATAAACCGAAGCCAATCGTTGCTCCGTACGAATATTTCAGTGCTTTTTTTGCCCCATAATTATGCGGGGTAGACAAGATGACGATATTCGTAGGACCCGGAGTAAAAGTAGCAATCATACAGTAAATCAAAAAAGATGTAATATTCATGAGAACGCTCCTTTCAAGCTATTCTCATATCCTACATCTTAAAATGATTTGCCATATAGTACATTATTGCAGATGTAGAACTTCATCCGCTATAAATGCTTTTTACTTGTTACTTTTACAGTAAAGATGCTCAAAATAATGGTAAGAACCACATATGTCCAGAAACCATGAATTTCAAATCCAGGTAAATACTTATCAAGAAGCCATAACTTTATGGGTGTCAATACAAGTGAAGCCGCCACTAACAAGGGAGTAGTTAAACAACCAATCCCGACCACTATGGACAACATTGAAATGGTTAATAAAAGACCGTAAATGAAACTGATAACAAACATAAGCACGGTTGCAACGATCAATGTTTTTGTATCCGAGATGGATATATACGAATTGAAGTATTGACTCCCACACCAAAAAACAAAAAATGTAACCAGTAAGTTAAGTATGTTTCTCACATACAGTCCTCCTTGCCAGCTATTGATATTAAATACTATATGAAAATTTCGTTCATCACATGATTATTTCTCCTTCCCTCAATCCAACATGTAGACTCGCCAATCGTTGCTGTTTGGCTGCTTTCGAACACAGACCGCCATCGTTCCAATGGCTGAATCGTCTTTTGCATCCGTTTGATAGGTTAACCCCACGCATAACTGATCCTGGCTGGCTTTATTTGAAGGTGGAAATGCTCTGACAAACGTATAACGGTGCTTCTTCATTTGCTCAGTCCACGAGATTGGAGCCCTCTCTTCCATCAGCTCGTCGACTTTCTGCTCATCTTGAGCTAACCAGCTGTCGGCAAAGCGTTTTACTGTATCAAGAGCCGCTTGATTAGCATGAAATTGCAGGATGGATGCCGTTTCGAAAAGATGCCAGCTTGCACCGTTGTCGATTGTTTCGTAAGAAACCGTTTCCGAACCCTGTTCCTTGATATAATCCACCCTGACCGTTCCAACCCCATCTGCACCAAGCACTGCTTGATAGGCTACTCCAATTTGAAAGTCTTCCTTATGAGGAAACTTTTGCAATTTCCAGGACTTCCCACCATCCGTTGTACGATAAAAGGGAATCACACCCTTCTCCTTGTAGGAGGAAGTTATAAATCCAGTTCCATCCTCCAGCATCATGATTGAAGTGACATTTCCATTGATATCGGAAGTTAAGTCGCCAATGTAGGTCCATGTTGCTCCGCTGTCTTTTGATCGGTACAGTGTTTTGTTGGTACTATTCCCTGTTGACTCCGATTGCAGCATGATCCAAGAGGTTCCGTCTTGATGAAACGATGCAAAGACATGATCTTGATCCACATTAGCTTCCCATGCCTGCTCTGTTGGAAGGTGAGAGAAGCTCCAATTTACTCCGCGTGTATCAGTGCGATAGACTTGGAGCGCCTCCCTATTGTTGGAAGTCATCGGACGGTCAATCGTCCAACCGGTTAGATCGCCTTCATGATAAAAATAAATTCGATTTCCACTTGTTATAGGCATTGGAAATCCCTCCAAAATGACTGGAGCAGGTTCGGTATCAACCGTTTCTTCAGGTGCCATGGATGCGAGAGGCTGCTGCTTAGTTGAAGTATTTTCTGCCATGGAATTATCACATGCTGCAGCAAGTAGGGTAACGAGTATCATGGTTAGGATAGTTACATATTTTTTCAATTTTCTGTTTTCTCCTATGCCCATTAAGGTTTCTCACCTCGTTTTATCATTCACTGGGGTAAATATGCTCTAAATCGGAAATAAAGTACTAGAATCGCCATTAGCCATACCAGCAATTCCCCCCACCAACTCTTAGGTCGGTGAGACACTACAGCTTCTGTATCCCGGTCCCAAGTTGTCGTTCCTAAATTGTGTTTCAGTTGTTGGTAGCCACTTAAATTAAAAATCAGTGAAATAATCGGAAGACCTGCTCCTTGTCCTCGCCACCATACGAGTAGACTTCGCCTAAGAGCTTTACGGAAACTCAGTCTTTGGCCCTCCAAATTACGTATATTTATACCAAGAATCCACTTGCCTATTGTGGTTCCCAACCATTTTAGTAAAAATGCCTCATAAGGGATGGAAATAACAAGAATAGCAATCCCCAGCATAATACTTCCAAAGGTGGTACTCATGAAATCCATCGGGATAAAGAACATGAGAACACCGAATAAGAAGCCTAAAATTAACATATCAAAACATCTCGCCCAATATCGGACCCATGGCCGTACACCTACTATGGCTGTGCTCACGAAATGCAGCTCTGCAAAGGTTTCGGCTGCATTCCATTCCGAATCATTCCGCTTGACACTTGTAATGCGTTTCAGTTCTCTACTTTGAATCAAATTATTCATTTCTTTCGTTGTGAAAGGGCCATTTTCATGATCTCCCTGCTTATATAACCATCTTTCTTTTTCTTCTACCATAAGAGCCCCCATATCAACTATAAATTAGTATCGATTTTGAACTTGGTTGTGTATTAACCCGACAACTTCGAGTTTATCGCCTAAGTGTAGCGATCCATACCGTCATGCTCCTCTCCATGTTCTTCGGTATAATCTAGATGAAAGCATTAATATCTTAACACACCATGTTGAATAAAACTGCCGATAAACGAAAAAGAGAACAGATGGCGGCCGCGGCGATCTGCTCCCTGGTTATTCAACTATCGTTCCTCGTCTCCTATAAACAAAAATCACCGGTTAATTTTCTTTTTCATTAAATAACCACCAATAACCACTAACAGAGCCGCGCAACCATATGGTAAAAAGTCGGCCAAAGTATACCTGTTCCCAGCATAATCGCCGCCATAAGTTGCTTTCATATACGCCCCATTATCATCTTTTATGGCGATTACTTTCTTTATTTCAACCCCAATAATTTCGTAATATCCAGTTCCTACGGGATAGCGATTGGAAAAGTTTCCAGAGTAAGTACCTTCCTCATCGGAATATCTTGTAACTTTGCCTATTTTCACACCAATTTGCTTCGGATCTAAATGTTCTTCTGATATAACGTATATTTTTCCGTCATGGACTACAAACATATTTGCCCAATCTGCTGAAACATTACCGGCAAGTAAAGCAGAAGAAATTATTAAAGCAAGAAATAAGCTTATGGCAAGTCGCATTTTCGCCTCCAACAATTCCAATATCTATATAGGGCTTGCTGAACAAGATTCGCTCCAGCTTACGCCCAACGCAAATCTCTAAATCCAAACAGTCTGAAAAAAAGGA
>NZ_JBYTBS010000055.1:0-49490 GCF_058789495.1 Paenibacillus sp. FW126-R14 | reverse complement strand
ATTGGCGGCATGGCTTTTGCCTTTCCAAGCAGGAGTTCCACCTGCTAAATTACACGACTTTACCATTGGTCGCTCGCGCCTTGTAGTTCCCCTTCTTTTCAGCGAGACATGGAGACTCCCCGCATCAGGACGAGCTAGCTCACCTCTGCTTCCTCCGGACTTAATATGACTGTGCCAACACCGAGAAGAATCAAAGCAAACAAGGTGAGCACCCCCATGTGCATCCACATCTGCGACAAAGCGTGCCCCGCGGCCATGCGCTGTATCGCATCAATGGCCCATTTCTGCGGCACGAAGTTGGCGATTTTCTGCATCCACTCCGGCATCAGCGTTACCGGCCAGAAGCAGCCGCCGAGCATGCAGGTTGGGGTTACGATCAAAGAGTTGATCATGCCCAAATTCGACGCATTCTTTACCATGCCGGCAACCGCGCTGGCAATACCCATGCTGGCCAATAGGAAAAACTCCAGAATGACAAATTGCGAGAAGAACGGAAGGCCATAATCGTAGCCGGCCACATAGCGGGTAACAAGCAAGATAACAAGCACTTGCAGCGTTCCTACCAAAAAACTGCCCAGAAAGTTGCCCAGCATAATTTCGATGGAGCGGACCGGGGCCGTAAAGGTTCTCGCCATCGTCCGCATTCTCCGATCCTCCATAATAACAGAGATGGTGTTGTTGATGACTCCCATCATGAACATCAGCATGAACCCAATGACCAGATGCATACTCGGATTCACATATAAATTCAAGTCCGTGACATTCGCCTTCACTTGGTGTTTGTTCATCTGGGTGAGGGTCTTTTCTACGGCTGCTTGAAGCGGGCTCTCCTGAAGTCCTTGCTTTCGATGCACATCCACCGTTTCCTGATAGCCGGTAAGGATGCTGTCAAGCGCTATTTTCAGCGTAACGGCAGCTTCGCTTACACTCAATTGGTACATGTCGACTTGCGGTTCGGCGCCCTTGAGCAGCGTCTCGCTGAATCCTTCCGGAATGACGAACGCGCCTCCGACCTTTTGCTTGGTCACGTCTTCTTTGATGTCGTCTTCAGAGGGAGCTTCCAGCAATCGGTAATCCGGAATCAGCGTCAGCTCCTGCACCAAGTGAGCGCCGAGAGGACCGCGATCCATGTTGACATAAGCGATATCAACTTGACGCTTGTCGTGCCCTGTAACACCTATGATCAAAGAAACAAGGCTGGCCGGAATGAGCAGGTAGATCAGAAAGCCCCTTTTCTGCAAAAGCGTTCGCCGAAGCATATTAAATGCGATAAACAAGCTATTCATGATATCCCGCCTTTCGGTACACGATGAAGGAAACGAGCAGCAATCCGCCGCTTATGCATGCCAGAACGAACACGTGATGGCCTAAGACGGAGAGATCGCTGTCCAGCATAATGCGATACATACTTTGCATCGCCCAATAGTTCAGTGTGAAATTGCCCAATTGACTCAGCAATCCATCTGGAAGAGGCGTAAATCCTCCGCTAAGAAAGGACATGGCTAGAACGATCATCTGGAAAACGGTAGAGATTCCTTTGGACGCTTTCACCACCAACGCTGCGAGAACGGCGAGACTCATGGACGCCACGATGACAAAAAAGCAAACAAGCGCCAGCATCCCGTATGAGGTTCCCCAGTCCACATGATAAAAGAGAACGGTTGCCGCTATGATAATTGCCGCTTGGCAGATCGCAATGAACGCATTGCCGAGCACTTTGCCAAGCAAAATCTTATACTCATGCACGGGCATGGCATTTAATCGGGATAAAGTATGGTTATCTTTCTCGCCTTGAAGTCCCATCGCGGTAGACAAGCCGGAATACAGCAAAAACATAACCAGCATCGATACCGCGTAATACTGCATAGCGGAATATTGGGAATTGGACGCCGACAAATGGCCTAACCTAACATGAGAGGCGGCTCCTGATGCCGGGATGGTATCCGCCCCGCCCTGCTTTTGCAGCTCAGCCGCCGCCTCCGGCCCGGCTGAAATGGCGACAGCTTGATTCAGATTCACTTTATCCAGGAAGGAGCGCAGCACCGTTTCAGCGGTCAAATTCTGCTCATAGTTATTGCCGAGAATCATCTCCCATTCCGCCTCTTTCCCTTCCAGCACGCGGGCGCTGAAATCGCTCGGGATGATAAGCGCAAACTCGGAATCGCCTGCTCGCAGATGCTTGACTGCCTCATCGCGCGACGGAACGGCCGTGGCTTGGATTAGATTCGCCAATTGGGGCGAATGAAGAAACGCATCCACGGCGGATTTCAGAGCGCCGGAGTCCGCTTCTACGACATCCAATTTAACAGGCTTTATGTTCCGATCCTCTACTTTGAAAGCGCCTGAAAGCGCGGAACCCAATATGAAAATGAGCAAGAGAGGCATGACGAATTGGATGAGCATGACGTAACGCATACGCATCATCCGCACTATTTCATATTTTGCAATCGTCCAAATCTGCATCGCGCTCTCCCCCTAATCCCGCAAAGTTCTTCCGGTCAATGACAGGAACAAAGCCTCTAAATCGGGCTCTACCTGTACGAGCGATTGAATTTTGACATCGTGTTTGGATAAGATGAACAAAATATCTTGCAAATAAGCTTGCGAGGAGCCGACTAACAGCTCAAGCGCCTGCTCATGGACGTTCACCTGTTTAATCTTCGGATGATCCCGCAGCTCCTTCACCGCTTGTTCGCTTAAGTTCGCTACCTGCAGCATAATTTTGTTGTCCTGCGCGACTTTGCCCCGCAGCTCCTCCTGCGTGCCGCAGGCGATCAGGCGGCCATGGTCCATGATGCCGACACGGGTGGATATGGCAGCCACTTCTTCCATGTAGTGCGAAGTGTAAATAATCGTCGAGCCCATGCGATTCAAGGTTTGGACCGACTCCAGGATATGGTTCCTCGACTGGGGATCGATTCCCACGGTCGGCTCGTCCATAATGATCAGTTTGGGATGGTGCATAATCGCGCAGGCAATATTCAATCTCCTCTTCATTCCGCCGGAGAAGGCCTTGGGCTTATCGCCCGCCCGGTCCGACAAGCCGACGAATTCCAGCGCCTCCTTTACCCGGCTTTGCAGCAGATTGCCTCTTAAGCCGTAAAGTCTGGCAAAAAACGTAACGTTTTCTCTTGCGCTTAAACTTTCGAAAATGGCAAGCTCTTGCGGCACAAGACCAATGAGGCGTTTCACCTCCAGCGTCTCCTTCGCAACGGAATAACCGTCAACAACCATTTCGCCGCCGTCCATTTTGAGCAGGCCGCTGAGCATTTTGATCGTGGTGCTCTTACCCGCTCCGTTAGGGCCCAACAACCCGAAGATTTCGCCTTTCTGAATCGATAAATTCAAGTGATCTACGGAGATTTGATTGCTGTATTTTTTGACAACATTTTTAATTTGAATAAAACTCATGAGATCCTCTCCCTTTTGCCAAGTGCTTTGACTATCCTTATTGTATCCTGGAATCATCGCCGCTACAGGTAGAATAAGTCATTTTGCATAGTGACAAAAGTCATAAACACGCAGTAAAACATATAAACCAGCTTGTCAATTATGCTATAATTTGGTTATCAGCTTGCGAAGGAAGGGAACCGCTTGTCACCTTTACTGCCAGTAACGCGCTACGCTCTCATTCTCATTCCAGCAGTTGCTTCTATTTATCTGGAAAACTACGCGTCCAATAGCAATTATGCGTTCTTTATTCTTTTATTTATTTGGGTCGCCGAGCTGCGCAGAAAGATTTTCAAACAATCCGCATGGATGCTGCTCGTCGAAATCGGATTCGGCGGATGGTTGAGCAATCAGTATCACGGCTTATTATTCCTGCTCTTCTTCTCCACGCTGCTGACCTATCTGTTCGCCTTTCATCGTTCTATCGGCTATTCTTTCTTTGGCCTCCAACTGGTCCTCCTAAACTTGAGTTTGCATGGCCAGCCAAGCAGCTATTACGTCATAGCCAATCTGATGTTAGCCGCTCAAGCGCTGCTTTTGCTGCATATGCACCGGATCGAGCAAAACAAAGTGGACATCGAGCTTCTATACGATCGGCTTCGGCGGCAGCATTACGAGCTGGATGAAGCCCGCATGCAACTGCTCGATTATGCCAAACAGGTCGAGAATATCGCGCAGCTCAATGAGCGGAACCGCATTTCCCGCGATATTCACGATGATCTCGGGCATCAGTTAATCCGTCTCAAGATGATGATGGAGGCGGCCCTGCGAATATTGCCGGTGCAGATGAGCAAAGGCATGGAGATGTTAACTTCGGTCCGGGACCAATTGACTGAAAGCATGGAGCTGCTGCGCTCAACGGTGCGGAGACTGAAGCCGGATGACGATTCGATGCAGACCTTTACCCTTGACAAGCTCATCGAAGGATTAACGAAGGAAAACGGCATCTCCATTGACGTTGACATTCAGGGAATGCCCTACGTCCTGTATCCCAGTCTTGCCTTTATTTTATACCGCAACGCCCAAGAAGCCATCACGAATGCAATTCGACACGGCGGTGCAACCCGGGTACATATTCAGTTAATCTATGAAACCAAGCAAATTACGATGCATGTTGCGAACAACGGTCAGCCCCCTGCGGGTGACACCGTGAAAGGACTCGGCATGACAGGCATGGAGGAACGCAGCAAGCTCATAGGCGGGCAGCTTTATGTGGCGTTCGAGGCACCTTTTTCCGTGACGACGGTTCTGCCGACGTTTCGCCAAACGCACTAACGCACTAATACAGGAAAGGGATGACATCAACATGATTCATGTTCTCATAACCGATGACGATCCATTCATCCGGGAAAGCTTAAAACTAATCATCGGACTTGACGAAAATATCACCGTGGCAGGCACGTGCACCCATGGCGATGAAGCTCTCGCTTTTATCCAAAGCGGCCAAAAGGTCGATGTCGTGCTCATGGACATTAGAATGCCCATCTGCGACGGCGTCGAGGGGACGCTCAAGATCAAACAAGCGTATCCGGCAATTTCCGTTCTGATTTTGACGACGTTCGACGACGATGAATTTATCGTACAGGCGCTGAGAAACGGAGCCAGCGGTTACCTGCTGAAAAACATATCGCCGGATCGCATCATTCAAGGCATTAAGACGGTTGAACAGGGCAATCTGCTGATTCATCCCGACATCGCCAAGAAATTGGCCAGCTTCATCAGCCCCAGCCCTGCTCCTAACGCGGCGGCTCCCATTACGCTCAGAGATTATGGATTAACAGCCAGCGAACAAGCTGTCGTTGAGAAAATTTCAGAAGGGCTGTCGAATAAAGAAATCGCCCAGGAGCTTTTCCTGAGCGAAGGCACGGTAAAAAATTATATAACTGAAATTCTCAGCAAGCTCAATCTTCGCGACCGCACGCAGATCGCCATTTTTTATTTAAAAAAACAATCAGGCGCACACGGCTAGATCATTAGTTTTTAACCTTTTCGACCTGGATATCCTCCTTGGAGGAGCTGCCTACAACATAATCCGGCGTGTTATTGATGCTGTTAATCTGTGTCAGCTTGAGTGTTGTGCGGTAGTAATGCCCATTCTCTGACAGTAAATAGTTGTATGTATTGAGCTCCGGCAGCGCATCGATGATAATGGGGCTCGTCATATAAGGCGTCTTGTTGATTTCATAATATCGGAAGTTATCGACGTATTCCTTGATCGCTTTCAGCTTGACTGGATCCTTTTCTCCGGTAATGGGGACGGCATTATAATTCGCATACGATACTTGCGGAGGCTGGTTCCCCCAGACCTTCTTCAATTCATCCTCGCCGACGTACAGCTCCTCCGAATATTTCTCCTTCGCTTTGCGCAGGCCCGCCGTTTTCAAACCCATTCGTTCCACATCCGCTAAACGGTAGTAGGCCTGCTCCGTCGTATTCGTGAGAACCGGATAGGTGGCACCGAGATATTCGAAATATTGGACATAGGGATATTGGAACACAATTTCCGTATAGCTCGTCTCGTTCCCCTCCGAAGGTTGGGCAGGATTAACCCGCGGATTGATATAGATCGTTTTGGTGCTGTCCTGCCAATTGACGATCGCCCCCAAGTAATTTCCCAACTCTTTCACAGGCAAATAGCTGCTGTTGTTATAAATCAACGGCGGATTCGCCAGCTTCACCTGCTGCCCGTTGACAACCACATTGAAATCAGTTCTTAAATACGCATCGACACGCTGCAGCACATCCTGCGCATAAACGCCTACCGTAAAACAAGTTGCCATCAAAGTGCCCAGAATCGTGATTTTCGTCCATTTTTTCATTTTCATAGCTAGATTTCTCCTGTCCATCCTTTTATGATAATTCCATAATTCGGCAAACTCCTATTTTTTCCTGCTTTTTTTGACAAAATGAGACCTTCTTCCTACTTAACTTCTATGAAACTTGCAAATCATTGCAGAGCGTACGAAATTCCTTTAAAATAATTGGAAAAACGCAAGTGAAAAGAGGCCTGCCGATTATGAGTTTTACCGGATTTACACAGCATGATTTCGATACCTTTGCTATAGAAGGCTTGGATGGCCGGATGGAAGCCATTCGCGAGCGCATTCAGCCTAAATTTAAAGCGTTAGGAGATTCATTGACGCAGGATCTCTCTCTCTTATCCGGGAACGAAATGTTCCTACATATTGCCAAACATCTGCGCCGCAAAATTAATCCTCCGGTGGACACCTGGATGGCCATCTGCCCGAACAAAAGAGGCTATAAGCAAGTTCCTCACTTCCAGGTCGGCCTTTTTGACGATCGTGTGTTTATCTGGCTGGCGCTCATCTATGAGCTGCCGAATAAGAGCAACATCGCCACAACTTATATGAATCAGATCGACCGCATTCAGGAAGAGATTCCTTCCGATTTCGTCCTTTCCTTCGATCATATGAAAAAGGATGTCACCCCTCTTGCCGATTTAGACCGCAGCGGCTGGAACGACGCATTGATTCGTTTCCGCGACGTCAAAAAAGCGGAGCTGCTGATCGGCAGAAACCTTCATTACCAAGATCCGCTGCTCAGCCGGCCTGAGGAGTTTGAAAGGTTAATTAAACAAACGTTCGAGAAGCTCATTCCCTTGTATCAACTTGCCGTCGACGCGAAATAACTCGAAACGTGGAAATTTTTATGTAAAACTAAGGTAATTTTAAACTAAAATTAATCCCTCCTGCACAGACTATGTTCTGTAATTCCTATTACTCGGGAAAGGAGGTCGTACACGCATGAACCAGCCTTATATGAAAAAGCTTCTAGTGAGCACGATAGCTTTCTCTTTCGTTCTGGGAGCAAGCATGCTTCCTACCCTCTCCGCTTCGGCCAGCGCCCCTTCCGGGGACCCGCAGGAAATCGTTTCTCTGCAGCAAACCGATGACAAAGGGCATGGGCATCACAGCCGCAAATGGCCGATTATCGAGGAATCTGCTACGGTCATCGGCGTTGACAAAGAAGTGCTGATGAAGTCGCTCAAGAGCGGCAAGAGCATCGTGGAAGCAGCCGCTGACAAAGGGATAAGCGAAGCCGACTTAACGGCAAAGCTCCAGCAGCTTCGTACCGGGAAAATTGAAGTAGCCGTTAAAGACGGCAAGCTGACCGCCGATCAAGGCGAGCATATGAAGCAAAAGCTCGGCGAACATTTAAAGTTCATCCTCAACGAGAAAAACCTGCTCGACAACCACGGCAAAAGCAAGTGGCAACGGTTCGGAATGAAACCCGACACGGAAAAGCTGGCCAAAACACTCGGACTGAGCAAGGATGAATTGCATGCCCAGCTCCGTTCCGGCAAATCGCTCGCCGAAATCGCGCAATCGAAAGGCATGTCCAAGGACAAGCTTGTTGCGTCCATCAAAGAGCAGTTAACCCCTTCCATTGAGAAATGGGTTGACCACAAGAGAGATACGAAAGCTAAGGAATAACTGCACGCAAAAAAGACTGCCCAATGTCATCGTTGATGGTTTGAGCAGTCTTTTTTTGTTATTGAGGTCTTTCGTAAAAAATGAGTGATTACTCACTTCACAAATACATACAGATAACGTATGATGAGGATATTAAAAAATGAGTGATTACTCACTTCAGAAAGAGGTGCCCGACCATGGCGATCCACACATCTATCCAAGTCCAGCATGTCAACAAGCAATTCGGAGAAAAAGCGGTGCTGCAGGACATTACCTTAACTGTTCCGAGCGCGCAAATTTTCGGCCTTCTCGGTCCCTCCGGCTCTGGCAAAACGACACTTGTAAGGCTCATTGCAGGGATTGATGCTCCCACTTCCGGCACCGTCGACGTGCTCGGAGAACGCATGCCGCAATTGGCGATGCTGTCCAAGATCGGTTATATGGCGCAATCCGACGCTCTGTATGCAGAACTGACGGCACAGGAGAATATGGAGTTCTTTGCTTCCTTGTACGGACTCGCGGGAGCAAGACGCAAGCAGCGCATTCAGGATGTGATGGAACTCGTTGATTTAGGGCCGCACTTAAAAAAACAGGTTTCCAACTACTCCGGGGGGATGAAGCGCCGTCTTTCGCTCGCTATCTCGCTTCTGCATGAACCATCCATTCTTATTCTCGACGAGCCGACAGTCGGCATCGATCCCGTATTGCGAAAGTCCATCTGGGATGAGCTCACAACGCTCAGCCGGAAAGGCACCACGATTCTCGTCACCACGCACGTCATGGACGAAGCGGACAAATGCCACCAGCTCGGGATGATTCGCGACGGCAGGCTTACGGCAGTAGGCACTCCGGAGGAATTGAAACAAGCGACCTCCTCTTCGACAATTGAAGAAGCATTTCTATACTACGGAGGTGTGCGCGCATGAGAATTCGGGCGATCGTTATTCGGATTTTACGACAGTTTTTCCATGATAAACGGACATTGATGATGATGCTTGTTGCTCCCATGCTCATTCTTTTCATGATGTCTTTGGTTTTTAACGGCAGCACCTATGTCCCTAAGCTGGGCGCTGTGAATGTCCCTGCTCCGCTCATTCAGAAGCTGCAGGACTTGGATGCGGAAGTCACGGTCTATACGGCCGAAGAGGCTCAAAAGGAACTTGAAGCTGTCCGTTTAGACGCTGTCCTTACGATGAATGGAGCAGCCCCGCAGCTGACGCTTGAAGGCAGCGATCCCAGCAAGAATAAAGCCGTTTTATTCCTGCTGCAAAAGGCTTTGCAAGCTGCAGTTCCGGCCAGCTCTTCCCAGCAAGCACCGGTCATCGCCTATTTGCACGGTTCAGCCGACATGGCCGCATTCGATAATTTCGGACCTGTTCTTATTGGGTTCTTCGTCTTTTTCTTCGTCTTCCTGCTCTCCGGCGTATCCTTTTTAAGGGAACGCACCGGCGGAACGCTAGAGCGCCTTTTGGCTACGCCGCTGCGCCGCTGGGAAATCGTTGTCGGCTATATTCTCGGCTTCGGCATCTTCACTATGCTGCAAGCGGCTCTTATCGCCTGGTTTTCAACAAGCGTGCTCGGCCTTATGATGGTTGGCTCATTCTGGTATGTGCTTCTGATTACGGTTCTGCTTGCGTTAGCGGCGCTATCCCTTGGCACCTTGATCTCTGCTTTCGCCAACAATGAATTCCAAATGATTCAATTCATACCGCTCATTATCGTGCCGCAGGTGTTCTTCTCGGGCCTTTTCAGCTTAGATACGATGTCTGTCTATCTCCGCTGGATCGGAGTCGTCATGCCCTTGAAATACGGCGCAGACGCCCTGCGCAATATTATGATTCGCGGAGCAGGATGGGATCGCATTTGGTTGGACATCGTTGTACTCGCAGCG
Organism: Paenibacillus sp. FW126-R14; assembly: GCF_058789495.1. NCBI lineage: Bacteria > Bacillati > Bacillota > Bacilli > Caryophanales > Paenibacillaceae > Paenibacillus > Paenibacillus sp. FW126-R14. The sequence continues at coordinate 39,716 of NZ_JBYTBS010000055.1, read as the reverse complement.
TTCACGTTGATCTTCATGCTCTTGAACATACTGGCACTGCGGAAGCATCGTAAGATATAATAGTTGAATGCGATCAGCTAACTTTAGGAGGTGAATGCATTGTCCGACACCGAGAATGAAATCGAGCCATGGCTGAAAGAGCTGCTTCGCTTGAATGACGAAGAGGAGAAAATGACCGGTAAACAAATCAAAATTGTTCAAGCGGCTGTTGAAGTTTTCTCCGAGAAAGGATTCGCAGGCTCCTCAACCAGTGAAATCGCCCAGAAAGCAGGCGTAGCGGAAGGAACGATTTTCCGTCACTATAAAACCAAAAAAGATCTGCTGCTCTCGATCGTCGCTCCGATGATGACGAGGCTTATCGCCCCTTTTGCCGTGAAAGATTTTACGAAGGTGCTGGAGGCAGATTATCCGACTGTAGAACAATTTCTTCGTACCGTTACGGTGAACCGGCTGGAATTTGCCCGCAAGCATTTTCCCGTGATCAAAATATTCATGCACGAAATCCCCTTCCATACCGAGCTTAGGGAGCAATTCAAGCAGAACGTAGCCGATATGGTGCTGCAAAAAGCGTACAAAGCGATCCGGCATTTTCAAAAGGAAGGCCAGCTGATTGATATTCCGGCTCCGACCAGTATGCGGCTCATTGTTTCCAGCATCATCGGCCTGTTGATTACCCGGTTTTTATTCGTTCCGGAATCGGAGTGGGATGAAGCCAAGGAAATCGATTATACGGTCAATTTCATCTTGTACGGCTTAGCCCCGCGGGAACCATAAGCGCCAAGATAAAAAAAGCTGTACACCTGTCTTCCTTGTTGGGAAGGCGGGTGTACAGCTTTTTGCAGTTGTATCAGACCGTTTGCTGCTGCACGCGCGTCTGACGATCGACAAGCATGAAGCGCTGCAGCAGCAGAATCGCCGCCAAGCAGAGCACGCCGCCGATAATAAACGGCAAGGAGTGCGCGATGGCGAACACCGCTCCGCCAAGCAGCGGGCCGGCAATACGGCCCAGGCTGTCCATCGAAGAGCTGAGGCCCGTTGCGACGCCCTGCCCGACTGTCGTCCGCTGTGTAATCAGCGACGTCACACAAGGGCGTATGAGCGCGTTGCCCGCTCCGAATACCGACAGGTAGATCGCGGCGGTTACTACGCTGCTGGAATACAGCAGCAGGAAGAAGCCCGCTGCCGACAGCAGCAACCCGATGCCGATCACCTTTTGCTCGGCGCCTTGCTTGACCAATCGGCGTACAACACCGCCTTGGATCAAGGCTCCGACGATGCCGCTGGCAAGGAACATCATGCCGATATCGAATGGCGTCGCGCCGATTTTGTCCATTTGGTAATACTGAAGCGTCGCTTCCAATCCAGCAAGCGTAAAGGTAACGAAGAAGGACAGCACATACAAGTATTTGGAGGCGCCGGAGAACGCCGTCCATCTGGATGGTGCCTTTTCCTTCACAGAGGATCGCTTATCGGCGGGCAGCGATTCCGAAAGAATAGCGAAAGCAAAGAGGAACGATGCGAAGGCCAGCGCCGACGCAGCAAAGAAAGGCACATAAGTCCCCCAGCGGCTCAGAATCCCCCCAAGCGCCGGCCCGAAAATAAAGCCCAGACCGATCGACATGCCTACCATTCCCATGCCTTTCGTCCGGTTCTCGGCCGTTGTAATGTCCGCCACGTAAGCGACCGCACAAGCCGTTGCCGCTCCTGAGAACAAACCTCCCAGAATACGGGACACGTACATCACCCACAGATGGCCGTTCGCGAATCCGAAAATCAAAAAGGAGATGCAGAAGCCTAGGAGGCCAACCAAGATAATGGGTCTGCGTCCGATACGGTCCGAAATCCCGCCCCAGATCGGAGACATAAGAAAGGAAGCTGCCGAGTAGACCGATAACAACAGCGCGTTATGGTACTGGGAGCCTGCCCCCTTAACAACCTCCGGAAGTATGGGGATGATAATGCCAAAACCTACGAAAATGGTCATCAACAGCAACATGATGATTCCAATTTGTTTATTCATGATGATGTTTATCCTCCAAACCAAACGTTTTCCTTATCGTATCATACCTTTTTTGGGGATGGAAATGAACATTTGAAGAACAAGCAGCAGCACAAGCACTGCTCCGCTCATCAAAAAAGGCGCATGATAGCCGTATACGTCCCACAGCTTGCCGGAAACGATCGGCCCGATAATCATGCCCAGCCCCTCTATCGTCAGAAAGAATCCCCATACGGCACCTCTTTTCTCAGGCGGGATGGCCGAAGCTATCAGCGCATTCCAAGCCGGTATGATGCATGCATAGCCGATCCCAAGCAAGGCAACCAACATATACAGTATGGTCATTGATTTAGCAAACGTAAACATTAACAGTGCCGCAGCGCTCATCGTAAAGCCGGTGATCAAGAACGGACGTATGCCGCGGCGATCCACCCATTTTCCCACCGGCACCAGGCAAATGACCGTCACGGCCCCCCCAGCGACCAAAAACATGCTGTAGGCAAACGAAGAGAGTTTAAGCACCTCTTTCGCGTACAGGGTAAGAATGGGTGTCAATATGCCAAGTGCAAACGTCTGTGCGAACATAGCCGGAAACATCAGCGGACTAACCGACATAGAGCGTCTTACTTCACTTAGATAGGTCGAGATTCGCTGCATGAGCGGCGCCGCTGCCTTGCTGCTCTGGGTCACCGCCTTCTCTGCTGCGCCCTGCTCTCTCGAACGCTTTCTTGGAAGAAACAGCGCCACAATCACCACTATCGTCATACAAGCAATTAATAGACGAAATGCGGTCATGTACCGGTTTTCGCCGACAAAGAAATTAATGGCCACCGGCCCGAGCCCAACCCCCGACAGCCATGCCATGTAGACAACGCTCATGATTGTCGCTTTGCCATCCTCCCCGGCCACTTCGGTCGTTCCTGTAATGACACAGGGCCATAACGGAGCCGTGCCAAAGCCGAGCAGCGCGCAGCCGACGATCATCCATATGTATTGGGATGTCGTAGCCATGAGGACTACCGAGATGAAGGTCAGAAGCACACCGGTGAGCATCGTCGTACGATAACCGAGCTTGTCTATGATCCAGCCGACAGGTGTGCGCAGCACGTTATCGCCTATATACTGAGCCGCAAGAGTCCAGCCAATAATAAACGCCGACGCACCGAGCGCAGTTTTCATATATACCGGCAATATCGTAATCAGCAGAGCGCCCTTCACAAATTCGACGATAAACATAATAATTAACAATTCGATCACAAATGGGGAAAACAGCCGGTTTTTCCGCCATTTTTGCATCAAACTCATATCATTTCTCCTTATTTAGCCGTATTTTAACAAGTGCTGTTAGTTTTTCCCCAATTGGCACAAACTATTTTCAAAAAATTAGCTTGCATGAAATCTCTAGTTTGATATACTCATTTTGTTTGTTGCAACTTTCGACAAGCAATCTACGATAGAAGGGAAGCGATAATCAGGTGGATCATACCCGTACCCCCCTGTTCCATGCATTGCTTAAGCATGCTGAAAGAAATCCGATTCAGTTTCACATTCCTGGCCATAAAAAAGGAGTCGGCATGGACCCGGAGTTTCGTTCCTTTATTGGGGACAATGCCCTGTCCATCGACCTCATCAATATAGCACCGCTAGATGACCTCCATCAACCGATGGGCGTCATCGAGGAAGCCCAGAAGCTTGCTGCGGACGCCTATGGTGCCGATCATACGTTCTTCTCGGTACAAGGAACGAGCGGAGCCATCATGACGATGATTATGACGGTCTGTTCGGAAGGCGATAAAATTATCGTCCCGCGAAATGTACATAAATCCGTCTTGGCCGCCATTATTTTCGTAGGCGCGAAGCCGGTATTTATTCAACCTGCACGCGACAAGAACTTAGGGATCGATCACGGCATTCCGACTCGTTCGGTCCGCCGGGCGCTGGAGAAACATCCTGACGCCAAAGCCGTATTGGTCATCAACCCGACCTACTATGGCGTATGCACCAACCTGAAAGAGATCGTTGACCTGGTACACAGCTACAACATGCCGGTCCTCGTCGATGAAGCGCACGGGGTGCTCATTCATTTCCATGACAAGCTGCCGATGTCTGCGATGGAAGCCGGCGCCGATATGGCGGCAACGAGCGTTCATAAGCTGGGCGGTTCCATGACGCAAAGCTCGGTCCTTAACGTGAAAGGCAACCGTGTAAATCCGAAGCGTATCCAGACGATTATTTCCATGCTTACGACGACTTCGACGTCTTATATTTTGCTAGCTTCGCTAGATACCGCTCGCAGACATTTGGCTTTGAACGGGCATGAAATGGCGGAACGCACCATTGCGCTTGCGCAGTATACCAGAAAGCAAATCAATGAAATTCCAAACCTGTACTGCTTTGGGGAAGAGATTTTGGGAGAAGAAGCTACTTATACTTACGATCCTACCAAAATATGCGTGCATGTGCGCAAGCTTGGCATCACAGGCTTTGAGGTCGAGAATTGGCTGCGCGAGCATTACAATATTGAAGTCGAAATGAGCGACATGTACAACATCCTGTGCCTCGTTACGCCGGGAGATACGCAAGAGAACGTTGAAATTTTACTCGAAGCTCTGCGCAAGCTCTCCCACATGAATGACGATGTGGTTGAGGTGAAAGAGGTTGTCATTAAAGTGCCTGCGATCCCTCAATTAACGCTGACGCCACGGGACGCTTTCTACGGAGAGACGGAAGTATTGCCGTTCAAGGATTCCGCTGACCGCATTATTGCCGAATTCATCTATGTGTATCCGCCGGGAATTCCAATTCTGCTTCCGGGTGAAGTCATCACACAGGAGCTTATTGATTACATTGTCGAGCATGTGGAGGTCGGGCTTCCTGTCAAAGGGCCTGAGGACCGCAGCGTTCAAAATGTTAAAGTCATCGTCGAGACGCAAGCGATTTTCTAAACGCCCGTCATTCAGGTATATATTGTAAAACCGTTTACATGATGCTATGATGTTGGTGATGTTTAGCGAATGAGGTGAACAAGGAATGGCTCAAAGCGCTTATATTAAATTCGTAACAGGCTCCCAAGTATCCGCACTCACCTTGGATGAACTCAAGGAAAAGCTTTTGCATTACCGTGATCAGCTCAGTCTGACAGCCAAGCAGCTTGGCTGGGAGTATGACGAGGCCGGATTCCCCTACACCATTGAGACGAAGCCGGAAGGCGAAGGCAAATGGTTCTATCTGAAAGGTATCAATCCTTTATACAAATATATCGTGATTGGTGTCGGCAGCGAGAAGAATCAAGAGGAAGACCGGCATTATGTCCAAGTCGTATTACCCGACGACGCCACCCATGGCGACAAGAGCAAAGGCAACGAATTCTGCAAATACCTTGGCAAACTGCTGAAAGCTGAACTTCATCTATTCAACGGCAGAATCATGTACTTTAATCCTCGTAAATGAATTCTTACACAAATGGGCTGTCCCGGAAGTTTTTCAAACTTCCAGGACAGCCCCATTTTACAGGCCAATAATTAGCGAAGGGCTGCCCATCCAGTAGGTAATCTACTAGAGGGGCAGCCCTTCTTATGTATAGCTCTTATTCTTCGCCTTCTTGAGCTACGATCTCATTGTAAATGGTCACTACGCGCTCCCATTCTTCTTCATCCTCAATGTTGACTAGGAAAGCATCGTCGCCATCTTCTTCAACACGGAAAATTACGCCGTCCGCTTCAGGATCATTGCGATCAAGCAATACAGCATATGCTTGCTCTTGAGATTGGAAGGTATATACCATCACCATCTCGTGCTCTTCACCGTTCTCGTCCGTTACGATAAAAACATCTTCCCCATGCTCGTGATCGTGGTCACAGTCCGGGCCGTGTACATGATCGTGCTTCTCATCGCTCACAGGCAGAACCTCATTTCGTCGAATAATTAGTTACGTCATTATCCTATCATTTTCATATTCAGAGGTCAAACCACTTTCTGATCAGCTTATCCTATTCCGATTGGATCTGCTTCTCGGAAACGACGGAATAATCGCTGGCTCCATCCTGCTTCATCGCAAATTTAACGACATAGGTGCCGGCCTCGTCAAAGGAAACGCCGTACAAAGGCACCTTTAGCCAAAAAGCCTGCTTCGACTCCGTAATGGATTTCACAACCGGTGTAACGACACTCTTGCCGCTTGGCGATATGATCGAAACTCTCACCGAATTAATGTTCGTCTTCAAATTGTCTACTTGCGCAAATACGATAAAGTCCGCTAGCTTGCCCTTCTCCACGACGCCGAACGGAACGATGGCGGAGTCTTTACGCACTTCTGTCGTGAAGAACAAGTGCACGTTCGGTTTGTATAAGTAAGCGGTCTTGTTCGAATTATCCCATTTCACCAACGCTTGCAATGCATCGCTTACAGCGCGTAAAGGCAAAACCGTGCTCCCATCGACGATCAGTGGCGGAACATCGGAATCACCGAACTCCGACGTCGTATCGTTGACAACCAGACGGGCAACGTTGAATCCCTTAAAATCCCCCCATATCGACGAGGCCACCACTGCAGCCGTACTTAGAACAAAAAACACCAGCATCAACGTGAATATCCGCTGAACTACTTTCATCTTCAATAACCTCCAGCTCTCGTTAGTAATCTTCATGTCTGCATCTTTATACTCCGAAGGCACAGAAGAGTTGCGATGATTTTATAATTTTGATAAAAAAGCTAGAACGCGTTGGATATACGCCTCCGGCTGCATCTGATAGGAACCGACATGCCCCGCTTTTTGGGTGATCCACAGCTCGAAAGCGTCCGGATGACGGCGCCACATCCCTTCGCTATTGGACCAAGGGATCGCGTTATCGTCCCGGCTGTGTATGAACAGGATCGGTCTGGGATAAATACGATCGACTGCGGCAAGCGCATCCACATGCTTCGGATTAACGCCTATCAACCTTGGCAAAATGCCCAGAATCAAGGGAGTGAACGGAAACCGCGGCAGTTTGGACCATACCGGCAGGTTATCTCTTAAATAAGGACTCAGTTGGCTGAAAGCACTGTCCGTAATAACTCCCGAAACGGAGGACTCTTCGGCTGCTGCGAGTAGCGATGTGCTGCCCCCCATCGAGAAGCCCAATAAGCAAATTTTACCTGGCACATGCTCCTGCACCCAGCGGATGGCTCCTAGGATATCCTGCTTCTCCAAATAGCCGACGGTTGTCAAATGGCCTTCCGAATTGCCGGAATTGCGAAAATCAAACATGAGTACATGATAGCCCGCATCTACGATTGACTTGGCTAACGCTAGTGCCGGAAGTCCCTTTTCCAACCGGGTTCCGGCATAGCCGTGAGACATAATCACCGTTACGGCAAGCTCGCGAGCTCCCGCCGAAGGCGATTGAAAAAACCATCCATCAAGCTTAACATCATCCGACAGGCTTGAGAATGTAATATCCTGCTTCAGCAAGCCGTATTGCTCCGGAGACTCGTCGACGATCTTGCGTTTCGGATGGGTCAACTGCCAACCTACGTAGGTAGCTATACCTATTAAACTCAAGCCCACCAGCACAATCAGCGTACCAATTATGAACCAAATCATCGTCATTATCATCACCTTTAGGATAAAAATAGGAGTTAAGCATGATGCTATAGGCTTTCCAGGCAAGCACATAAAGGTTGAAATCGGACAACCACCCATGCTACATTAGAAAAAGATGGTTTTTGTCGAAAAATGGGGGCAGCTGAATGAGTTTGCAAATTCAAATGTTGGGAACCGGCAGTGCTTTTGCCAAAACATTTTATAATACAAGCGCATTAGTCCGTTCAAATGGGATGAACATCCTCATCGACTGCGGGCTAACGACGCCAAAATCACTTTACGACATCCACATGAAGCCAGACCAAATCGATGGTATCGTCATTTCACATATTCATGCCGATCATGTCGGCGGCCTGGAAGAGATCGCTTTTCGATTATTATATGAAAGCAACCAGAAGAAAACAAAGCTTTTCCTTACGAAAGCGATTGCCGATATTTTGTGGGAAAACACCCTGAGAGGCGGCATGTATAATCCGGAGGAAGGCTACTATGCCCTCGAGGATTATTTCGATGTCAACGTGATCGAGGAGCGAGTGCCTTTTGAAATCGGTCCCGGACTCTCCGTTGAATTCATACCGACCCTTCATATTCCCCGCAAACCCAGCTACTCGCTGTTCATCAACGACCGCATCTTCTATAGCGCGGATATCCGCTTCAATGAGGATTTGCTTGTTCACGAAGTCGTTGATAAAAGAAATTGTCATACGATCTTTCACGATTGTCAATTAAGCGGCCAAGGCTTCATCCACGCCACGCTGGGCGAATTGCTAACATTACCAGAGCATATTCAGCAGCGGATGTATCTCATGCATTATGCGGACAATATGAATGAATTCATAGGTAAAACCGGCAGCATGAAATTTGTCCACCAGCACCAAGTCATCGAATTTCCAGAATCATGATACGCCTGAGAACCTGAGGGATTCACACTCCTGCAAGGTTCTTTTTTTCGCGCTTATCCGTGTTTATTTCCTATTCTTTTCGTCGTCTAGCAGGATTTGGATAACAGACAGAGAACAAGTCATGCATGTAGATTATGGACATCGTAACTTGCAGGAGATGATACAATGGCTATCAATTGGTTTCTTTTTGCCTATGCGTTTGTTTATTTGCTATATACGGCCGTGCTGCAAACTTCACTTAACATTCCCTTGCAAATCCTGCTCGTTATCCTGTTCATGATAAGCTTGCGGATTCAGTCGAAACACGCCGCACTGCCCTGGCTTCGCCTGCTGATCGTCGGTCTCATGCATTTCTTCGGTCACTTAAGCCTCCTGCTCCCTCTTTACATACTAACGCTGATCTATGATATTTATACAGAAGAAAATCGCAAAAAATCGTATATTCTCGCCGTATCCTACGGAGTTATTTTTTTAAGCAATGTCTATCTGATAAAAGGTTTTTATGACCTGTTTTGGATCTATGTCGTTGAATGCTGCCTGCATTTCACAACGGTCGCCCTGCTTACCAGAGAGACTTATGCCACTTTCAAGCAGGCGGATCGATTGAATAAAGAGCGCTACTTCTATTCACAGCAGGATTCGCTCACCGGGCTTTACAACTATGATGAATCCCATCGCAGGCTTGACCAGCTTATTCGGCAAAAGCAAGGCTTGGTGCTGATCTTAATTGATTGCACCGATTTGAAGGCAATGAATACAACCCGCGGATTTCAGGCTGGAAATTTTATTTTGAAACAGCTGGCGGAGCTCCTGAAAATATTGTTTAAGGATGCCTTGTTTATCGCAAGGTATGGCGGGGATGAATTCGCCATCGTGATGCCGCTAGTGACCGATCCTTCGTCCACCCAATCGTTGACGCAGAAGCTGGATTCCGAGCTCCCTAAGCTGACAGGCATACAGATCACTTACGGGATCGCTTCCTACCCTCTTGACGGCCTGACAAAAGATGAACTCATCTTATTGGCCGAGCATAACTTATTTACAAAGAAACGTGAATCTTGGCTAAAACGGGAAGAGCATATGCTGCGGTCCGACAAGCTTAGAGTCATCGGCGAGTTGGCTTCCGGGATGGCTCACGAAATACGCAACCCGCTGACGACGATCAAAGGTTTTATGCAAATTTCAAAAGCAAACGGTTACAATATTGAAAATTGGTACGGCCTGATCATGGAGGAAATTGACCGGATGAGTGATTTAACCGCAGAATTTCTCCAATTCTCCAAACCGCACAGCATCGATTTCCGCGTTCATTCTCTACATGAGTGCATGCTCAAGGTCATCGCGCTGATGGAGTCGGAAGCAACCCGTTTCGGTCATCAAATTCATTATAAAGCCTCCATGGATGCCGCTCTCGTACTGATGGACCAGGATAAAATGATTCAATTGCTGCTGAACATCGTGAAAAATGCTTGCGAAGCTATGCAAGAGAACGGTGTTATCCATATGCAGTTAATGTGCGATGCGAAACAGGTGACGGTCATCATCGCCGATAACGGTCCAGGGATTCCAGGCGAGCAGTTGGAAAAAATCTTTCATCCGTTCTTTACGACCAAAGAATCCGGCACAGGTCTTGGTTTATCGATTTGCTACAAAATCGTGCAGGATCACCAAGGAACGCTGGAAGTTGAGAGCGAGCTCGGGACAGGCACAAGATTTATTATTACTTTCCCTTTAGCCGACAAGCAAGCATAGCAAAAAGCCGCTGTACGCTACAGCGGCTTCTTCATTCTTACATGCAAAATGCCGGCATCATAAAAGGGTTCTGTGGAGATGACGGAATATCCCAGTTGATTGTAGAAGCCTTCCGCTTGACACTGCGCATCCAGAATGGAAGACGTGCAGTTCTCTTCGCGGGCTTGCTGCTCCATAGCCAGAATAATTTGCTTGCCAAGGGATTGACCTCTATATTCTTTCAACACGGCTACACGCTGCATTTTGGCCGTTTGGGGCTGGTATTCATACCAACGCGCTGCAGCGACAGGTTTTCCTTCGTCTTCAATTAAAAAATGATGGCAAGCTTGAGGCGATTCATCCTTCTCATCCATTTCCAGATGTTCAGGCACCTGCTGCTCGTCCACGAATACTTTAAAGCGGACCTTAAAACAAGCCTGCAGTTGATCTTGCGTAGTAACACGAATGATTTCCATGTGGACTTTCTCCCTTTCTATGAACATTCCTTGATCTTATCGCATTCAAGAAAAGTTGTCCACACGCTTTAAACCTACTTCTTTTTCTCCAGCATATAGCTGCAAGCACCGATGGCAACGCCCAGCAGCGCTCCTCCCAAAACTTCCCGCGGCAAATGTCCCAGTCTTTCCTTCAACGCTTTGCGTCTGCGTGCATGGTACAACCCCGGCTGCTGTTTAGCCAAACGCTCCACCTGCTCATCCAGGTCATTCACTTCCACCGCAATTTCTCCAGCTGCACGGCGAATCCCCATCGCATCATACATGACGACAGCCCCGAAAACAGAAGTTACGGCAAAATCGATCGCAGAAATCCCTCTTTTCATAGCGATATAAGCGGCGAGGGCAGATACGCCTGCGGAGTGCGAACTTGGCATTCCGCCGGTTTGAATCAATTGCGACCAATCCCACTTTTGAGATGTCATATAAGCCAAAGGAATTTTTATCGCTTGCGCAGTTCCTATTCCTATCATTGCGGTTGCCAAAGCTCGATTCATTGCATTCACCTCACTTGTAGCATCCATCACAGGTTTAGATTCTATTCGTAAATTTTGATACAATAAGGATGTGTTGGTTTATTTCCTACAACAGCTTCCTACCCATAACTCTAAGGAGTGTTGAATGATGAATATCGCATTTTTCCTATTACCCAAATCAGAAGTTATTACGACAACATTGCAAACGACGCTTCGCCAAACACTTGAGCGCATGGAATATCACCGCTATACAGCCGTACCGATTCTATCTGATGATGGCCGTTACGTAGGAACCGTTACAGAAGGCGACTTATTATGGTTTATGAAAAATTCGGACGGCATCACGTTTGAGAATGCCCACAGGCATCTGTTATCCGAGGTTCCGCGGCGCGTGCAGAATAAACCCGTTCATATTCATGCTGACATGGTCGATCTCATTGATTTAGCAAAGGTGCAAAACTTCGTACCGATTGTAGATGATTCCGATAAATTCATCGGCATTGTTCGAAGAAGCGAAATCATTGAATACTGTGCGAAGCAAGTCGTTTTTAAATCCCCCTCCGCTGCTGGAGAGAGGTAGTCACGGCATAACGGATCAGATGGAGCACTTGCACGATCAAATGCGCACTGGCCAACATAAGAAATGGAAGCATAGCGTACACATACCGATCTACCGGAATGAAGAGCAAATGAATGCCCAGGAACAAAAGGAACGCTGCCGCGATATATTGAACTGCCTGATTGCGATAGCTGAAGGCAACCATCACAAAGCTGCCCGCGGCGATCAAAAAGGTGTGAAGATGCGTAAGCATCGTCATATACCAGGCAGGCACGGTAAACGGGTACGGACCTACCCACATCGTTTTGAAAAACACATGCAATTTTCCGACTGTCATCCATTTTATCCATAATACCGGGTCTGTGCGCAATCCCTCCTTGATTCGTTTCACGCCTTCTGCGAACTGATGTTCCATGTCGATGCGGTCCCAGTCAATGGAGTTTTGGAAGTAAGGGTCCGTTCCGCCCAGGAACGGATTGCCCGCTTCCCCTTTGGCGATGAAAATCAGTTGATGGAACGTCATCCAATTTCTAATCCACCACGGCATCATCACACAAGCAAAAGAAAGAGCGGCGAGGCCGGCATAGGTCGCGTCGATTTTTTTCGATTTTGCCCACAGAAATAAATAAGGAAGAATGCCTAGCGGAAGCACATTCGGTCGGATCAAAACGCAGAGACCCAGCAGCAGCCCCATCCATAGATGATCCCTCCGCTTGTTCTCTTGCATAATGCGCACCTGGACATACAACAAACCTGTGAACGCTGTCAAAAATGGGACTTCCGTCAGGATCAAAGAGGTTGACCACACATAGGATGGGTAAACCGCAGCAAACCCGCTTGCGATTAGACCCGTTAACGGATGAAACAGCCTCGAGCCGATCAGATAAAGGAAAAAGACAGCTCCCAGCGCCATAAAACAGTTGAAGATACGAACAACCATTAAGGCGGATTCCAGCGATTCATGGCCGGCAAGCTTAAAGACTCCCGCCAAGAGCAGTGGAAAACCAGGCGTAACCAGCGAGTTGGGCACGGTGTCGCGGTAAGCATAAAAGCCTTTATCCAACAGCTGAATCGCTGTCTTCGTATATTCAAGCTGATCCCACTCCAAAGGAGGATACTCCGCTTCCATCACATAATGAAGGCGTACATATAAGCCCGCAGCCATGATGAATAACAGGGCAAACCAGATGCCGCGTTTCATATCCTACCTCCTTTCCTACTTTATGTTCACTTCTTATTTGGCCAACAGATAAGCCCCTCCGACCAAAAAGAGCAGCCCTACCCATTGCGAGAACGAGAACGATTCCTTAAATACCAACCATCCGAACAACGCTCCAAAAACATAAGCTATGGACTGCAGCGGATATACCCGGCTGAGGTCATATTTGCTAAGCGCATAAAACCATATCAATGTGGCGGCTGCATACAATAAGCACCCTGCCAAAATATAGGGCTGCAGGAGAACAGCCGCTAAATTGTGCATCCCCGTTAATGGCACACGATTAAGTGCAATTTTCCATATGATTTGACCGCTGACCAGTAAAATGACATTGAGCAGAACAACGAAAAGAGGCGCCTGCAGCAGCATCATCCGGAACCTCCTCGACGTAACTGCTCTTGCAGCAAAGCGACCTCTTGAACGAGCCGGGTTAATTTGCGGTGGAGTTTTGAAATGACCAGCGTCAAATGCATAATAAACGCTAACGAAAATAACAACCCAACCAGAAACAATAAGGAAGGCGCATAATGGATATGCAGCTTGGTTGATAATTGATCCAGCAAGCTCGGGAATAGGCTAAACAAGGCCATGATAAAGCCAAGGAGAAGCCAAAGTATGGCGTATTGCTCCTGCAGCTTTTGCCTGCGGATCAGCTCTACGGAAATGAAAATAAACACTAAACAAAAGGAAATGGCCAATAAATACACATTCATCTGATATCAACTCACATTACGGATTCTTGTAATACAGATGGCTAACGATACTTTAATCATATAGTAAAGCGATTTCACCGGCGTGATGGACGAACGCCCTGCCTGTCTGGCATGCATGACCACCGAGACTTCTTTGACTCTGAAGCGCTGTTTTTCCAACAGCACGATAGCTTCTACTTCCGGATAGTCCTCCGGATATTCGTCAGCAAAGAGTTCAATGATTGGCCGGTTCACCGCGCGGAATCCGGAGGTTGGGTCTGTGAAGATTTTACCGGTCATCCATCCGATCATCCACATGAAAAATAATATTCCCGCTCTTCGATTCCACGCAGATCGATAGCTCGTTTTCATTAAAAAACGCGAGCCGATGCAGCAATCGGCCTGCCCTGCGGCCAGCGGCTCTAGGATGTGGGACAAAGCCTGCGGATCATGTTGGCCGTCTGCATCGATTTGTACGGCAATATCATATCCATGCCTTGATGCATACAGATAGCCCGTTTGCATAGCGCCGCCTATGCCGAGGTTGACCGGCAAATCGATCACCGTAGCCAGCTGCGTCAAACGGGCAACTTGTGAGGTATGATCGTTTGACCCGTCGTTGACGATCACAATGTCCATGTCAGGCTGTGCGCTTTTAATGGCTGCCACGACATGCGCGATGCTTTTTTCTTCGTTGTACGCCGGAACGATGGCAAGCATCTTCAATGAACATGCTCCTTCCCTATGTGGAGTTCGACCGTTCTGCCAGTCTATTTCCAAGCATACCCTCATCGCCTCCCAAATAAACCAGTTCCGCAGGTGAACATTGCTACGATTTCCAGCTCCTTCAGAGAGAATACAAAGAAGAGCTTGACCTAATCGTTAGGCCAAGCTCCTTATTGATGATATTCTCTTGCTTCCAGTAGGATGTCGGGTTACACGGCCCCAATCTTAGGCCATGCCAGTTCGATGCCGTTCGCCGTCAGCAAATTTTGAAGTTCTGTTAGCTTTGCGGCGTCCGCGCGAACCCTGCTAGGCGTCATGCCTTGATCCAAACAGAAAGCAGCCGTATAGCCTGCCGACTCCCCGATATTCCATTCCACCGGATGAAGCCTGTAGCAGCCATTGGTAATATGGGTTGTTCCTATATTTTTGCAGGCAGCCAGCAAGTTCGTAACCTGCTTGGGAATCAGACTTCCTAATGGAATTTGAAAAGGCAGCGAAGAGATATCAAGAAAATTCCGTCCCCGCATACTCGGATGCAAATCGATCCGGTAGCATCCAATACCTACGCTGTCCGGAAACTCCTCTGCCCCTCGATCGCCTCGTATCGCTGCGCTTACATGCTGCTCTAAAACCGTGAATTCCGCTTTAATCCTCCGCGATTCCCGTATATACGGTGCCTGGGCCATACCATCCGTGGTCCCGACGACGTCCGGACGCAGCCTCAGTCCTGGATAGCCGGTTCCCCCGTCAGGCCGTGGAGCTTCCGTCTGCAGCCAGTACAACAAAGAAAAGCTCAGTTGTTTCGCTTGATGCAAATGCTTTTCGGCTACGTGCCCAGGCACGTCGTAGATATTGCCAAGAAAGTAATCGTTCTGGGCCCAGTTGACTAACGAAATATCCGAAGGGTATGTCCCCGCTGTGAAATTCGCCCGATCGGCAATCCGACGATAAATAAACAAAGGATATTTGTCCGTACCGGGAAAAAGCGTTTCTTCTGTCGGTTCCAACGTCTTAGGATCCGGCGATACCCAATTCAACTGCGGATTCGGCCAGAACGGCGCTTGAAAAGAACGCCAGAACTCGTAATCTGCAGGTTTATCTATGACATGATTCTCGCCTTCGAAGTAATCCATCGCAAAGCAGTAAGTAAAAGCCTGTATATCATGAGGATCGGCAGGCCCCTCCAAGGCATGGGGCTCGTTTGTTTCTGATTTCGATTCTGCCCCGGTTACGTATTCGACATCCGCAAGCGGCAATACATCCCCGCATTCCGTAGCATCAAGAAAATAAGACGCGCGGACCGTTAACTTCTCTCCGTTTTCACGTTTAACGGTAACCGCGTGGATCTCGTTTCCATGTTTATGTGCTTTAATGATCTTACAACGCGTATGGATGGTAAGTTTCCCGCTGTTAACGAACGGTGCGAGCATCTGCTGCAATACGGCATGCGTGACGCGCGGTTCGGCGCACAGCCGGCTTACCCCGCCGTTGCCAGGATTCAAATAGTAGGCCGAACGCCCATACTCCGACAACGGATAGTGCTGACGGTAGTATGCTCTAACGTCGTCGCGGAACTTGCGATAGCTTCGCGTACAGCCAAATTGCTCAATCCATTTATGCTCATCCGGCGGCACCGCCTGACTCGTCAACTGACCGCCAATCCAGTCATATTCTTCGGTCATGTATACGTTTTTGCCCATCCTGCAGGCGGCTAGTGCCGCTGCGCACCCTCCTACCCCGCCACCTATAATGACAATATCTGTGTGCAGATCTCTTTGCGTATTCTCCATTCGTTACTCCCTCCTTAATCCATATTTGTTTAATTAAACCTATTCAAATAGACGTAAGACCCCTTCTTAAAGTTGCAAATTTCACTTAGATGTATGAACAGGCAGGCGAATCGTCACCTTAGTTCCTCTCATCAATTCACTTTGCACCGTTAGATCAGCTTTGGATTGATAAAAAATTCGCAGCCGCCTGATGACATTAGAGAGGCCGACGCCGGTTTCTGTGTGCGGTTCGGCTTCCGGGCAGCCAGCTTGCAGTTGGTCAGCCTCCTCCTCATCCATCCCTACGCCATCATCCTCAACAATCAGGAATAAATAGCTTTCATCCGTATATGCTTTGATATGCACCTTGCCTCCGCGCGATTGTTTCGCAATCCCATGGTGAATGGCATTCTCGACGATGGGTTGCAGAATGAATTTCAGCACGGGCAGCGCTAACGTCCCGGCATCAATGTCCCATTCTACCTGTAATTTATCTCTATACCTTGCTTTCAAAATCGTACAATAATTCGTAATATGTTCCAGCTCCGTGGCAAAAGGAACTTCCATCGGCCCTTTCCCAATGGCAAAACGAATCATATCGGCAAAAGCGCCCACCATCTCGCTCACGCCTAGTTGGTCGCCAGCTTTGGCCTTCATGTTAATGGATTGGAGTGTGTTGTACAGAAAATGGGGATTAATTTGCTGCTGCAGCATGTGAAGCTCCGCCTTTGACTTCAGCGCGGTTAATCTTTCTTCCCGAACTTGGCTTTCGATTTTGGCCTCGAGCAGCTGTTTAATTTCTTCAATCATGCGATTAAAACTCCGCGACAACTCGCTGACCTCATCATTCCCATCAACAATGACCGTACTCCACTCCCCGCTTCCTGTTTTCTCCATAGCTTCGCCGAATTGCTCCAACTTTGTGACAACGCGGTAAGAAAACCAGTAAGCAAAGAGAAAGGCGGAACAGGCGAGAATGCCTGCCAGCAAGGTTAAAGTGACCACAAGCTTGCGGCTTTCGGCGTTTACCGCGTCCAAGCTCTGAATAACGGCTATTTGCCTATCACCATTGGCATTCAGCCCTGTTTTAACAAGAAGACTCTTGGATTGTTTCAAGGATAAATCGCTTGCGCTTCTATACATCATTTGGCGGTTGACATCCCATACGATAATACCAGGAGCTTGTTTTGCGAATGAAGGCTCAAGCGCTCCTTGCTTTAAACGAAGCACGATATATCCCGCCGTTGCGCCATCCACGTATATTCTTCTGGCAATAGACGGAACAGACCGGCCTATGGCATCGCTTTGTTGCGGCAGCCATAGAATCCGGGTGAAAGAACTGCTTAATATGGCTGGCTCGATCGATGCTGCTTGGGAAGCGACCATTTGAAAATGAAATGGCTCCAGAATACCAAGCCTGTTATACCGATCGGCATAGGCGACATTAGACATGCGGGGATGAACAAGCGCAGCTCCGGGATGCTCAAGCCGGTCTTCCGTGACATAGACATAGTCAGCCAGTTGTTCGTAACTGCGCAGCTGCTGAGAGGTGTATAAGCTAATTTGTTGAGACAGCGCCTTGGTTGAAGCGACTACATCAGATTTGGACATCGTATAGAAAATATATGTATACAACATCCCTAATACTAGTATGGGTACAATGACTGAACTGCCGTACAAGTAGACTAACTTCCATCGCAATGGCCACTTTGTCATCACTGACTCCGGCGCCCTCTCGGGGAGTGGGGCCAACGGCCACCTGTCCTTATGCCGGCTTATTAGACCGGCCATGCGGCGAATGGGACCGAAGATCGCCGATCCCATCGATTTTGATATTTTTTTCGTGATCCATACTGAGATGGCAATAAAAAGACTACCTATGAGCAAGAACAAGCCAATAGCATAATTAGAAGTAGCTGAAGACACCCATTCTAAGCGAAAACGGTAATGCTCCAAATTCATACTCAGAGTCGGACGTTCCGGTATGGCATTACCATTGACCGAAGCTTGGCCATTACTGGACCCAATCAAGTTGCCTTGATCGTCTCGCAGCGTAAATGCCCCTTTACCCTCAAGAGGGTGGATGAAGTTCGTAATGAAATCAGGCCGTAAAGTTAACAGGACAAGCACGTTCGAACGATAACGGCAGAACACGATGCGCTGATCCGTTTGATCCATAAATTGCGCAACTCTGGTTAATTGATCATTATCCCATCCGATAGAAACATGCTTCTCCAGCAAAGAATACAGCTGCCTTTTTTGAATATAGACCGGGTCTCCGCCGTTCCGAAGAAGAGATGACAAGATGCCTGCCTGTTCCAAATCATCCACCGACGGCAGCTTTTCGCTGCTCCATCCTGTTTTTCCGATCCATTTTTGAAACTGCGCTTGATTATGATTTTGGCCTAAAATTTGAATGCTTTCCACGTAGGAGGAGGATACATTCAATTCATTTAACAGGGCATCCATATTCTCGGCATATTCCCTTTGTTGGTGCTGATCCTGCAAATTCAGATAGACCTTTGAATTGTGGATGATTTCGTCCGTACTCACCAATGCCATGATAGCTTCCGTTTCTTCAAAAAACTGAACCAGGCTCTCATGCTGATATTGAAGCATACGCTCCATCGTCGTTTTCTCATTATTATGAAAAAAACGCTGATAGTTGCCAACAACACAGCTGTACAGAATCAAATGTGACGCCATCATGAGAGCGATTGCTCCTATGACAACTTTTCGATACATGCCCATCATCCTGCCCCGTTCTGTTTATTGGCCACTCATATTCATACTTTCCTGTATCTTACGGTTCATTTCTTCTGACAACTTATAGAAAACGGAATCCGTCAGCGCAGGATTGAAATACGCCGGGAAAACATATTTATCCAACCCGTTATTGAGTGTATTTTCCAGTAAGTACGGATTATTATCCAAGAAAACATCGGAGTAGGCTAACTCTGATTGTACGAACGCAAGCGCTGAACGCTCAGCTTCCGTATTTTGGGGAAGCAGCTTCATCTTGGAACGAAAAGCGGGCAGCCCCCACCCATTCAATGCTCTTTCATCGACGGGAGGACCTGCAAAGAACCATTCGAATACTTTCCACGCTTCTTCCGAATGGATGGTTTGAGCGGAGATGATCCCGCCAACTCCGGCTTGCACGGGTGAAAGGCGCTTCCCATCCGCAAAAACCGGAACTGGCGCGAATCCAAAATCAGCCAATGCGCTAGAACCCAGCTGCTGGCTTATAGAACTGTAGAACCAGTACCCGACCATGAACATAGCCATCTTCCCTTGTAGAAACAAGGACGCTGGCGTTCTTAATTCTCCATTCCGTGGCGTAGGGCCGATCGAACGGTCCACCGCCTTTCCCCAAAAATCAAAGATGCGCCTAACTTCAGGTGATGTGAAGTCTGCTTTGCGGTGATTATCATACCAAGGGGATTGCCGCAGCTGGGCGAGCTGCAGCAAGAGTACCTCCTGATTAAGCGCTGTAAAATAGTTATGAATCCCTAAGCCATATTGCTCGTGACTCGCCGTGGTTCCAGCCGCTTTAGGATCATTCAACCTTTCAGCCAAATCGAGCAATTGCTGCCAAGTCATCGGAGTTTCCGGATCAGGATATGGAATTCCCGCTTCATGAAACAAGGTTTTATTGTACATAATCGTGAAATCAGGCGACCAATCCTTCAAAAATCCATAATAAGAACCCTTTCCCTGTTCACTCCCATTAAATCGAAACGCGCCGGTAATCGGAAACATATCTTCCTGCTGAAATAGCGGGCTTTGATTGATTCGGTCATCCAGATTCATTGCAAGCCCGTGCAAAGCATAATAAGGCAGTTCCTTAGCACCACGGATCAGCAAAATGTCCGGCGCTTCTCTGCTTTTACTAAGCAGCGCCATCTTCCCTTGCTCCTGATCCATTCGTCGAATGGCGATGTTCGGATGTGCTCTCTCAAAATCGGCAATCATGACAGGCGTCAATTCAATGTCCCGTGCGGCAAATGTAACCGTAACGCGCGAAGAGTCACTCAAATCCGCTAAATCAGAAGGCGTCATTGCCGTGAATTTCCTTTCATATGCCATGACAAGGGCTGCACATCCAAGTACAAAACCTATGGCCAGAGCAGTTGAACGCCATCGCATTTTATCGCTTCCTTTTAGATAAAACCTAGTTCAAGATATCAACTCGGTCTGCGCTTATTTTAGTTCCCGTAGCACTCGTGTTTTTTGTTCCGCTGACCCGGACTTTAAGTGTATGCAAGCCTTTCGTCAAATTGGGACTGCTCCATACGGAAACGTTATCTACACGGGCTGCCGCGTAGTGATCAACTAATATTTCCGCTCCGCCATCAATGGAATAGGCGCCTATCCCTTGACCAGGACCCTTGGAATTAAAGACATTGATTCCAGTACCATAAAATTTAACTTGATAATAATCATCCGTTGTACTGCTAAAGTGAGTTTTACCCAAGTAAGAACCGCTCTGGGCAGCTGCCGTCCAATTTCCGTCAAAGTCAAACTGTGCCTGATAGCCGCCTGTTAAACTATCATCAATAGATTGCTCCGATTTCTTCCATACTCTTACATAATCGTAGCTTGCTGTCCCGGGAAAGCCTGAGCTTGTTGCTTTTGTATTGTAGGGCTCCCTTAACCCTAGCGATGCATAGATCTGCATAGCAATTTGATCATAATCTGCGTAATTCGTTGTTCGTCTCAATACACCGTCAATATACCATTTCTGATATCCGGGGCCCCAGTCTAAACCATAGGTATGATAGCTGGAAGATGGGTTAAAAGAACCAACATACGTGCCGCCGCTGCTCCAATGAGCAGTAGAACCGGGTTTCTTCCAGTTATGCAGCACCATATCTAAAGCGCGGATATTGGAAGGTGTTTGCCCAAATTCAATAATATCGATTTCATTCCCCCAGGTGTCATCTCCTCCATATAACCAGAATGCCGGGCACGTTCCTGGAATAGGCGTTGATCCGAACATGCGGCTTTCCAGATAACCATACTTGATTTCGGCAAAACTTCTCACTCCGCCTGATTTGTAATAAACCGTATTTTTTGTTTCAAAGCCGGCATTCGTGACAAGATTAGTTTGCGGCGAAAGGTTATGAAAGAAAGCAACATCGTCAATTCTCAGCCAAGAGTAAGCGGGAGCGTCCGATTCGATGGCAATTGTGCATTGTCCGTTCGTTACTTGAATGTTATCGATGGTGTACTGGATATACCCGCCATTATTGCTGTCAATGTCTGTATATTGGGTCGTTCCGCCAAAGTCTTTGGCAACTAACCGCTTTGTGGTTTGCTCCCCCTCGCTCCATACATAAGCGGTAAACGAATAGGTTCCATTTACAAGACCTTTAATCGTTTGTTCGGTCTGTACATGATACGGGGAATACAAGTAATGCACTAATGCGGAATCCCCGCTTCGATGCTGCTCCGTTGTGACAGAATCTGCATTTGCCGTGCCAACGGTGGTCCAATTTTTCACAGTTTGGTTGTGCTTGTCAGTTGCCTCATAAGCCATGGTTAAGTTCAAGCTGCCATTGCTTTCAACGGCTTGATCGTCATCCCATAGCCAGGTATCCCGCCAGCTAAAAGGGAGCTTCTCCCATTTGCCTTCATCTAATGTCCCATTATTAAATTCATCCGAGAATTCCTCCATAAATGACCAACCTTGCGCATTGTTTGGATCAGAGGCCGGATTTGCTGCAGATGCTGCTGCATTCCCCCAAACACCTTGCGCAGCAATGGCCAACAACAGCATAGACAAGCAAGCGATTTTCTTCATCTTTACATCTGCCTCCTCCATATTTTTCCTATCCTTCAGAATGGCTATTACCCTTTAATTCCTGAATGTGCAATGCCTTGAACAAAGTATCGTTGCGTAAAAGCGAAGAATAGAATCGGAACCATAATGATTAAGCTTGCGCCAGCCATTTGCATCGCATAGTCCGAGCCGTATTCCGTTGCGAAGAATGTGAGTCCGACAGTAACCAACTGATTTTTCATACTCGTGATGAAAATAAACGGGTTGGCGAAATCGTTCCAGGTCCATATAAACGTAAATAGGATCATCGTAATGATTGCCGGTTTAGCCAATGGGAGAATAATTCGGACATATACGCCGTAGTGATTGCAGCCGTCTATGATTGCCGATTCGCTTAATTCTTTGGGAATGCCGATGAAAAATTGTCTTAACAGGAACAAAAAGAACACATCAAAAGCTGCGGGGATAATGATGACCCAGTGCGTGTCCAACAAGGACATATTCTTGTACAGCAAAAATCTGGTCACTATCGTTGTGTCTTGTGGAACCATGATCTTAGCCAGTAAGATGAGAAATAAGATGTCTTTCCCCGGAAACCTCAATCGGGCGAAGGCGTAAGCGGCCATGGTCACGATAAGAATGCGAAATGCAATCGTGAAGGCCACAGTCTTCAGCGAATTCCAATACCAGGTAAGGTAATAAGTATGGTTAAGCACATTTTCATAATTTTCCCAATGTAGATCTGCGGGTATGATTTGCATCGGTGTGGAAAAAACCATCGCTGACGTTTTCAAGGAAGCCGATAGCATAAAGATAAAGGGGAGCACCATTGTGAGAGAAAATACAAACATAAACAAACTAAGCACCATGTTTTCAGTGCGATATTTCTCTTTGCTGCTTCCTAGTCGTGCACCCATTTCTTCTGTCCCTTCCATTGAACGATGGTAATAATCAATAAGAATACAAATAAGAGGATGGCTTGCGCAGAAGCGTAGCTGTAATGGTTATAAGTGAAAGCTTCCTCATAAATGTTTAAGGAGATGACCCGGGTAGAGGTTCCCGGTCCGCCATTTGTTAATGTGCGAATCAACGCATAGTTTTGGAACGAATGGATAATCCCTGTTATTATCAAAAAGAACGTAGTAGGAGAGATTAATGGCAAGGTGATATACCACGACTTCTGCCATCTCCTAGCTCCATCAATCTCTGCAGCCTCATATAAATCAGCTGATACCATTTGCAAGGCTGCTAAAAACACGATGGTCTGAAAAGCAAAACCTTGCCATGCATTTATCATAGCCACGGTAGGCAAAGCGCTCTGAATGCCTCCGAGCCATAATGGAGGTTTCTCGATTCCCATTGACATAAGTATCGTATTAACAGGCCCGCCAAAAGGATTGAGCAAAATAGAAAAAATGAGGGCAACCGCAACCATATTGGCCACATAGGGCAATAAAATGAAAGATCGGGCTAACCCTCTGAGCCAGAATGAACGATTTAACAATAGAGCAGTCAGGTACGAAACAACTAATGTCGCAGGAACAAAGAAAAGGGCGTACAACGCGCTTCTTCCATAAGCTCCAATGGCTATGGGATCCCTGAGGATCCTTATATAATTATCAAATCCCAACCATTTGACTGAGCTCAATTCCTTCATCGCATTGTAATCTAATAAACTGATCACGAATGCGTATAAGGTCGGCGTAATTACAAATATGAGGAAGCCTGTCATAAATGGAGCAATGAACGTTACAGCTACCAACGCTTCTTTGCGTTCTAATGTATATTTGTTTTTTTTCAGCAGTGTATTTTTCTCTAATTCCACATCCATCACCTCAAAGTGAGGGTCGGACTCTCTGCTGAAAGCCGACCTCCGAATCATGCTTTCCGTTACTTTGCCGCTGCTATGGCTTTGTCCGCCCGCTCCTTTATCGATTTTACCGTGTCGTCCAAGGATTTCCGTCCGACCAAATACAACTCCCCTTCTTGCAAAATAATATTGGCGTATTCCGCAGCAGCCGGACCTACAATCTTCTCGTTAAAGAAGCCTAATTGGTTGTCAGTTATTGCACTCTTATATTCAGCAAGGGTAAAGTCACCTTCTTTTGTTCTGTTCATTAAGACTTTGAACCCTTCATCTACTTGCTCTTTGCTTAAATCAACGCGAGCCGGGGTAAAACCGGAAATTTTGTAGAAATTTTCCGCTTGAAACTTGACGAATTCGTAAGCTTCTTTCGCATGTTTAGAAGTTTTACTCACACCATAGCCGGAAACGATCCCCAAATTACGATTGCCGCTGTTATCGCTCGGGACAGGAATCTGGGTAATGCCTACTTTCCAATCTCGCGGATACTTCTTGGTGTCCGATATTGTACTAGTCAACCAGTCGCCAATCAGCATCATGCCGTATTGACCGGACATAAATCCGTCGAATTGGAGCTTCTTCGTCTTGAACTCCAGCCAGCTCGGTTGAATCTTATACTCGTTGCCGAGAGAACCGAAGTTTTTCAAAGCCTCTTTAAAGGCTGGATGATCAAAATTGGACGTACCGTCTTCTTTATAAGGTGAAACGCCTTTTTGCATCGCTGTAAAGAACAAATACACGTCATAATCGAGGTTATAAGTGCCGTAAATCCCTTTAGCCGGATTATTCAGTTTCTTGGCGGTATCCATATACTGATCCCAAGTCCATGAGGCTGGGGGATAAGGAACGCCGGCATCGTCGAAAACTTTTTTATTGTAAAATACCGCCCATTTTCCCACTGCTTCCGGGAGTACAAACGTCTTTCCATCGAACAATGGGATGTAATTTCCAAACACTTTCTTTGCCTCATAATGATCTTGTTTCATCATATCGTCCAAGGCCACTAATGAACCATTGGATGAATACTTGTGGATGGCTGTAGGATTACGCATCGAAATCAAGTCTATTTCTTCGCCTGCCGATAAGGAGATGTCGACTTTCTTGTAAACATCCTGACCAGTACCCGGAACAGGTTCAATTTGAATCTTTATTCCTGTCTTTTCCGTAAAGGCTTTGATCACTTTTGCCAGATCGGATGTCTCCGCTGCACGGCCAGCCGTTTCATACATTTTTAAAGTGACTTCTTTCTTCTCGACGACCTTCGGTGTTTGCGTTTGTATGTCTCCGGCTTGATTTGCCGGTGTGCTGCAGCCAATTGCCAAGCTGGACAGCATGCCAAGCGTTGCAATCAAATTTATTGTTTTTCTCATTTTCAAACCCCTTCCTATGGTGAACATAGATTTCGAAACCAATTCCAAGTAAATCAATGAGTTTTATGTATATTTCCATTATAGTAAACTAGATTTTTTTGTCAATTCAAACTTTTTTCGGATTAATCGCCATGAAACTAGGCGTAAGCCGCCCGCTTCTGTCTGGTTTCCATTTTCTCCAATTCATGCAGCAGCTTGATAAGCATAGTCAATTGGATCTCCTTATAATCAGGATGAAGCCATAAATTGTTTCTTTCCAGTGGATCTATGCTTAGATCATAAAGTTCTCTGGCTTGAAGATTGTATTCGCCATAGTAAATCGTCAATTTGTACTGCTCGGAGACGACCGTCTTAAGGCGCAGCTTGTTCGGATCATCTATGCATTCAATTAACGCTGCATCACGCACTTTGTCTGTCCAGCCATGCAATAAAGGGGTTAGATCGCTGCCGTCCAGCCGCGCGCCGTCTTGCTCCAAGCGGCATAAAGTCAATAGCGTCGGCGCTAAATCAACCAGACTTGCAATCGCAGAGTGGCGGTTAGCAGGGATATAGGCAGGGCCATGAATGATTAAAGGGACATTAATCAGTTGTTCATAATGAAAGGGCCCTTTCATCCAAATCCCATGGTCGCCAAGCAGTTCGCCATGATCGGATGTGTAGATAATAATCGTCTCTTGAGCAAGACCTGCTTCCTCTAACGCGGCAAGGATATGCCCAATTCCCTCATCAATCATTTCTACCATGCCATAGTAGTAAGCTTTACCCAATCTGGCATCTTCATCGCTCACCTGTCTGTAATCCGTGCCGTCCGAAGATTGGCCAGCCATCGGAAAGGCACCATGAAGCGGATGCCGCTCATTCCATTGTCCGCTATGCACAGCTTGATAATGCGGGGGCTTGTCCAGCAGCTCGCCCTTCGCATAAGTTGGGAGGGGAATATCCTCGAGCTTCACCTGCTTGGCACGCTCCATCGGCAGAGCATGCGGATGGTGCGGATCTTGGAAACCGATGCTGAGAAAAAAGGGCTGCTCCTTCTCCGAAGCATGATTGCGAATAAAAGCGGCTGCCCGCTCCGCTGTCCATCGGCTGTTATGAAGCTCCTCCGGAAGCTCCCAATCGTACGCTTCGCCGCCAAATGACATTGAGCTTCGCCGCGATGCTTTAAATTCCTTTGCACCGGTTTTCTCTTTGACCCAGAGACCATAATGCCCCCGCATTCCATATAACGAATGGCCTATCGCCAACTCAACCGTTTCAAAACCGTAGTACGGTCCGTCGAAAGCTTCTACATTCCGCTCCCACCCATCCTCCTTGGACTCCATCGATTGCTCGGGGGAAAGAAAGTAGGGTTGGAAATGAGCCTTCCCAATATGGTGCGTCCGGTAACTGTTATTCCCAAACCGATGTGAAAGCAGCACTTCATCCGGCGCGATAGAGGTTCCCACATTCCATGCTCCGTGATTGCCGACGTACCTGCCGCTGTAAATAGAGGCCCGGCTAGGCGTACATACGGGGTTGGTACAATAGGCCCTATCGAAAATGGCCCCCTCCTTCGCCATTTTATCCAAATGAGGCGTATGCACGAAGGATGAGCCATAGCATCCCAGGCTGTCTTTGCGTTGTTGATCCGTTGTAATCAGAATGACATTAGGTCTTTTTTTGGAACTGTTCACGTCCCCACCTATCCTTTCACAGCGCCGGACGTTAAGCCCTTGACGAAAAGTGGTTGCAAGAAGAGGAAAATGACGGTCACCGGAGCAGACACTAGAATGGAAGCAGCCATCATCCCCCCATAATCAGAGCTTCCTTCGCCAATATAGGTCATAACAAGCCCGGGCGCTAAAGTTCGTTTAGCCGGATCTGTCACGAGTGTCAACGAGTATAATAAGTCATTCCAGCTCAGTACAAATCCGAAAATGGCAACTGAAATCAGTCCGGGCACAGCAAGCGGAAAAATGATTCTATGGGTGATTCGCATCCAGCTTGCCCCATCCATTTTGGCCGACTCCAGCAGCTCGTTTGGAATTTCATCGAAATAGGTCATCAGTGTCCATGTTCCCACCGGGAGCGTAAAGGTGATAAATGACAAGATCAAGGATAAATAACTGTCCAACAATCCGTAGCGCTGCATAAGCAAATAAATGGATAAGAGCAATACGCCATGCGGAAACATTTTGGAAATCATAACAGCAGTCATAAACGTTTTGCGGCCCTTATAGCGAAATTTGGAAAAACTAAGGCCTGCATAAGCGGAGATCAGCGTCGCAAATAAACTGCTGGCGCCCGCAGTGAAGAGGCTATTTTTCACATACTGCCGGATTTGCACATCCCGTATCACTTTCCCAAAATGTTCAAGTGTCGGATGCGAAGGTCTAAAGGTCGGCAATAGCGTTTCTGCTGCTGGCTTTAAAGCCGTATTTAGCATCCAGTACAGAGGAAATAAAATAAATAAACCAACTACGATCAATGTCGTCCAAAAGAAGATGCGAAAGCCTGCCGTTTTTTCAAACATCGCTGTGTCTACCTCCGCTTATGTTTTATCCTTCATGCTGCGCACGTACATCACGGCCAATACCGACAACAACAGCACCCAAACCATGCCAACCGCTGCAGCACCGCCGATATCATAGCTCTCAAATGCTCGTCTGTAGACTTCGATCGTAAGCGTTGTTGTTGCCCTGGCAGGGCCTCCCTGACTCATAACCCAAATGAGATCAAACTGCTGAAAGCTGCCAATTGTACCCAGAATGAGAGTGATATAAACAAGGGACTTCACATGGGCAAGGATGACATGGCGCATCACCGTCCAATTGCTGCCTCCATCCAATTTAACCGCCTCCGCTTGATCTTGTGGGACAGACTGCAATCCGGCTAATAAAAATGCCATAAACCAGGGAAGTGTCTGCCACGTCTTGGCGATGATGACGGCCATCATAGCCGTATCCGGTCTTCCCAGAAACGTAATGTTCTCGGATATGAGACCTACGCTCTTCAGCATGGCATTGATAACGCCATAATTGCCGTTGAACATCCATACCCATATGAATCCTATAGAAGTACTCGGAATTACCCAGCAAATAAGCGTTAAAGTGCGAAGCAGCTTCTCTCCCCGAAAGCCTTGATTGACAACAATCGCCCATGCAAAGGCAAGCAAGAAGGGAATGAGTGTCCCGCCCGCAACGAAGACAAGCGTATGCAGTAATACTTCGATAAAATTCGAATCTTTAAAAAGGCTTATGAAATTAGCAAAACCGCTGAATCCGGCTTCCGGTACGAGCAAGCTTTTATTCGTAAAGCTTAATGCCAAGGAACTGAGAAACGGATAAAATATAATTAACGCAAATACGGCAAGTGCTGGAATAAGAAGCAGAAAACCGAATCGGGTATCTGCCTTTTTAGCAGGAGTATTCATCATAGCGGATTACTCTTTTTTCATCGTTTCTTTCAATCTGGCTGCCGCGTCATCCAAGGCTTTCTGTGGTGTTTTGGCATTCAGCAATGCCGCTTGAATCTCCTCCGCGATGATTTGCTCCATCGTCTTGGACTGAGCGTACCGATCCGTTTCACCCGGCTTTGAGAACGAGGCAACCTTCAAGTATCCCGATGTATACGTGTCGTTCTTCACTTCCGGCAGCTCCGTGGTTTTCTTGATAACCGGAGGAACGGACGCCGATTTGTAGTATTTTATAGCGAGCTCGTCAGATAGGATATGCTTAACAAACTCAGCAGCTTTCTTAGGATCTTTGGCATCTTTGCTTATCATCAGATAGTGCCCCCATAGTTTGGCCTGGGGCGTATCGCCTTCCTTCGCAACCGGACGAAGCATAGGAACCATATGTTTCGGCATATCGGCTTCTGAGAAGCCTTTGGATTGTTGAAAGCCGCGAGCTACAATCGAGTCATCGTAGAAAGCTACTTTATTTTGCGAAAAAAGGTTGCGTGCCTCCACACGATCGATATCCATTTTAATATAGCCTTTGTCCAGCAAGCTCTTTAACCAGGAAAGCGTTTGAACGCCTTGGTCATTGTTAATCGTGACGTTGCCACTCTGATTAAACAAGGTTCCCCCATTTGTCCACAGCCAAGCCTGAAAGTCCTGCGCAATGTTGGCTCCGTTCTTGGTCATGGCCGCATAAGGAATAACGTCCGGATTATTGGCTTTAATCTTTGCCAGCGTCTCTTCGAACTGAGCCAGCGTTGTCGGTACTTGCGTGATACCCGCTTTCTCAAGCAACGCAGGATTGTACAGCATAGAAATTGCAGCGACGGTCCATGGGAGCGCATACTGCTTTCCATCTTCTTGGCCTGCTTTCAAAGCGGCCGCATCGAAATTGTCTTTGATCCACTGAGGGTCAAGCAGCGTGTTGAAATCGAGCATTATGTTCATTCTCTTCAACGTCTTGAACCAAGTGACATCGATTTGGGAAATATCCATCTCTTGTTTGCTTTGTGCTTTGACAATTAGCTGCTCCAAGGTGGTGGCCCAAGGATAGCCAATGGTCTTGATCGTTGTGTTTGGTTCTTTCTGGTTCCAAGATGCGACCATATCTCCTTGAATCACTGGTTTTCCAGTCGTCTCTTCACTTGACCAACTAACGAAAGTCATCTCTGTTTTCTTAGCGGCCTCCGTGCTAGAGCCTGCCCCTCCCGTTGCCGCAGAATTAGACGGCGCTTTTGTCGTAGAGCACGCTGCGAGCGACAAGACGAATACAGCGGATGCCGTTGTCCCTAGCACCATTTTCCTATAGGTCATCCCCATTTACTGTTCAACCTCCAAGTGTACGTTATTGTTGCCTAGTTAAAGGGTAAAGAAAAAACGGCATCGTCTCAATGCCGCTATCTTTAGATCCATGTTCATTTTTTTTGGGAGATGGTCAATGGGTAGGTCGATCCATTGCGGTATTCATAGGGGGTTTGGCTCGTTAATTTACGGAAAATTTGTGAAAAGTATCTGGGATTCTCATAACCGACCCTCTCCCCGATCTCATAGACTTTATAATTGGTGGTCCTGAGCAGCTTCCGCGCAGCTTCAATCCGGCAATGGGTCAAGTATGAAATATAATTCTCACCGGATACTTCTTTGAATAGATAACTTAAGTAACTGGCGTTAAAATGGACATGCTCTGCAACCTCAGTCAACGTAATGGACCGGTTGTAATTAGCTCGAATATACGCCTTAGCCTGCGTAACAATATTCATTCCCATCGCTTCTGAAGTATCTACAACCAGAGTATGCAACAAATTTAACGGATCACCAGATTCAGTACGCGGCGATTTGTCAGGCGGCTCATTCCAATGAATGCAATCCCTCCCCCCTTTGGCCAATGCCTGCTCCGCACTCTTTCTTGAATTTGGAAGCTCATTCGGCGCATATACGGCATGTCCAATACCTATCGAGAAGGTAGACGGGAAAAGCCCTCTTAGGCTGTATAACTGTTTTCGCAGCTCCTTCATCTTATCGATGACAGACTCCGTCCCTTGGGCGATTAATATGATTTCGGCCGTAAATTCATTCACGAACTGGTAGCCATGATGATCAGCCAATAAATCGTTCACAACATTATTCATGGCAAAAGCCAGCAATCGAAAGTCAATTCCATGAGTCTCCACCGCAGCGTCAAATCGCAATAGGCAAACCGTGTATGGCGGATGCTCCATCAACATCTCGCTGCTGGAGCATCCTTCCTCCCATTCTTCTTCCGTAATCGGCACAGTCGTGCAATGCTGGATGAATTTCTTCCGCAAAACGCCCGTCAACAAATTCGAACGCCTCTCGAGCAATTCGGTTCGCAGTTGCTGTTGTTTGTCCCTATTCAAGCTTTCGACGGCCCGAAGCATAGTGTCTCTCCATTGGTCAATGCGAAGCGGCTTTAGCAAATAATCCTCAACACCATAGCGCATGCAGTTTCTAGCATATTCAAAATCATCATGTCCTGAGAGAACGATAACCTTCGTAAAAGCAAATTGCTCATGTAACTTCGCAGCAAGCTCAATCCCATCCATATGCGGCATACGAATATCCGTTAAAACGAGATCTACCGGGTTTTCTTGAACCCACATGTAAGCCTCGAGCCCATGCTCGCAAACCTTTGTGACGGCAAGCCCCAGTTCCGCCCAATTCAGCGCCACTAAACCTTCCCTGATTTCGATTTCATCATCGACGATCAGCAATTTCAGCATAGGCCCCCTCCTCTTTCCCCCTACTATTTCTTCTATTTCTTCTATTTCTTCTATTTCTTCTACTTTATACTATTTTGCACATAAAAAGCATGCTCATGTTCATGATCCAAAAAAAATGGCATAAACCAAATATCGTGGTATTTCCGCCGGAATGATAGTAAGCGCTTGCAAAGCTAACCGGAAGAAGAACCAGTCTGGATTTCCAGACTGGCAGATTTTGAGCGATCACCATTTGTGAGATATTCGGTTATTGCAGCTGTCCGTTGGAGGATGCTTTAGAGGAGACAAATTCGCTGGCCCAATCGACCATTCCGTTCATTAACGTCAATATCAGATTCACGGCATCCTTCTCGGATAATGTGCCATTATTGGATTGGCTGCTGACATATTGAGACGTCTTCTGTTCAAGCTTTTCAACCATATCCTTAATTTTCAGCAATTCATTGGCTAAGTCCGAGACTTGTTGGCCGTTGCCGCCATTTTGACATGCCTGCTGGCCTTGGCCCTGACTTTGATTTTGGTTTTGACCGTTTTGACCTTGGTTTTGACCGTTTTGACTTTGGTGGTTTTGACCTTGACCTTCATTTTGACCCTGACCCTGACCCCGACCTTGAGCTTGACTCTGGCTTTGCCCTTGATCTTGTCCCTGAGCTTGTTGTTGACCGGAGTCAGAAGCTTGCTGCTGCTGATTTTGGCCTCCTTGTCCCCCCTGTGATCCTTGAGATCCTTGAGAGCCTTGGGAGCCTTGAGATCCCTGAGAGCCTTGGGAGTTTTGGGAGCCGCCTAACAACATTTTTTTCACTTGCTCGAGCTCGATAAGCACCAAATCATTTTGCTTTGTGAGTTCATCCATTTGCAGCTTGAGATCTTGTGTTTTGATCATGATGTCAAGATTCTCCTTCCTTTATTTCACGGGACCGCAGGCGATTCGTTTACCAGAATTACCGGATGGATCCGTCTTCAGATCATCTTCTTTCTCATGAATAACCAGAGAAGTCCCTCCTGGCTTTAGCAACGAATTCGGCTTGTCAGGAAGCAGCACAACAGATTGAGTGACCGTACTCAAACGACCATTCCCTTGTTCATCTACAACAAGATTAGGAAGGTCCCCGGCATGAAAGCCTTTAGGATTGAGAAATCCATGCTGTTTATGCGTCGGATTAAAGTGCGCGCCTGCCGAGTCAAAAGTCGGCGCCTCACAAACTGATTTTTCATGAATATGAAATCCGTGGAGACCCGGCTTCAGCCCGCTAACTTGAAGATCAATCCGTACCCCCTCCTGAACAGCCGTTAATTGAGCCGTTCCGGTAGGTTGTCCATTCGTACCAATTAATGTAACTTGCAGGGGCGGTGATGAGGCGGTTTCAGCAATCGCTGAGCTTTTGACGGTTTGACATCCTGTCAGTACGAGCAGTCCTAGACTTACAGTTACAACAGTTTTCAGTGATTTCATTAAGTATTATCCTCCCGAAACTTTGCGTTTTACATCATCTAACCTTATGATGCGCAACTGACTTCTGCTGTAACCGTATCCCAAGAATAAATTTTCATAAGCCATTCAGAAATAACAAAAAGCCCGCAATCTTCCGATTGCAGACTTTGGATGATGATCGTCCTATTTACAAAATGGTCATCAATTTCGCTATGATTTGAAGATTCTCAAGTTTCCGCTTGTAGAAATGAAACTCTACCTTGGTATGCTCGACGGCATCCTCCATTCGCAGCACTTGCTCCTGCAAATCTTTCGTATATGGCCAGATTTCGGCCTGACGCTGCTGTTCATTTTTTCCCGTGACCAAACCGTCTCCAATGACCTCGCATTCCTTCGCCAAAAGCTGATGTTTGGCCCAACTTAGCTCCGATACCGCATCCACATAAATAGCTTCGGCTTGTTTGAGCAATTCGGGTACTAGCTGCAGTTCCAAAATAACATCCGACCGGTTCATTCGGACTCCTCCTAATAAGAGCAGATCATAAGCTTTTGCTGCTTCGCTTCATGTATATTCATAGAAAAATAAAACATGCTTATCATGAAAATCCGGCGAAAATAAGCCATTTCCAAACATAAAACGACCCATATTGCTAAGCGCTTTCAACAT
This sequence comes from Paenibacillus sp. FW126-R14, assembly GCF_058789495.1. Lineage (NCBI taxonomy): Bacteria > Bacillati > Bacillota > Bacilli > Caryophanales > Paenibacillaceae > Paenibacillus > Paenibacillus sp. FW126-R14. The sequence goes on along the minus strand of NZ_JBYTBS010000055.1, from coordinate 6,245 downwards.
GCTTTGACAATTCCATTAAGGTTACATTAAATCTATTGAAAACGCTTTATTCCCTCTTGAATACCCTGCTAGAAGCAGATAGAATGTTACTATACATATCAGAGGAGGTGACAATATATGAGCCAAGAGGAAGAAGTAGTATCCCAAAATGAAGAAGAAATCGCCGAAGAGTCCGCTGAAGAAGTAGAAGCAGTGAACGAAGAGGCGGCTGAGGAAGTAGCTGAAGCTAGCCAAGAGGCTGCAGCGGCTGAAGAAAGCGTGGAATCCGAAGAGGAATAATTAATCTTTATTTTAAAATAAATCTCCCCTCCAGCCAACCGGTTGGGGGGTTATTAATTTTATGGATTTTTTTATTTTTTTGCGTATAAATTTTCTGAACATTCAAATAATACTGGTGTACCATAAAAAAGGAGATGATTTTGAATGGCTAGAAACAACACTTTAGTCGTACAACAAGCAAAAGCAGCATTGGATCAACTGAAGTTTGAAGTCGCTCAGGAAATTGGTGTCCCTCTCTCCCCTACTGGCTACAATGGTAACTTGGCAACACGTGATGCCGGCGCAATCGGCGGAAACATCACGAAGCGTTTGGTACAACTTGCTGAACAGCAACTTTCCAGCTTCAAACGTTAATCCTTTGATGTAGGAGCAAGCTCAAAAAGACTGATTTCACTCGATCCTCCTTAGAGTGGCCTTCAGTCTTTTTCTTTTTTTCTTCAAAATCGTCCTTTATTTCTTCGATATCCTCACCAGTTTTAGCCTGCATATTTTATTCGCATTAGCACTTTAGTATGATGACCTTATCCCTGATACCAAAAGGAGTGGTAATCATGACTGAACAGCAATATGAAATATTCCGAGATCCGTACCGCATGCTCATTCTGTTGGCAACATTAGTCAGCGAACAAAAAGGTGAAAAAACGCTTCAGTTTGACAACGTACCTTACTTTGAGAACGCTACATTCCTCATCCAGCACGGCAAATTCATCTACAAAAAAAATCAAACCGAAATCACCTGGTTCCAATTCCTCGGAAGAGACATCGCCTGCAACAAAGACTATACCCGCGAGGAGTATAACAAAATGTTCGTCGATTGTCTCGCTTCCCTTTACAACATCGCCTAGCCTGCCCACAAGGATAAACGACTTCGCCGTCCTTTTAGGGCGGGCGCGTTTGTCAAGGTAGATGCGAAGCAAAAGTATAAAACTTATACTTTCTTATCTACAAATAAAAGCGCTGCTTAGCGGAAATATCCGTCTAGACAGCGCTTTTGGCTATGCGTTATTTCTTTTTTACTTCTTCAACAAATACATCGCTTGCATCACGGTTGCTTCCAAGCTCGAGAATCGTATATTTCTTCTCGCCAATCATAATCACATCTTCCACTTCAGGCAGCGGGTCGCCTAAATATACCGTACCTAAATACACATTGCTGCTCTTCAAACGCAAATTCCATCGATGCTGCTGCTTCGTCATTCCTGTTCCTCCCAAACTCTAATGACACCAAGTTACCATAAATCACGCTAATATGAAAGTCCTATATCCTACTCGTTTATTTTTTGATATATTAATGACATGATCGTCCAGAAAGGTTGACAACTCCCATGACATCCCAAGGCTTAACAAATGATGAACTTTCCATCCTGCTCGGTAAAGGCAGTTCAACGGCCATACCCGCTTCAGCGACCGACCTATCCTATATTCCAAGGTCCAAAAAGAAGCGTAAATCTTACCAACTTTTCATGAAGTTTTTCCGCCTATGGCGTCAATAACATATACAGTTATGTATGTGTTGACAATCTTAAGAATTCTTGGTATATTACTAATTGTCTTCACAAAACGACTTGTTAGCTCAGCTGGGAGAGCACTATCTTGACAGGGTAGGGGTCAGTGGTTCGAGCCCACTACAGGTCATAGCAAATCATTGCAAGAAACCCTTGATAAATAAGGGTTTTTTTGTTATCTATTTTTCATTTAAGGCTCGCAGCATAACCTACTCTCCTTCAATTAAAGTAGAGCTTAGTCTTCTTCTCATCTTCAGAAATAACAAAAAAGCCACTCCATTTTGGTGGGAGCGGACTTGTGTAATCTAATATTTATTTATAAGTAATAAAATGAAACAGAGACTGGAAAAGTATCCAGCCTCCCAAGAAAAACATTCTGGTCACGCCATAATAGGCATGTGCTTGCGAGCGTTCCGCTCTAGGTAATAATAAAGTAACATGGAAAATTCTAATTTGCAATCTTTTTTAGCAAAATCTCGGAGAGTTTCTCTTCAACCACTTGCTTTTCAATGCCTTCATGTGATACAAACCATTCCATCATTTCTTCAAGAATTTTATCTTTCTCAGAGATCTCGTTGGTTAATTCACGAATCCGCTTCTCATCTTTTGTTTTATCAGAAAGGAGCATATTAATTATTGAATTTCGTTTAGTATTCATTGGAATCAATGCAAGCTGAAACTCATCAATTTTATCTAGAAGTTCACTGGAGGCTTCGCCGCTCATCTTATAAAGTATCCTATTTTTATGAATCCATCTTATACTTCCAACTTGTACCCCTGTATTCTTTTTAAATCCTTGTGTATTAGCGACAGAATCAATAACATCAGAGTATCCTTTCCCATATGCTCCTCCGCTACAAGGGACTACAAGAACTTTGTTTTTTCGATTAGCCAAAATAATGCATGGATGTTCATAGGAAGGTTCGTTCCTAAAATTTGAAGCACCCAAGTCCACCATGACAATCTTCCCTCTTTTATATTTCTGAGTGTTTTCGTATGTATGATTATGTATCCATCTGTCTTTGAATAGCACCCAGTTCGCCATTGTGTAGCTGTCAAATGCACTAATAAAATCAGCCAAATTCCACATTTTGAGCTTAAATGAGGTAAACACGTCTTGTACTGAATTTCCTGATAAGACTTTTGCGTTTGCTGCTCTTGCGAGATTTTGTAGTTTTGATCTATTAATACTAAAGCTCATCCCTATTATCACCCCCCTATATATTACCATTATATGACAAAATAGGAGGTTAGGACTAGTGTAAAGTTGTAGTAATCTGACTCACTCATACCTTCGTGGGAGCAGTCAGATAAGTATGATGAAACTGTGGCATACATACTTCTATTGCTCTGTTAGTCTGCCCGTTGCCACTAAGAGCAACTACACAAATATGAGTACAGAAGCCGATACCACTACCTTGAGCTTCAGCTTACCGCTGCTCTCGAGCCATATTTGTTTGGCTTTATCCCTATCCGAGCCACGCTCTCTTGGCCTTACATATCTGCCACCTCCAGAATATAAGTTGGAAACAAATTAAAAAAAAGAGCCAATTAGACTCTCACAATTAATCGCTGCTACTACTGCCTCCGCTGTCACTACCACCTCCACTATCACTTCCGCCTCCGCTAGAGGAATCATTGTGATGGTGATTGTGATGTTCATGATCGTGATTGTGATGATGGTGGTCATGATGAATATGATTATGGTTGTTATGATGATTGTGGTGCTGGCGATGGATATCATGATCTGAAGAATTATTAATAAACTGATTAGTGCTGTGATTGTGACTATGGCTAGAATTACTTCTTCTACTCTTGTCTTTGCTGAACATGCCAATTAAACAAAAAATAACGAACATAATGACAATAATAACTATTGAACTCATTAAATCAGTCCTCTCAGTTTTACATATTTAGGTGATCTCAATATTATAAGTATACGACATGCTTAAGCTCCCCCATTACACTAACTCATCATTTTAATTGATCGTCTTAGCTCACTTTAAATACTTTTAAAATAAGGTTTATGCCTAAGGTCACACATGCCATAACATTCCGACGACGATTAATTTTTTGCCTGTAAGTGTATCTGTGCTCTCTATCGCTAAGCCTCGACAAAGCTTCTTCAATCTCCTTAAGTAAACCATCTGTATTTCGTAGTTTCAATAAACCTTATTCGATGCTTTTTGTTTAGGTATCAGAACAAAAAGAACCCCTCACAGGGTTCTCAAGCAAAACTTATCAAATACTACACTTTAAATTTATCAACAACTTCTTGCAAGCTCGTCATCTGATTGTGCAGCTCAATCGTTTCTTTATGTACACGATCGAACATTTCGCCTAGCGTCTCTACGTTGGCCAAAACTTCCTCGGAACTTGCCGCCGTTTCTTCGGAACTGGCTGAGGAAAGCTCGATAAACTTAACAATTTTGTTTTTACGGTTATCTACACGCTCCATATCTGTCGTGATATTTTCAATAGATTCATGCATTTGCTGCAAAGAGGTATGAATTAAATCAAATGTATGGGATGTCTGCCCTGCGTTCTCTTCCTGCGAGCCTACGATATGAAGCGACTGCTCCATCGCTGTAGACGTTTGCTGGGCAGAATGCAAAACGTTCTCAATCAACACCTGAATATGGCCAGCTGCCTCGCCTGCCTGAACAGAAAGCGTTCTCACTTCAGCAGCGACTACGGCGAATCCGCGGCCATTTTCTCCGGCCCTAGCTGCCTCAATCGAAGCGTTAAGCGCAAGTAAATTGGTTTGCCTCGATATAGAGTGAATGGTCGTGACCATCTCTTGAATGGCGTCAATATCATGCATGAGTTTACTAACGCTGGACTCTACCTCTCTGGTCACGGCAACGTTATTGCGAATCAACTGGATCATCGCCTGCATCGCTTCAGCGCCTCGCTCTTCCTTCTCCCGAATAATAGCACTATTATTTTGTAGAATTTGAACGTGTTCGTTGGTGTCATCAATCAATTCGGCCAATTCTTGAACGCCCTTCATCCCATCCTCCACTACCTCCGCCTGACTCGCAGCAGCTGTTGCCAATTCGTGGATTGTCGTATTGATTTCATAAGAAATCGTATTTGTTTGTTTCATCGAATCTTTGATATGATCTGCATTACCTTTACTTAGACTCGCAGATTGTTTAACATCCTTGACGATGGCATGAATTTTCTCAATAAATTGATTTGTCGCAGCCGACAGTCTGCCGATTTCATCCATCGAGGCGTCGGGCAATCTTCTCGTTAAATCTCCGTCCCCCTGAGCTATCGCGACCATTGCTGCTTGCAGTCTCTCCAACCTCTTGAACTGGCGACTGACAATTAAAAACAATACAGCCCCGGCAATCAGTAAGCCTGCAAGTGTGGCAATACAGGTTGTATAAAAGAATTTTGTCAATACCTGCTCCGACAACGCAAGTACGAGCACTTGACCGTTCGATAGCGATTTAAAATAATACTTGGCTTTCGTTCCATCGAACGACATCGTCTTGTATGCTTTGTGGTCAGCCCCTGCCAAACTAACGTTTAGAGAGTCCAGCAGTTCCGCGTCAAGCTGTGAAATGGTATCATCGGAAGAAGCAACTAGTTTACCTGTGGAATCAACGATCCCCGCGAACAGTACATCTCCGCCAAGCTCCGACTTTAGCTGAGTCAGCACCGGCTTCGCTCCGATTTTGCTATCGAGTTCGGTTAGCGTGGCTCCATCTCTTCCTGTTTGCACAATGCGCGGAGATGTCCATCCGGACACGCCGACGTATTTATACACCTTAGAATCAATGCTCCGCTGCTGAGCCGGCTGCGTTACTATTTTCTGTTTGCCGGTAATTAAATCCATAAATTCATATGCTTGATTCTTGGCGTCAGCCCCAAAATTGAAGTCAATCTTTTCGCCCGCATTGGTCAGTACTAACTGTCCCTGTGCATTGGTGATCCAAAACTCGTCGATACCGGAGCGCCCGGCTAATTCGGCGGCTTGCTTAAAGTTCATAGGAATTTTATCATACATATACGACAGGAGGACTGCTTGTCCAACCATCTCCCTCTCCATCACACTTTCCGTTGCCTTCCTCGCAATGTATGCGTTCTCAATTCCAATTCGTGCTGTTTCTAACGTTGTAAAACCTTTCTCATGAAGACTTTCAGCCGTTTGTCGATACGTAATTGTTCCTGTCCCTACGGACACTGCCAACAACACTACCATCAAGGGCCAAATTATTTTGTGTTTGATTGATTTAAAAGCCATGTTGCTCCCCTTTTCTATAATTTCAGAGATTACTCATCTATTATTTCGACATTTTTCAACATTTTCCTGCAAAATCATCTGATATCCGCGGACTGATGATATTTAGGAGTCGAAATCATCCCCCCCTTATTCACCGATCAACAGCTTTCTTCATTTTTGTTAAATACAACACAGAATCAAAAAAATACTATGTGATATAGTTT